>JAUVVA010000035.1 GCA_030604905.1 Verrucomicrobiota bacterium | reverse complement strand
GCAGGCCGTCTCCGGCGCCGACGAGGTCACCATCACCGAGATCCTCGACCACCACCGCCTCGGCTCCCTCGCCACCCAGCAGCCGATCCTCTTCATCAACGACCCCGTCGGCTCCACCTGCACCATCATCGCCGAGCTCTTCCGCCGCGACGGCCTCGCCCCCTCGCCCCAGATCGCCGGCATCCTCATGGGCGGCATCATCTCGGATACGCTCAACCTCCAGAGCCCCACCTCGACCGAGAAGGACGCCATTATCCTCGCCTGGCTCTCCCGCCTCGCCGGCGTCGACGCCCGCCAGCTCGCCGACCTCATCTTCAGCTCGGGCTCCGTCATCCTTGGCAACCCCCCCGAGAAGGTCGTGCGCTCCGACTTCAAGATCTACGAGGAGGACGGCACCCGCTTCGCCGTCTCCCAGGTCGAGGAACTCGGCTTCGGCAACTTCTGGCGCCACGCCAAGGGCCTCGCCCACGCCCTCGACGAGCTCTGCACCGGCGAAAACCTCTGCTTCGCCTGCCTGCTCATCACCGACATCAACACCCAAAACTCGCTCCTCCTCTTCAAGGGCGACCCGGAGGTGGCCGCTCGCATCACCTATCCCGCCGTCGAGGGCGACGAGATCTTCGACCTCCACGGGATCGTCAGCCGCAAAAAGCAGCTCATCCCCTACCTCGGCACCCTCCTGCGCGAACTGGGCAACGAAGGCATCGTCCCCGCGCCCCGCGGCGGAGGCGCCCCCGCGACCTCCCCGACCGAGGCCACGAGCGAAAACTGAAGCCCCCGCCACGCCCTGCCGGACTCCCCGCGCCCCGGCTCGGTGCGACCTCCGCACGGCAAGCCTCGCCAAGGCGCCGCCGAGTCCTACTCTCCGGCTTCGGCCCCCACGCCGTCGATGCCGCCCGAAACACCAGACCCCAAGCCCGCCGCCCCGCGCGGATACCCGGGCGTCGTGTTCACCGGCCTGCTCGGCGCCCTGATCTCCTTCGCCATCGCCGCCTACCTGCACGTCACCGAGCAGAAGATCATCGATCAGGAAATCGAGCGCCGCGCCGCCCTGCGGCACGACCTGCTCCGCCAGAACCTCGGCGAATACGACTCCGCTCTCTTCGCCCTTCGGCTCCTCGCCGAAAACTCCGAAGACCTCACGGCGGCGGAATTTCAACGCGCCGCCTCCGAGACCTTCGGACGCGTGCCCGCCATCCAGGCGATCCAGTGGCTCTCCCTGCTCGGTCCCGAGGACCTGCCCGACTTCGTCGAGCGCACCCGCACCCTCGTCGATCCCGCCTTTTCCCTCACCTATCGCCTGCCCGACGGCGTCAGGGCCTTCGACCCCGCGGCCCCGCCCTCCGGCGACACCGAGTTCGCGATCATCTCCTACGTCTACCCCTTCGAGGGCAATGAGATCACGCTCGGCTTCAACTCGCTCTCCAGCCCCACCGCCGACGATCTCCGCGGCGCCCGGCAACGGCCCGGTCAAAGCGTGCTCACCCGCGCCTTCCGCCTCATCCAGGGCGGCGAGGGCATCATCCTCTCCACCTACGTCGATCGACCGCGGGACCCCGCGATCCCTCCGCCGCTCGGCGGCCCCGGTTACCTCCAGGTCGTGCTCCGGCTAGACACCATGCTCGACCAGGCCTGGAGCTTTTCCGCCCACCCCATCGTCGACGTCTTCCTCACCGACACCACCTCGGAGCCCGCCACCCTGCTCTTTGCCCAGATCGGCGGCACTCGCTTCCCCCCCTCGCTCGGCCCGCCTCCCTCGGACCGGCTCGGTCCTCGCACCCACGTGCGCGAACTCCTCCTCGGCGGCCGAGTCTGGCGCGCCTATTATCGCCCCAACGCGGACTGGCTCGCCGAGCGCCGGCCCGTCGCCCCCCTCTTCGCCCTCATGGGCGGCGGCCTCCTCACCCTCCTCTCCATCGCGCACCTCAACACCCTCCGCCGGCAGACCCGGCTCATCCGCCACGAGGTGCAACAACGCACCGCCGAGCTCGCCGAGAGCCGCGCCCTGCTCGACGAGATCATCGACCACAACCCCAGCGCCATCTGGGTCAAAGACGCCTCCCTGCGCTTCCAACTCGTCAACCTCGCCTTCGCCGCCTGCAACCAGCGCACCCGCGGCGAACTCATCGGCCTGGCGGACGAGGATCTTCACCCCTCCGCCGTCGCCCGCGCCATGCGCGAACAAGACCTGCACGTCCTCCGCTCCGGCGAAACCCTCTCCTTCGAGGACAACTACCAGATGCCCGAGGGCCGCCGCACCTATCTCGTCTCCAAGTTCCCCCTCCGCCGCTCCGACGAGAGCATCTACGCCGTCGCCGGCATCGCCACCGACATCACCGAGCTGCGCGCCGCCGAGAGCCGCCACCTCGCCGTCGAGCGCAAGCTCCTCGAGACCCAGAAACTCGAGAGCCTCGGCATCCTCGCCGGAGGCGTCGCGCACGATTTCAACAACCTGCTCACCGGCATCCTCGGCCACGCCAGCCTCGCCCGGGCCCAACTCCCCGCCACCGACCCCGCCCAGGAGTCGCTCGCCCGCATCGAGACCGCCTCCCACCGCGCCGCCGACCTCTGCCGACAGATGCTCGCCTACGCCGGCCGAGGCCGCCTCTCCGTCCAGGCCGTCGACCTCGGCGAACTGGCCCGCGACACCGCGAAACTTCTCAAGCTCAACCTCTCCCGCCGCGCCCGCCTCCGCTTCGATCTCGCCCCCGCCCTCCCCTCCGTCTCCGCCGACCCCGTGCAGATGCGCCAGATCATCATGAACCTGGTCATCAACGCCTCCGAAGCCCTCCCCGACGGCGACGGCGAGATCACCCTCTCCACCCGCGTCGTGCGCGCCGACGCCGCCCTCTTCGCCTCCTGCGTGTTCACCCCCGAGCTTCCCGAAGGCGACTACGTGCGCCTCGAAGTCGCCGACACCGGCCAAGGCATGGACGCCGAGACCCTCGCCCGCATCTTCGATCCCTTCTTCAGCACCAAGTTCACCGGCCGCGGCCTCGGCCTCGCCGCCGTCCTCGGCATCGTCCGCGGCCACCAAGGCGCCCTCCAGGTCAGCAGCCAGCCCGGCCTCGGCACCACCTTCCGCCTCTACCTGCCCGTCGCCTCCACCGCCAAGGCCGGCGAACCCGGGGCCAAGCAGGCGGGCGCCGCGGCGAAACCCTCTCCGGCGCCCGAATCAAAAGCTCCCGCCGCGTCCGCCCCTGCCTCCCCGCCCGCCCGCCCGCTCCGCGTGCTGCTCATCGACGACGACGAGGCCATCCGCGACACCACCCCCGAGCTTCTCGCCTCCCGCGGACACCGCGCCGACGCCTTCGCCGACGGCGAAAGCGGCCTGCGCCGTCTCCAGGCCGAGCCCCAGGCCTACGACGCCGTGATCCTCGACCTCACCATGCCCGGTCTCGGCGGCGCGGCCCTTCTCGCCCGCCTCCGCGAGATCCGCCCCGGCATTCCCGTTCTCCTCATCAGCGGCTACGCCACCCGGGAGTGCACCTCCAGCGGCATGCTCGGCCAGCCCCGCGTGTCCTTTCTCCCCAAGCCTTTCAACCTCGCCGAGCTCCTCGACCACCTGCGCCGGCTGCTCGCCTGAGCCGCGGCCGCCCTACTCCTCGCCCACCCGCCGCCGCGTCGCCTTGGTAGCCCCCCGCAGCCGCTTCTCCGCGACCAGCTTCGCCTTCTGCCGCGCGCTCCGCGGACGGTTTTTCCGCCGCGCCTTCGCCTGCGCCGCCCGCCGCGCCGCCTCCGCCTCGCGCACCCGCGCCTCCAGCTTCTCGCAAAACAGGTCCCAGGCCCGCGCCCGGTTCGCCGCCTGGCTGCGCTCCGCCTGGCAACGCACCTCCACGCCCGTCGGCCCATGCCGCAGCACCACCGTCGACGAGGTCTTGTTGATCTTTTGCCCGCCCGCCCCGGAGCCACGGGTAAAGGTCTCCGTGACGTCCCCCGCCAGCACCCCCAACGCGTCGAGCCGCTCCTGAATTTTGTTTGGTAAATCCATGCGACGCCAATTTTCGTCAAAGAAGGCAACCCGCCCCCTTCCCGCCAGTCCCAATTCCGCCACACGCTTCGTCCCTCCTTCCTAAACCCGCTTATGTCCCAAGGTCCCGCCTGGTCCGCCAAGCTCCGCACCGAAATCGCCAAGGCCGTCGTCGGCCAGGATGAGGTCATCGAGCGCCTCCTCCTCGCCCTCCTCGCCAACGGCCACGTCCTGCTCGAGGGCATGCCCGGCCTCGCCAAGACCCTCCTCGTCAAATCCCTCGGCACCGCCCTCGGCGTTGACTTCGAGCGCATCCAGTTCACCCCCGACCTCCTCCCCAGCGACGTCGTCGGCACCATGGTCTTCTCGCCCAAGGACGCCGCCTTCACCCCGCACCTCGGCCCCGTCTTCGCCCACCTCGTCCTCGCCGACGAGATCAACCGCGCCCCCGCCAAGGTCCAATCCGCCCTGCTCGAGGCCATGCAGGAGCGCCAGGTCACGATCGGCGGCCACACCCACCCGCTGCCGAAGCCCTTTTTCGTCATGGCCACGCAGAACCCCCTCGAACAGGAGGGCACCTACCCGCTGCCCGAGGCCCAGACCGACCGCTTCCTCTTCAAGCTGCTCGTCGACTACCCCTCCCTCGCCGACGAGACCGCCATGATGAGCCGCTGGGGCCAGGTGACCAAAGCCCCCGCCCTCCAGGCCGTCTCCTCCGCCGAGGAGCTGCTCGCCCTCCGCGCCGAGGTCGACGCCGTGCACGTGGCGCCCGCCGTCCAGAGCTCCCTCCTCGCGCGCGTGCGCGCCACGCGCGAACTCGCCAAACCCTCGCCCAACGGCAAGACGCGCCACGTTTCCTACGGCGCCTCGCCCCGCGCCTCCCTCGCCCTCTACCAGGCCGCCAAAGCCCTCGCCTGGCTCCGCGGCCAGGATTTTGTCGCGCCCAGCCTTGTGCAGGAACTCGCGCCCGACGCCCTCCGCCACCGCATCGGCCTCACCTACGAGGCCGAGGCCGAGAACCTCAGCGCCGACGCCATCGTCGCCCAGGTCCTCGCCCTCACCCCCATGCCCACCGGCGCCGCCTGATCGGTTACTCTTTCCCGTCCGCCAAACGCCTTCCTCCGCCACATTGGTCATTGGTCATTGGTCATTGGTCATTAAGGCGCGCCCCTGATGCCTTCCCCGCTCCCGCCCAGCCCGCCCGCGTCGCCCGCTTCGCCTTCCTCCGCGACGCCCGCCGCGCCGCTCGCCGCCCTCCGTCGCCTCGAGTGGCGCGTGCGCCACGCCGTCGAGACTTCGCTCGGCGGCGGCTACCGTTCCGCCTTTCGCGGCCGCGGCATGGAGTTCGACCAAGTGGTCAAATACGCCTACGGCGACGATGTCCGTGACATCGACTGGAACGTCACCGCGCGCCTCGGCGAGCCCTACCGCAAGAAGTTCATCGAGGAGCGCGAGGTCACCGTGCTCATCGTCTTCGAGGACACGCCCTCGCTCCAGTTCGGCTCCGGCGACACCACCCGCCGCGAGGCTCTGCTCGAGCTCGCCGGCCTGCTCCTCCTGCTGGCCTCGGTCAACCGCGACCGCGTCGGCCTCGCCCACCTGCGCCCCTCCGGCCCCGAGCTCACCCCGCCCGTGCACGGCCGCGGCCCCATCCACCACCTCGCCGCCCGCCTCTTCGCCGCCCCCGCGCCGCCGCTCACTCCCCCTTCAACTTCATCTTCTCCCTTAAACTTCCAGTTGAGCGCGCTCAGCGCGCTCACGCCCCGCCACACCATCGTTGTCTGGCTCTCCGATCATCCCGCGCGCCCCGTCCCCGAGGGCTGGGCCGCCTTTGCCCGCCGCCACACCGTGCTCGGCCTGCGCGTCGACGACCCCTGGGACCGCGCCTACCCCGAGCACCTCGGCGAGCTGAGCGCCTACGATCCCCTCTCCGGCCGCCTGGTCAGCCTCGGCCGCGGCCATGCCGAGCGCGTCGCCCACGCCCGCTGGCGCGAGGCCCGCGACGCCTCCTTCGCCTCCTGGTTCCCCGATCCCTTCTCGCGCCACGTGATCGGCACCGACGAAAACCGCCTTGAGGCCCTCGTGCGCTTCTTCCGCCGCCGCGAAAGCAAATCCTAGGTCCCATAAGTCCTGTAGGTCCTATCGGTCCCATCCCCACCCGCCCCGCGTGCTCCCAATCTCCCAGATCGCCCAGCCCCTCCCGCTCCCCGGCCTGCCCGACCACCAGCTGGCCGAGCCCCTCTGGCTGCTCGCGCTGCTCCTCCTCCCGCTCGTCGCCTGGCTGCGCCGGCGCCGCCCCGTATCCGTGCTCTTGATACCGCACGCCGCCGCCTGGGCCGCGCCCCGCCCCTCGCCCGCGCGCCGCTGGCCCCTCCTGCTCGCCCTCTGCTCCTTCGTCCTCCTCGTCCTCGCCCTCGCCCGCCCCCAGCGCATCGACGACACCCGCACCATCCGCGGCGAGGGCTACGACATCGTCATCGCCATCGACCTCTCCACCTCGATGTTCGCCGAGGACGTCGCCCTCGACGGCCAGCGCGTCAACCGCCTCGACGCCCTCCGCCCCATCCTCGAGTCCTTCATCCGCAAGCGCCCCAACGACCGCATCGGCTTCGTCGCCTTCGCCGGCCGCGCCTACACCCTCGCGCCCCTCACCCAGGACCACGCCTGGCTCGCCCGCCAGGTCGACCGCCTCCGCATCGGCCTCATCGAGGACGGCACCGCCATCGGCGATGGCCTCGGCCTCTCCCTCTCCCGCCTCGAACGCGCCCGCGCCGATTCCGACGCCCGCCGCTCCGGCGCCTTCGTCATCCTCATGACCGATGGCGCCAACAACCGCGGCACCCTCAGCCCCGAGGAGGCCGCCCAGCTCGCCAAAGCCCGCGGCATCCCCGTCTTCACCATCGGCGTCGGCCGCGACGGCCTCGTGCCCTTCCCGCGCTTCGACGCCGAGGGCCGCCGCATCGGCACCACCCGCGTCATGGCCGACCTCGATCCCGGCACCCTCCGCCACATCTCCGCCCTCACCGGCGGACGCTACTTCCGCGCCGAGGATCCCGATACCGCCGCGTCCGCCTTTGCCGAGATCGACCGCGCCCAGCGCATCACCTTCGAGCAACGCAGCCAGATCGTCGCCACCGAGCTCTACCCCTGGCCCTCCGCCGCCTCCGCGCTCCTTCTCCTCCTCGCCGCCCTGCCGCTGCTCCGCCGCCCGTGACCTTCGCCCACCCGCAATTGCTCTGGCTCCTGCTCCTCCCCGCCGCGCTCCTCCTCGCGGCCGCCCTCCGTCGCGCCCACTCCCCGGCCTCAGCCCACCCCAAGATCCCCCGCGCCACCCTCCGTCATTGGTCCTTGGTCCTTGGTCATTGGTCATTCCAGCGCCGCCCCGTTGCCGCCGCACTCGCCCTTGCCTGCCTCGTCGCGGCGCTGGCGCGCCCCCAGGGCGCCACCCTCTCCGCCGCCGCCTTCACCGAGGCCCGGGACGTTCTCGTGGCCGTCGACGTCTCCCGCTCCATGCTGGCCGACGACGTGCCGCCCAACCGCCTCGAGCGCGCCCGCCTCCTCATCCGCGACCTCGCCGACCAGCTCCGCGGCGAGCGCCTCGGCCTCCTCCCCTTCGCCGGCACCGCCTTCCTCCAAAGCCCCCTCTCCGCCGACTACGAGATCTTCCGCACCTTCCTCGACGACCTCGGCCCGCACATGATTCCCGCCGCCGGCTCCAACTACGCCGCCATGCTCCGCGTGGCCGACGAGGCCTTCGGCCCCGATCCCGCCGAGGCGCAGGATCGCCCCGACCGCTACCTCCTCATCCTCGGCGACGGCGAGTCCGAGGACGAGACCTGGCGCCCCCTCGCCGCCCGGCTCGCCGAGCGCGGCGTGCGCATCATCGCCCTCGGCATCGGCACCACCGCCGGCGGCATGATGCCCGACGGCCAGGGCGGATTGATCAAGGACGAGCGCGGGGCCGTCGTCCTCACCCGCCTCGAGCCCGCCACCCTCCAGGAGCTCGCCCGCCTCACCGGCGGGGTCTACCGCGACGCCTCCGCCTGGGTCGACCTGCCCGCGCTCCTCGCCGACACCGTGGCCCGCGGCCGGGCCGCCCGCGTGGCCACCGAGACCGCCCCGCGCCGCCGCGAGCTCTTCGCCTGGTTCCTCGCCCCCGCCCTCGCGCTCCTCGCGCTCTCCCTCCTGCGCGAGTTCCCGGTCACGCCCCGCCCCACCCGCGTATCCAAGCGAAAACTACGCCCGATGCCGACCGCCCGCGCCCTCGTCCGCGCCCTCCCCTTCGCGCTCGCCCTCGCCTGCGCCCTCGCCCCGCGCGCCTCCGCGCAGCCCGCGCCCGATCCGCTCCTTGAGCTCGTCTCGCGCCTCGCCGCCTCCGGCCGCCTCGAGCCCGCCGACCTCGCCCGCCTCGCCACCCTCACCGCCGAGCGAGGCGAAGAGGCCCGCGCCGCCGGCTCGCCCTTCCCCGAAGGCGCGGTCCGCGACGGCCTCGCCGCCACCGAGGCCGGCCGCCGAGCCGCCCCCCGGGCCGCCGACTGGCCCGCCCTCCGCGAACGCCTCGAACGCCTCCTCGAAGCCCCGCCCCGCGACCAGCAAGAGCAGCAGCCTCAGCAGCCGCAGGATCAGCAGGACCAGCCCGATCAATCCGACCAGTCCGACGATCAAAAACAGCCCGGACAGCCCGGACAGCCCGGGCAGTCCGGCCAACCCGACCAACCGGGACAGCCGGGCGAGCCCTCGCCTTCCGACGAGCGCTCCCCCGGACCGCCGCCCGATCCCGGCCAGGCCGACCAGTCGCCTGCGCCCGGCGAGAAAGCCTCCGACGACGAGCCCACCCAGCAAGCTGGGGGCGTCTCCGCCTCCGGTCGCGACGCCGAGCGCGAGGCCCCCGCCGATCCCGCGGCCCAGGACCCCGCTCTCGCTCCGCACCTCCAGCGCCTCGGCCGCGTCCGCGACAACGACTCCCCCGCCCGCCTTTTCCAACTCCTCCAGGAAGCCGACCCGCTGCCCGACGACCGCCCCGCCCAATCCCGCCGCCAAACCTGGTAATCGTGACCGCCTCCTTTCCGCGCCTCATGCCGCTCACTTCCTCCCGCGTCCCATCCCCTTGGTCCTTGGTCATGTCTGGCCAGCGCCTCAAACGCGCCGGAGCTCATTGGTCATTGGTCATTGGTCATTGGTCATTCTGGCTGTGGGCGAGGCTGGCCTGTGCCAGCATCGCCCACAGCCAGTCCGTCCGCTGGGAACCCACCGCCGGCACCCTGGCCCGCGACCAGATTTCCCAGCTCGCCCTGGTCTTTGACGGCGCCGAGCCGCGCAGCACCCCCAGCCTGCCCGTCGTCGACGGCCTTAGCTTTCTCGGCAACCCCGCCCGCTCCGAACAAAGCTCCTTCAACCTCACCCCGGGCGCGCAGGCCGTGCGCCGCCGCACCGTCACCTTCACCTTCAACGTCCGTCCCACCCGCCCCGACGGCGAGATCCGCATCCCGGCCTTCAGCGTCGAGACCGATGCCGGCACGCTCACCGTGCCCGCCGCCGGTTACCGCCTCGCCGCCGCCACCGTCGGCGAAAGCGGCCTCGCCCTCGACCAGGTCGCCGTCGCCCGCTTCGAGCCCCCCTCCGCCCCCGTCTGGGCCGGCGAAGTTTTCCCGCTCCAGTTTCGCCTCGAGGTCGAGCGTCGCTTCGTCACCCAAAACATCCTCGCCGCCCCCCTCGAGTGGACCCCCGCCCCGCTCGTCGCCGAAGAGTGGGGCCGCCCCGGCGGCGCCGAGACGATGGTCAACGGCCAGCCGCGTTTCCTCGTCGGCATGAACACCCGCGCCGTCGCGCCCGCCACCACCACCGCCACCCAGCTCCCCATCCCCAGCGCCACCCAGCTCGTCAACCTGCCCACCGGCCAGGCCAGCCCCTTCTCCTTCTTCGGCCAATCCACCTTCGAGCAATTCTCGCTCACCACCCCGCCCGCCCGCCTCGCGATCAAGCCCCTGCCCGCCCCCGCCCCCGCCGACTTCATCGGCGCCGTCGGCCGCTTCACCCTCACCTCCCGCGTCGTCCCCGAGACCGCCGCCGTCGGCGAGCCCATCACCTGGACCCTCACCCTCGAGGGCGAGGGCAACTGGCCCGCGATCGACCGCCTGCGCCCGCGCAGCCTCTCGCGCGATTTTCGCGTCGTCACCCCCCGCGCCCAAAAAACCAACCGCGAAAACTCCCTCTTCGACGCCACCCTCACCGAGGACCTTGTGCTCATCCCCCAACGCCCCGGCCGCACCACGCTCGGGCCCTACACGCTCTCCGTCTTCAACCCCGCCACCGGCGCCTACGAGACCCTTCGCACCGAGCCCGTCACCATCGAGATCAGCCCCGGCGCCGGCTTCCCGCCCGCCCCGTCCACGCCCGCCGAGGGCGCGCCCCCGAGCGAAGCCGACCCCGCCGACGAGGCCAGCGCCCCCGCCCCGGCCCGCCCCGCGCGGGTCGCGACGCTCCCCGCCGATCCCCTCGCCTCCCTGCCCGCCGCCACCGCGCCCCTCGCCGCCTGGCCGCGCCCGCTTTACTGGACGCCCCTCGCGCTCCTCATCCCCGCCCTGCTCTGGCTCGTTCTCGCCTCCCGCCACGCCCGCCTCCACGATCCCCTCCGCACGCGCCGCGCCGCCCACGCCGAGCTCCGCCAGATCCTCGGCCGCCTCCAGTCCGGCGCCACCGACGCCGATCTGCTCGCCTGGCAACACGCCACCCGCGCCCTCTTCGGCCTCAGCACCGTGACTCCCACCGCGCAGGATCTCCCCGACCCCGTCTGGGCCGCCCTCTGGATCGAGACCGAGCGCGCCCTCTACCGCCCCGCCACGCCCCTCGCCCCCGAATGGCTCGCCCAAGCCCGCGAAGCCCTCGCCCGCGCCACCCCGCCCCGCCGCAGCCCCTTCGCCGCCCTCCGCCCCGCCCACCTCCTCGCCCGCGCCGCCCTCTGGGCCATCATTCTTCATGGGGCATTGGGCATTGGGCATCGGTCATTCGCCGCCGACGGCGGCGCCCAACTCTACGCGCGCGGCGACTTCTCCGCCGCCGAGGCCGCCTGGCGTTCCACCCTCGCCGAGACCCCGCTCGACCCCGCCGCGCGCCACAACCTCGCCCTCGCCCTCGCCCAGCAAGGCCGTTGGGACGAAGCCGCGGCCCACGCCTACGCCGCCCTCCTCCAAAGCCCCCGCGATCCCGCCCTCTCCCGCCTGCTCGAGGCCAGCGCCCCCCGCGCCGCCTACCGTATCCAAGCTCCCCCTACGGCCGCCCTCCTCCTCCCCGTCCACGGCTGGCAAGTCCTCGCCCTCGCCTCCGCCCTCGCCCTGCTTGTCCTCCCGCCGGTCGCTTACCTGCTCGCCCTCTACCGCCCGGCCGCCCGACGCCTTCTTCCATTTGTCATCGGCCATCTGTCCTTGGTCATCACCAGCACCGCGCTCCTCGCGGCGCTGCTCGCGCTCCGCGCCGTCGGCCCCGCCGCCGACCCCGCGGCCGTCCTCGTCTGGCGCTCCGCCACCCTGCGCGCCGTGCCGACCGACGTCGGCGATCAACAAGTCACCGCCGATCTGCCCGCCGGCACCCTCGCCCGCCTCGACCACGAGTTCCTCGGCTGGCGCCGCCTCGTCCTCCCCGACGGCAACAGCGGCTGGGTGCGCGCCGACGCCCTCGTCCCCCTCTGGCGTTAAGCACCCGCTCCTCCCTCTCCCTCCGTCCTTTTCTCCCATGGCCAAATCCAAACCCGCCTCCAAAACCGCCGCCGCCGCTCCGGTCGCCGTGCCCGCCTTTCTTGCCGAGCTCCTCGCCGCCCGCTCTCCCTCCGGCGCCGAGCACGAGGCCCAGGCCGTCTTCGACGCCCACGTGAAGCCCTCGGCCGACCTCTACGAAAACGACGTGCTCGGCAACCGCATCGCCACGCTCAATCCCGCCGGCGACCCCGTGCTCCTCCTCGCCGGCCACATCGACGAGCTCGGCCTCCAGATCAGCTACGTCAACAAGGACGGCTATCTCTACTTCAACACCATCGGCGGTCACGACCGCGTGATGATCCCCGGCCGCCGCGTCATCATCTCGACCAAAAACGGCCCCGTGCTCGGCGTCACCGGCAAGCGCGCCGTCCACCTCATGGACGAGGCCGACCGCAAAAAGGTGCCCGAGATCCACGACATGTGGATCGACATCGGCGCGAAGAGCAAAAAGGAGGCCCTCGAGCGCGTGCGCATCGGCGACGTCGCCACGCACCAGCCCGGCTTTGAGCTGCTCCACGGCAGCGTCGGCGTGGCCCGCGCCTTTGACGACAAGGTCGGCGCCTACGTCGTCGGCGAGGTGCTGCGCCGCCTCGCCGGCCAGCGCAAAAAGCTCGCCGCCCGCGTCGTCTCCGTCGCCACCGCCCAGGAGGAGATCGGCACGCGCGGCGCCACCACCGCCGCCTACGCCGTCAACCCCCACCTCGCCGTCGCGGTCGATGTCGGCCACGCCACCGACCACCCCGATTGCGACCAGCGCAAATACGGCGAGACCAAGCTCGGCGGCGGCCCCATCATCTGCCGCGGCCCCAACATCAACCCCTTCATCTACGACCGCCTCGTGGCCGCCGCCGAGGCTGCGGGCATCCCGCACCAGTTCGAGGCCGACCCGCGCCCCACCGGCACCGACGCGCGCGCCATCCAGATGGGCCGCGGCGGCGTGGCCACCGGGCTGCTCAGCATCCCGCTCCGCTACATGCACACCCCGAGCGAACTCGTCGACCTCGCCGACGTGGAGCGCACCGTGCAGCTCCTCGTCGCCTTCGCCCTCGGCCTCAAAAAAGGCGAGCACGGCCGCTGGTAAACCCGCACCAGCGGCCTCCGCCCCGCCTACGGTCTCGCCCGCCCCGCCGGGGCGGGCGGCGTGGACGGCGGCGGGGGCGCGCTCAGCCGCGCCGCCTCCGCCTCCCAGCGCCCGGCGCGGGTAAAGTCGTTCGCCGCCCGCGCCACCGAGGCCCCCTGCCGCAGCCACGCGATGCGCTGCGGGGGCGTGAGGTCCGTCTCCGCCAGCAGGCGATCAAACATCCGCACGCCCTCCTCCGCCGCGCCCGCCGCCTGCAAGGCTTGCGCCGCCGCCACCACCAAAGGCCGATCCACCGGACGCCAGCGCGGCAGCGCCGCATACACGCCGAGATTGCGTTGAGCCGCCGCCGCATCGCCCGCGCTCAGTTGCATGCCCGCCAGCGTGAGCGCGAGAGGCAGGGTCGGGTTTTGCCGCATCCCCGTCACCCCGAGCGCGAGCGCCTCCTCCCCACGCCCGGCCGCCGCCAGCAGGCGCATGCGCCGGATCCGCGCGTAAGCCTCCGCCTCGGGCGACAGATCCGCGCGGCGCTCCCATTGCTCCTCGGACGACACCGCGAAGGGACGGTAGAGCGGATCTCCCACCACGATCCCTTTCCAGCTCAGCGCGTTGATCGAGCGAAGCGCCGCCACGCCCAGGTTGTCTCCCCGCGCCAGCGCCCGGAGGAGAAGCTGCGGCTGATGGGTGAACTGCAGGTAAGGCTCGGCCACGTTGCCCACCGTCGCCGTCACGCCGCGCGCGACCAGCGGCGCCGTCCAGCCGCTGCTCGTGGAGCGCAGCGTCGTCGCGGAAAAACTGTGGATGTGCACGGCCACCGCGCCCGGGGGAAAACGAAAACTCGGGGCCGTGAAAGGCCCGTCGAGATTGCCGGCATACCAACCGAAATAAAAGGCCGGGGCATCGAAGCGCGCGTGCGCCGGCAGGGTCGCACCCTCGCGATCCACGTCCGTCTCGAAGCCCAGCGCCGTCAACTCCGGCACGCAGGCCTCCAGCCATTCGTCGCCCTGCCGATGCGGGCCGCCGAGGTCGACGTAGGCCCGCCCCCAGAGCCCGAGACGCTCGGCCTCGAGCGCGCGATCCACCAGGGCTTTCGCGTCCGCGACCGTGGGCCCGTCAAGACGCCCCACCGGTATCACCTGCCGCAGGGCGTCGGGCGCGGTCGGACCGGCGCCGGCGAAGACCGGGTTCGGCACGAAGGCCGCGATGGGAGCGCCGTTGACCGCCAGCAAAGTCAGCTCCGAGTCCACCGCGCCCTCGTTGGTGCGCAGCGGCGCGTTTGCGGTGAGCGGATTGGAGCGCTCGTCGAAAAGCGCCGGATCGTGGGCCACGCGCAGCGGCACCCCGCGACAAATCACCAGCGCCTCGAGCCGGTGGCCCGACGCCGCGATGCGCGTGCGGCCGACATCGTCGACCAACCGCATCGCGATCGCGTCCACATCCCCGCGCGCGATCGCCTCGCGCAGCAGCGGATTCCAGATCGTGTTCACAAACTCGGTCCACGTGATCTGCTCCGTCGTCGGCATCGGCAGCGCCACGATCGCGCCCTCGCCGAGGCCGCGCCGCTCCACGTAGTGCCGCGCCACCTCCAGCGATCCCGGGTCTTCGCTATTGGCCAAAACCAACACCCGGGGGGAGGCCTCCACGCCCCGCACCGCGAGGCAAAGAAACACGAGAAGAAAAAAACGGCTCGGTCGCACAAGCCGCACCATGCGAAGGCGGGGCCCGATTTCGAGCTGTTGTTTCGACGCCTTGCTCGCTCCGCAAAGGCGCGGCCGGAAAGACCGACCGCGCCCGCGGCGAACAATCTTCACCCGCACGGTGCGTCCGAGGGCCGCGCGGCGGCCGCTCCTCAGAGGCCCAGATTGTTGTAGGCGTCCAGCGTGGCGGCCAGCTCGAGCATCGTGCCACGATCACCGCTCGCGATGGCGGCGTTGGTCTGCGCCAACACCTGGGCCGAGCTGAGCGGATAGTTCACGTTCGAGCTGGTGGCGTTGAGCAGCGCCGCGGCGGCGGCGCGGAGGAGGATCTTTTGCGCACCGGCCACGCCGGGGCCACCACCGCCGTCGAGGGCTTTCGACAGGCTGACATCCTGATAGAGGCTGCCCACGAAACCGGCGCCCGCCACCGTCGTGGACGCGTTGAAGGGCGCGGGCCAGGCGCTCAAGTGGTTTTTCCAATAGCCGGGGGTGAGGCCCTGCTTGGGCCCCTTGGGCTCCTCGGGCTTGTCGGGTTTGCACACGGGCCCGAGCGTGGTGCCGAAGCCCGGGAAGAGCGTGCTGCAACCGCAGATCGACTGGGCGCCCGCCTTGGTCGCGAAGTCCACCGCGCCGATGCCGAAGCTGTAGCCGGCGGGCAGTTTGCTCGCGTCGAGGGTGAGGGTGAGCGTGGCCGAGGCACCCTCGGCGTCGTCGAGCCAGTGGAGCCCGGTGAAGCTCACCCCTTCGAGGCCGGTGTCGGGATCCTGCCAGACGAGCAGCACGACGAAATTGTCGGTGATGGCGCCTTGGGTGACGCTGCCGCCGGCGATGAACTTCTGCAAGGGCACCTCGGGGGCGCATTGCGAAAAGTCGATCGCGAAGGTCACGTGACCGAGGCTGACGTCGTCGGCCGTGAGTTTCGTGATTTGCCAGGAGAAATCGACGAGCGTGCCGTTGGCCGACTGGCCGACATACTCGAGGCTGTATTGGCCGTTATCGGTGACGGACGGGGCCGCACCGGCTAGGGAGGCGGCGCCGACAAACGCGGCGCCACTGATCATTCCGAGGAGGGTCTTCATTACGGTAGGGTTGAGCAGGGTTGGGTGGAGACGGCCCGGAGGACCGTCCCGACAACGCTATCCGACCTAGGCTAAACACCCTAGCCGGCGGCTGCCGCGCCACGTCCCCGGAGCACTCGGCGGATTCGCGAAACCTTTACCGCCCCGGGCCGCATCGGGGAATGCAGCCTTTTGGCTCCCCGGGCTGCAAGCCGCGCTCGGTCAGGCCGGATCAGCCGCCTGCTCGCGCAAGGCCAGGCTTCGGCTCCAGCCCCGCAGATCCTCCGCCATCGCCGCGAAGCCGGGAAAATCGTTCTCCAAACGCCTCAGGTCCCGCGCATGCCGCCGCGCCGCCGCGCTCGCCCGCTCCAGGGCCAGGGGCAGGGTCGGGCGCTCCGTGCCGTAGACCCTTAGCTTCAGCTCGCGTCGCGTGTAGGGCGCGCCCCCCTCCTGCCGCGCGGCCACCCAGTTTTCCTCGCCCACCGTCTCGTCGAGGCCGCAGAGATACCACGCCTCGGCCGCCGGCACGGCCAGCCCCACCGCACGCAGCACCCGTTCCCGGCCACGCGCCGGCGGAAGCGTCTTGGTGGCGCGCCGAAACGCCGCCCGCAACTGGCACATCCGACAGCGCGGATGAAAATAGCTCGGCGCCTCGTGCGCGGCCGTGTGCGGCTCGCTGTCGTCCGCGTCGACCAGCACCACCAAGCCGTCCGCGTCGGTTTGAAAATGAAGATGCCGCGCGATCGCCGGCAAGATCTGCAAAACCGAAGGCCAGCCCCGGGCCCGCAGGTTGGGTTGCACCCGTTCGAAGGGCCCGCCCAGCACCGCCTCGGTCAGGATGCCCATCGCCGCCTCGTCGACCACCGATTCGCCCAGCAGTGCCAGTCGCGGTCGCCGCGAGGGTCGCTGCGGATCTGCGGGCAGCGCGCTCCTCATGACCGCTCCTCGGGCACGCCGCCGAGCACGCCGGAATACCAGAGATCCCCCAGGCTCCCGCCCTCGGCCAGCAGCTCGCCGATGTCGGCGCGTTCGGACAGCCGGGAAAAGGTCGCCGCGCGCCCGCACTTCTCCGCGATCACCACCTCCTCCGGATGGTCCCGAAACAAATCCAGCAAGAGCGGGGAGTGGGTCGTGGCGATCACCTGCGTCGGTGCCCGCGCAAGACCGTGGTCGGCGGGAAAACTCAGCCGATACAGGATGTCGCGCAGCTCGCGGAGCAGGCGCGGATGGATGCCGCGATCCAGCTCCTCGACGCAGACCAGCGGAGGCGGCGCGGGATCATGCGCCAGCGCCAGCAGGGCCAGCGTGTAGAGGGTGCCCTGCGAAAGGTCCTCCGGCTCCACCCAGGCCGCCTCGGCCGCGTCCGCCAGCCGCAGCGCGAAACTGCCCCGCTCCGGCCGCGGCATCAGCTCCGAGTATTCGGGGAAGAGCCGCAGCAACTCGCCGCGCAGGCTCGCGAAGGCCTCCGGCGCGCGCTCGCTCAGGCCCGCGAGCCGGGCGGCGAGGTTTCCCCCGTCCGCCGCCAGCTCGTCGGAGGAAACCGGATACACCGACCGGGCGATGGCCACGTGGTCGAGCAGGTAGGCCCGCAGCCCGAGGATCTTCTCCCGCAGCCCCTCCCAATCCTCGGCGCCTTCCCCCCGGGCCAGCGGCACGAATTGCAGCAAATCGCACACCCCCTCGCGCGCGCAGCCCAGCACCGCCTCGAGACCGTCGTGGGGCGGCTGAAAGCGGAACGTGATCTCGGCGGCGTCCGGCAGCCGCTCCTGTTCCGCCGCCGGCTCGCGTCGAGGCAGGCGCGCCAGCGTGCGCAGTCGCAGCAGGGCCTGGATCAAGCTGCTCTTCCCCGAGCCGTTGGGCCCGATCACCAGATTGAAGGGCTGCAACTCCAGCTGCGCCGAACGCAGCGCCTTGAAATTACGAAAGGCGACGGAAGCGATCACGTCGCCATCCTGCGCCGCCCGCCGCGCCCGCGCAACCGTCTTCGGCGCCCGCCCCGCGCCGGAAGCGGACGACAGCACTTCGCGCGGCCGAAGTTTAATTCATGCGCCAAGGATCCTGGTTTTGCGCCTGCGCCGCCGCCCTCGCCTCGGCCTCCAGGTGCGCCTTCCACGCCTGCGCGAAGCGGAAGGAGCGCCAGCAGTTGTAGAGCAGGAAGGCCGCCACGATCAGGATGAAGATTTCCCGCATCAGCGCGCCCAGCACCAGCAGCGCTCCTCCGCCGAGGAACCCGATGCCCGTCGCCACGAAGAGACTTTTCACCGGCCCCACGAAAAACCAGAGCACCGAACGCAGGATCTGCCCGCCATCGAGCGGATAGACCGGCAGAAGGTTGAAGACCAGCAAGAGGGTGTTGATAAAGTTCATCGCGATCAGGAACCGCCCCAGATCCGGATTGGCCGCCGCCCAGCCTTGGTGAAACGCGAGCCAGATCGCGCCGGACAAGAGCGGCACGAGCGCCACGTTGACCAGGGGCCCCGCCGCCACGCTCCACAACTGGGCCCCCGGCCGCTGCGGCGGCGCCACATAGGCCACGCCGCCCAGCGGCCACAGCACGATCTGCTCGGCCCGCCCCCCCACCTGCCGGCAGGCCAGCGCGTGGCCAAACTCGTGCAGGAGCACGATGCCGAAAAGCGTCAGATACTCCGCCACCGGCCACAGCGGCGTCGAGTAGTTCTCCACCCGCGTCGAGATCAACCACAGCGCGACGATGAACCAGGACCAATGCAGATACACATCGATCCCGGAGAAGCGGAAGAGGCGCAGGGAGCCATCGCGAGTCGGCAGCATCCGAAAGCCCTAACGACGAACGCATCCGGCGCGAAAACAAAAAACCCGCCGCTCGACCGGGGCCGGTCCTCCGGCGGGCCCCCACCCCAGGCGTCGAGCGGGAAGCGCGCGCCCGCTCGCCCGCCTTCGCCGGGCGCTCATCGCGTCATCGCCCGCAGGCGCCAGCCGAGCAAGACCGCCGCCACCGCCAGCCCCGCCGCCAAGGCGACCCAGATCGCCTCCAGCCCGCCGCCGCCCCGCACGCCGAACCACCAGCCCCCCGGCAGGGCGAGCACCCAGAAGGCGAGAAACGCCGCCGCCAGCGGCGCCTTCACGTCGGCCAGCCCGCGTAGTGATCCCGCGAATACGACCTGCAAGCCGTCGAAAAGCTGAAACACCGCCACGATCACGAGCACCCGCGCCGCCAGGCCCACCACCTCCGGGTCGCGCGAGAAGGCCCCCGCCACCGCCTCGCCGAAAAGCACGAAGCCCAGCGTCGAGAGCGCCGCCGTCGCGCAGGTGAGCACCGTGGCCCCCACCGCCATCGGCCGCACCCGGTCCATCCGCCCCGCCCCCACCGCCTCTCCCGTGCGCATCGTCAGCGCGATCGAAAGCCCCAGCGGCACCATGAAGGTCAGCGCCGCGCAGGAAATGGCGATCTGGTGCGCCGCCAGCGGCACCGTGCCCAGCCAACCCGAAAGGATCGCCGCGCCCGAGAAGGCCGCGCCCTCGAAAAACAAGGCCGCCCCCATCGGGATGCCCAGCGCCAGCATCTCGCGCACCCGTGGCGCCGTGATGCGCGACTCCCGCGCCGCGCGCACCGCCACCGCAAAGCCCCTCACCCAGGCCAGCCAGCCGCGCAGCCCCAGCACCACCGCCACCCGCGCGACCAAGGTCGCGAAGCCCGCCCCCTCCAGCCCCCAGGCCGGCGCGCCCAGCCGACCGTAGATGAACATCCAGTTGAGCAGCACGTTCAGCGCCGCCCCGCCCAGCAGGATCGCCAGGGGCTCCCAAGGCCGCCCCAGCGCCTCCGAAAACTGCCGGTCCACCTGGAACAACATCGCCGGCACCAGCGAGGCCGCGATCAGCGCGTAGTAGACGCCCATCGACTCCACCACCTCCGCCGGCTGTCCAAACTTGTCCGCCACCAGCAGGCTCGCCGCCATCAAGCCCGCCAGCCCCAGGCCCGCCGTCCAGGCGACCCAACGCGCATGCCGCAGCCACAGCCCGGCCTCCTCCGGCCGCCCCGCCCCGTTCGCCCGCGCCACCAAGACCGAGCCCGGCTGCAACAGCCCGATGCAACCCACCAGGATCAGGTTGAACACCGCCCCGGTGAACGAGGCCGCCGCCAACTCCACCGTGCCCACCCGCCCGATCATCATGCTGTCGGCGATACCCATCAGCATCTGGCTCACCTGCCCGAGCATGATCGGCAGCGCCAAAGCGAGGGTCGGCCGAAGCTCATGAGTCCATTGCGGCATAGCGTGCGAAGTGCGGAGACGAAGCCAAAGCCGCCAACCTCACGGTTCCGACTCCTCCGCTGCAAGCCCTGTCACCCGCCCGCCAAAGCGCGCCCCCCTCCCACCACCCGGCCCAAGCCCCCTCCGACCAGGACCTTGCGCCGCCCTGGGGGAATTTCCCGTTGTGCTGGCCGCCACCTCGGGCACATTCGGCCCGGTTCTCTGTCCCACCTTCGCTCCACTCCATGAAGCTCCCGCGCCTCCTTGCCGCCCTGGCCTTCGGCCTCGGCCTAGCCGCCCCCGCCTTCTGCCAGACCACCGCTTCGCCCGATCCGACCCCGGCCGCCCCCGCCACGCTCAGCGCCGCGCTCGTCGTCACCAACCGCGCCGAGCCCGCCCTCGACGCCCAGCTCTCCCCGCTCGAGGACCTCCTCTCCGCCCGCCTCGCCGACCTCGGCTTCCTGCTCATCTCGCGCGAGGTCGTCGCCTCCAACCTGCGCGCCTTCACCCCGCCCGGCGCCCCCGTCGACCGCGAGTCCGCCCGCGCCGCCGCCTCCGCCGAAGCCGCCTTCCTCGACCAGTCCAGCGCCCTCCGCCTCGCCCAGGCCCTCGGCGCCGACTACCTCGTCCACGCCTCCATCGTCTCCTACGCCGAGACCACCCGCCGCGTCACCGCCTACGGCCAGACGCTCAACAACCACGACTACACGCTCCGCCTCGCCTACCGCGTCCTCGACGCCCGCGCCGGTGGCGCCCTCACCGGCGATGTCGTCAAAGCCACCCGCACCGAGCAAGGCGGCCCCGCCACCTCCGTCAGCGTCGGCGGCCTCTTCGCCGACCTGCTCGACGACGCCACGCTGCAAATCACCCACTCCCTCCGCGCCCGCCGCGACGCCGGCCGCATCGCCGCCGCCCGCCCCGCCGCCGCCCCCGTCACCATCACCCTCAACGTCGAGGCCGCCGACCTCCACATCCCCGACGTCCGCATCGGCACCGACAACGTCGTCACCGTCGGCGAGTCCAAGTTTCGCGTCACGCCACTCGCCGCCACCGTCGAGGTCGACGGCGTCGCCGTCGGCACCGCCCCCGGCCGCATCACGCTCCGCCCCGGCTTCTCCCGCCTCCGCCTCAGTCGCGAGGGCTTCGAGCCTTGGGAACGCACCATCAACGCCGTCGACGGCCAGACCCTCACCATCGCCATGACCATGAGCGAGGACGGCCTCAAACGCTTCCGCGAATCCACCGCCTTCCTCAACGACCTGCGCAACGGCGCCCGCCTCAGCGACGCCGAGGTCCGCCGCATCGAGGGCGAGGCCAAGTCCCTCGAAAACTCCTTCTTCCGCGTCGATACCCGCGAGAACTTCCGCTTCATCCTCCCCGAGCGCTACCGCGAGCTGAAGTAAGCCGCCCCCGCCCTCCCTTCACGTCCGCCACCGCCCCTCGCTTCGCCCTGTTTCCTTCCGCCCACCCGCGCCGCCACATGCACACCGCCCTCCGCCCGCTGCCGCTCTGCCTGCTCTCGCTCTGCGTCGCCCTCTCCGCTCCGCTCGCCGCGCAAGACGGCGCCCCGGCCGCTCCCGCCGCCGCCCCCGCCGCGGCCACGCAAAAGACGCTCGCCGTGGCCAAGATCAAGGCCACCCCCTCCCTCCTCGCCAACGCCGCCGCCAACCAGCGCCGCAACTCCATCGACCGCATGAGCCAGGCCTTCGACGGCCAGCTCCTCGCCGCCCTCCAGCAGACCCGCAAGTTTACCGCCCTCGCCCGCTCCGACGCCGACGCCCTCATCGAGGAAAACGCCGCCGCCGGCCGCGCCTTCGCCTTTGGCGACGCCGACCTCACCCTCGTCGTTACCATCGACGACTTCCAGGACGTCACCCAGACCGCCACCTTCGCCGCCCTCGGCCGCACCGCCACCCGCCGCGTCATCCGCTTCTCCGCCGTCGCCAAACTCTACGAGACCCGCACCAACAAGCTCGTCGAGACCGCCAACTTCCAGGAGCAGACCCTCGACGCCGAGGAGGAGCTCGCCCACTCCAGCTCCACCGGCGGCGAGCTCTCCGACGCCCTTCTCCTCTCCCTCACCCGCCGCATGAGCGAGCAGATCGCCCAGCGCGTCGCCGACGTCGCCTACCCCGCCCGCATCCTCGCCAAGACCGGCCGCATCGTCACCCTCAACCGCGGCGACGGCACCGGCATCGCCGCCGGCCAGCTCTGGGAGGTCTTCGCCCTCGGCGACGAGCTCATCGATCCCGACACCGGCGTCTCCCTCGGCCGCGAGGAGGTTCCCGTCGGCCGCGTGCGCGTGCAACGCGTCACCCCCCGCACCGCCCACGCCGAAGTGGTCGGCGAAGATCTCGGCATCGACCGCGGCGCCGTCGCCCGCCGCGTGGAGAACTGAGCGCCCGCACCGGGCCCCGCGCCCACCGCTTTCCGTCCGGCCCGACTTGTCGCCCGCCTCCCGCTTCCACCCTTCGCGCATGCATCTGCCTCGCCTCCGCGCCGGCATCGCCGTCTGCGTCGCCGCGCTCGCCCTCGCCCTGAGCGGTTGCCAGACCTACACCGCCCAATCCCAGTCGCGCGACGACGCCCTCCGCGCCGGCAACATCGCCTCCGCCCTGGCCAGCGCCGATCGTGACGTCGAACGCGGCGCGGGCGGCAAGGACGAGGTCCTCCTCCGCCTCGAACAAGGCGCCATCCTCCGCGCCGCCGCCCTCGCCGACGTCCCCGCCACCCCCGCCCAGATCGCCGCCCTTCGGGCCACGCCGTCGCCCGCGCAGACCCAGACCCGCCAGGCCCTGCTCGCCGCCGACCCCGCGCACATTTCCCCCCGCATCTCCCCTTTCATCCGCTCCATCGACGCCTTCGAGGCCGCCGCCCGCCGCATCGACGAGTTCGAGGCCGCCGCCCGCGTCTCCGTCGGCGCCGAGGCCGGCGCCCTCTTCACCAACCAGGCCAACCTCCCCTACCGCGGCCGCGGCTACGACAAGGTGATGCTCCACACGTATCAGGCGCTCAACTACCTCCACCTCTCCGACCCCGACGCCGCCCGCGTCGAGCTCAACCGCGCCCTCCAACGCCAGCGCGACGCCCTCCAGGCCAACGCCCGCCGCATCGAGGAGGCCCAGCGCCTCTCCGCCGAGGCCCGCAGCCGCGGCGTGCGCGACGAGCAGGGCCGCCAAGGCTCCGCCTACGATGCCGACCGCGCCCGCGCCGATCCTCGCACCGCCTCCGCCATCGCCGCCGTCGAGAGCCGCCTCAACGCCGCCATCCTCCCCTACGGCGACTACGTCAACCCCTTCACCACCTTCCTCGACGCCCTCGTCTTCACCCACCAAGCCACCGACGCCGCCGACCTCGAGCGCGCCCGCTTGAGCTGGCAGCGCGTCGTCACCTTCGCCCCGCAAAATCCCTACGCCCGCGCCGACTACATCGACGCCGAGCCCGACCTCCGCCCCGCCACCGCCCCGGTTCCCGCCCAGCCCGCCCGCCTCACCTACGTCATCTTCGAGACCGGCGCCGCCCCCTTCCGCAACCAGATCCGCATCGACCTCCCCCTCTTCCTTTTCACCAACAGCATCTCCTACGTCGGCATGGCCCTGCCCGACCTCACCTTCATGGGCGGCCACGCGCCCTCGCTCACCGCCATCTCCAGCGACGGCGCCCGCCACACCACCGCCCTCGTCGCCTCCATGGACAGCGTGGTCGCCCAAGATTTCAAAAACGAGTGGCCCGCCATCCTCACCCGCGCCATCATCTCCACCGGCACCAAGGCCACCATCGACGCCGTCCTCCAGCGCCAGATCGAGGACCAGGCCGGGGCCACCGGCGCCCTCCTCTTCCGCCTCGCCACCGCGGCCACCCAGGCCGCCGTCAACATCGCCGACACCCGCACTTGGCGCAGCCTGCCCAAAGAGTTTCACTACGCCCGCCTCGAGACCCCCGCCGACCTCCAACTCACCGTCTCCGCCGGCGGCCTCGCCCGCTCCATCACCTTGGAACCCGCCGCCGTCCAAGTCGTCTACGTGAAAAGCCCCTCCCTGTTTTCCCCGCTCTTCGTCGGCCACTTTATCCTGAAACCCTGAACGGGCCTTTCCCCGGGCGCTCCCCCTTTCTCATCCCACATCGTCCATGCGTCTCCTCGTCCTCACCACCACCCTCGCCGCCGCCCTCCTCGGCGCCGGCTGCGCCACCAGCGTCAACACCGTCTCGCGCGCCGAGCCCACCGCCACGCCCAACTACGTCGCCGACCAGCGCGTCATCACCGACGCCTCTCTGAGCCGGAAACTCGGCATCGTCTCCGTCAACCAGGCCACCGTCTCCGGCAATCTCCTGCAAATCCAGGTCACGCTCGAGAACCGCAGCACCCGCCCGCAGGCCTTCACCTACAAGTTCGACTGGATCGCGCAGGACGGCATGGAGCTCTCCGGCCCCACCACCGGCTGGCGCCAGATCCAGCTCCAAGGCCGCGAAGTCCGCGCCGTCTCCGCCATCGCCCCCAGCCCCGCCGCCGCCGACTTCCGCCTCAAGGTCCGCGAAAACTAAATCACTCCCTCCCGCCTCGCGTCTTCACTTCTTTCCAAATGAAACTCGCCCTCGCCACCACCACCGCGGCCACCGCGCTCCTCCTCGTCGGCTGCGCCAGCAAAAACGACGCCCGCTACATCGACCCGCAAGGGCCGCAGACCGTCGTCTCGATCGACCGCATCAACATCCAGGACTGGAACAACGCCGCCGAGCGCCTCGTCGCCTCGCTGCTCGCCTCCGGCGTCCTTGAGCGCGCCCCCGAGCAGCCCGCCGTCATGGCCGTCTCGCGCATTCGCAACAACACCCAGCAGCAGGTCGACACCGACCTCCTCACCAAGAACATCCGCGTCGCCCTCAACCGCACCGGCAAGGTCATCACCACCACCACGCTCGGCCCCGACGGCCGCGTCGAGGATCCCCTCGCCGCCGAGGTCGGCTCCATGCAGGCCTTCATGTCCGGCGAGCGCCAGCGCACCGTGCTCCCCTTCTACACCCTCTCCGGCAAGCTGCTCGAAGACCGCGTGCGCGTGGGCAACACCCAGCAGACCACCTTCACCTTCCAGCTCAGCCTCACCACCACCCGTGACGGCCTCGCCGTCTGGGAGGATGTGCAGCAAATCACCAAGCAAGGCCGCCGCAGCAGCGTCGGTTGGTGACACGCTCCCGTCCCGCCCGCCTCCCCCGCCCGCGCGCCCCGAGCCCGCGGGCTTTTTTTCGTCCCCCCTCCCGGTCATTGTCCCCAGTCGCTCGGCACATTCGTCATTCGTCATTGGTCATTGGTCATTGGTCATTGGTCATTGGTCATTGGTCATTGGTCATTCCGCGCCTCCGGCGCGGCCCTTTCCATTTGCCGACGCGGCCTTTGCACTTATTCTCCGCCCCATGTTCGACCTCATCAAAAAAACCCTCCTCGCGGGCGTTGGCGCCGCGGTCGTCACCAAGGAAAAAGTGCAGGACGCCCTCGATGACTACGTGCGCCAAGGCAAACTAAAGGCTGACGACGCCCGCATCATCGCCGAGAAGATCGCCGAGCGCGGCCGCCGTGAATTCGAAGAAATGAGTTCCCAAGCCTCCGCCAAGGCCTCCGAGCTCTTCAACCGGCACGACTCCGCTGTCACCGCCCGCCTCGCCGCCCTCGAGGCCCGGGTCACCGCCCTTGAGATCGCCGCCTCCGCCGCCGCCACTCCCCCCACCCGCAACGGCGAGCCCTAGTCTAGTTCCTAGCCCCTAGCTCCTAGTCTCTAGCTCCTAGCTCCTAGTCCCTAGCCCCTAGCACCTAGCCGCCAGCTCCCAGCTCTTGACCCCCTTCGCCCTCGTCACCCACGCCGTCCGCGCGAAAGAGATCATCGCCGTCGCCGCCCGATCCGGCTTCGGCGAGATGCTGGATCAGATCGAGCTGCCGCCCGGTTTTTGGCAGCGCTTCATTCCCCGCCCCTCCGTCCGCCGCCCCGCCTACGTGCGCATCCGCGAGGCGCTCGAGGAGCTCGGCCCCGCCTTCATCAAGGCCGGCCAGCTCATGAGCATGCGGCCCGACGCCCTGCCGCCCGCCCTCATCATCGAGCTGCGCAAACTTCGCAGCTCCGTCGCCCCCCTCCCCTTCGCGGAGATGCGCCCCGTCATCGAGGAGGCCTTCGATGCGCCCCTCGCCGACATCTTCTCCGAGTTTGACGAGAAGCCCGTCGCCTCCGCCTCCCTCGCCCAGGTCTACTTCGCCACGCTGCGTGACGGCCGCGAGGTCGCCGTCAAGGTGCAGCGCCCCGGCCTGCGCCGCGTGGTCGAGACCGACCTCACCCTGATCGCCTTTTTCGCCGGCCAGCTCCACGCCCGCGTCAGCAGCCTCCAGCCCTACGACCTGCCCTCCGTGGTCGAGGAGGTCGCGGCCGGCGTGCTCCGCGAGCTCGACTTCACCCACGAGGCGCGCAACCAGCGCTTCTTCACCGCCACCAACCCCGACCCCGGCGCGGTCTTCGCCCCCGCCATCATCGACGAGTTTTGCACGCCCCACGTGCTCGTCATGCAGCGCATCGTCGGCAAACCCGTCGACGCCGCCGGCCTGCCGCCCGAGACCGCGCAAAACCTCGCCCGCGCCGGCGCCGCCTCGCTCTTCCACCAGGTCCTCGTGGCGGGCTTTTTCCACGCCGATCCCCACGCCGGCAACGTGCTCGTCACCCCCGACGGCCGCCTCTGCTTCCTCGACTGGGGCCTGGCCGGCCACCTCACCCGCCGCCTCCGCCACGGCCTCGCCGACCTCTTCCTCGCCGCCGTCGAGCAGGACGCCGAGCGCATCGTGCAGATCGCCGCCGATCTCGGCAGCCCCGCCGGTCGCGCCGACCTCCGCGCCATGGAGCGCGACGTCACCCTCGCCCTGCGCGAGGACTTCAACGGCGCCATCGGCCAGGAAAACGTCGGCCGCGCCATGCTGAAGCTCCTCTTCATCTTCGGCCGTAATGGGATTTCCATTACAAGCGACTACTCGCTCATGGCCAAGGCCGTGCTCTCGATCGAGGAGGTCTCCAGCACGCTCGACCCCGGCTTCGACCTCAAACGCGCCGCCCGGCCCGTGATCGTGGCCCTGCAAAAGGAGCGCACCGGCCCGCGCGCCGTCCTGCGCGACACCCGCGCCATGCTGCGCAGCACCCTCGGCAGCCTCCGCGACCTCCCGGCCGAGATCCACCGCATCATCCGCCGCATCGAGCACGACGAGCTCACGATCAAGTTCCAGCACCAGGGCCTCGACGACGTCGACGACGCCCTCAAGACCTCCGCCAACCGCATCGCCCTCGGCTTCATCAGCGGCTGCCTCGTGATCGGCAGCTCGCTCATCGTCGCGGCCAAGGGCGGCGTGGTCAACGTCCTCAGCGTCGTCGGCTACGTGCTCGCCGCCCTCATCGCCATCTACGTCGTCTACGGCATCTTCCGCGAAGGCCGCCGCTAGGCTAGTGTCCCGTCATCGAAGTCTCTTTAAGAATTAATTGGCCGCAAAGAGGCGCAGAAGTCGCAAAATCAATCCAAAGCTCCGGCAACTCTGCTTTTTTTGCGCCTCTTGCGCCTTTTTGCGGCCATTCTCTGACCGCATTTACTCAAGTCACTTCGGTGACAGGACCTACGGTGAAGAAAGCTCCTCGAGCGGCGGCGAGCCGCCCGGCGCCGCTCAGGGCGCGGGCTGCGCCGGCGTCACGCTCTTCAACGACAAGGTCCGCGAGCCGCGCTCGCCGTGGGTGACGACGTAGGAGTAGTATCGCGCGAAGGCCTCGACGCTCGGCACCGCGCCGCCATCCACCAGCACGGGCGCCTCGCCGCCGCGCTCGGCCTGGTTCTTGGCCAGCAAGGCCGAGACCGAGGCGAAGAGCGCGCGCAGATCGACGAACTGCACGCTGAAGGCCGAGCCGGGCGTGCGGTCGAGCGCGGCGCGCACGTCCTCGCGCGCCCAGAAGGAACTCGTGCCCTCCGGATTGTGCATCGCCTGGAGCACGGCTTCGAGAGGGCCCGGCGAGCCCATGGAGAAGAGCAGCCAGCCATCGGTGATCGAGTAGGCGAAGGGTTTGGCCCCCGGCATCGGCGGGGTGAAAACGTGCAGCTTGCGTTCGAGATACTCGCGCGTCTCGAGCGGGCCGCCCGCGGGCGGGAAGAAGCGCCCCTTCAGCGCCTCCAAGGTCCGCTCAAACGCGGCGGCGTCGGCCAGACCGATGGCGAAAAACTGTTCCATCTCGTCGTAGGGCGGCGGCTGGCTCGGCGAGGACCCGGCGGGAGGCACCACGCCGCTGATGAAGGCCGGCCCGAGGTTCTCGATCAGGTCGCGTTTGAGGTTGATCCCGAGCTGGCGGTCGAAGCCCTTGATCTGGCCCATCGCCATCCCGGCCACCATCGGGCTGATCCGGTCGAGGATGCGCTCAAGCTCCGCGTAGAAGTCCGCCACGGAATAGTTTTGCGAGGAGACGTTGATCCAGGACGCCGGCACCCAGTCCGGACGCGCCACCGGGCCGTCGCGGTAGGAGAGCAGGTTCACCACGCCGCGCGCCTCCTGGTAGCTGAGCACGATGTCGCTCGAGCCGGACCCATCGGCGGCGAAGGTGCCGGTGGTGGAGACCATGCCGAGCGCATCGAGCCCGAGCGCCTTGATCACGTTGAGCGGCTCGATGCCAAGCATGTTGGGCGGCTGGGCCGGATCGCGCGCGGCTTCCAGGGAGGCGACCAGCAGCGGATAAACCGCCTGAAAATCCACATAGGCGGCGTAGTCGGGACGGCCCTCGCCGCGGTCGAGCACGGCGCGGTGACGGGGCGAGGTGGAGAGCGACTCGGCGAGGCCTCCGGCGGCGAGCGCGTCGAGGGCGGCCGTCACGGTCTCGCGCGTGCTGCCGATGAACCAGCGCCCCTCGTGCAGCGCCCAGTGGAGCGCGCGCGCGGCCTCCTCCTCGGTGGCGGAGGCGGCGGCCGGGCGCACGCGGTGCAGCGTGACGCCGTTGTAGTCCTCCGTGCTGTCCGTGTAGGCGCCGGACTCCTTGGCCTTGGCCTGATGCCGCTCGAGCAGCTCGCGGATTTTCGCCTCGTTGTCCCCGACCTCGAGGGCGAGCAGCAGGGCGCCGTCAAACTTGCCCCCGCCCATCTTGAGCGACCCGGCGGGCACGGCGAGAAGCAGGTCCCCGGAAGCCAGGGCGAGCAACTCCTCCGGGGAGTGCCCCGTCTCCTGCTTCACCGTCTCGACCATGCGCTTGTAGTTCGGGTGGGCGAAGAGGGGCGCCACGAAGCGCGCGATGTCCGGGTCGGACCAAGCCCGGCCGCTCGGGGAAGCCGCGAAGCGGGCGCGCAGAGCGGGCACGTCGGCGAGCGTAAGCACCAAGGCGGCATCGGCGCCGACCAGACGCTCCAGCGCGGGCTCGGCCGCCTGCGCGACGGGGAGCGGCGCCAACCAGGCGGCACAGGTGGCAAGGGCGAAGACGGGAGCGAGCGGGCGGAGTTTGGGCATGAGAAAAAGAAGGAGGCGAAACGACGAGAGACGCTTGCGCGGGCCGGGTGGATACGAGGCGACGCCCCTCAAGGCGCGGCCGCCGACGCGGAGGGTGCGGAGGGCGTGAGCGCACCGACCGGACCGGGCGCGTCGGCGCCGCCAGCCGCTTCGACACCGCCGGTGACGACCGGACGCGGCGGCGCGTTGTAACGAAAGCCGGCGTTGGGACTGCGCGGGTCGAAGGCGAAGGCGTCGCGGTTGCGCAGAAAGTTTTTCAGGACGGAGGCGGGAATGGCGAAGTTGAGGCCCTCGATGCCGATCGCCATGGCCTTCATGTTGTTCACCCCGACCACCTCGCCGCGAAGATTGAAGAGCGGTCCGCCGGAGTTGCCGGGATTGATCTGGGTCGTCGTCTGAATGTAGAGCTGGCCGTCGAGGAGCCGGTTGCGCGAGGAGACGATGCCCTGCGACACCGTGCGGTCCAGACCCAGCGGGCTGCCGATGGCGAAGACGCCCTGGCCTTCCTCCAGGGAGAGCGAGTCGCCGATGGGCACGGTGGGAAACGCCGCGACCCCGCGCGTATCCTCGATCCGCAGGAGCGCGAGATCCGCGCGAGGATCGAGGGCGACGATACGCACGCGTTGGTGCCGCACGCGCTCGAGCTCGCCGGCGGCGCGCACGAAACGCGTCACGCTCAGCTCCGTCTCGCCGGCCACGACATGATGATTGGTGACCACGTAGCCGTCCGGGTGAATGATGAAGCCCGACCCGAGCCCGGTGGGCGACTGCACGAGCACGACCGCCCCGCCCACGCGTTCCACGTTGGCCTGCACGGGCAGGAGCGCCGGGTTGAGCACCGTGCGGAAAAGCTGCCCGACCGGCGTGATATCGAGCGCCTCCGCCGTCGCCTCGCCGGGCGCGCTCACCCGATCGATCTCCTCGCGCGGGATGGAGAGCACCGTGAAGCCGAGATCGACCACGATCCGGTCCGGCCGCTCCGCCAGCACCTCGGCGCGAAGCTGCGCGCCGCTCTTCAAGTCAACCACACTGGGTTGCGCCCGCAGCACGGCGCAGGGGGCGGATGCGAGGAGGAGCGCCCAAAGGCTGACTGCGAGACGTCGAACGGGCATCGGTAAAACGCCATCGTGGGGAGACGGACCCGCCCATGGCAACTGCTTGGCGAGGAGCCGCCGGAGAAAGTGCGCGAAGCCCCTCCCCCCCGCCCGGCCGCCCCCTCGCCCGCAGCCTCGGCTCAAGGCCGCGGCGCCGCGCCGCCCACCTCGATGCGCGTCGGCTCCGCCCGCGAGCGGCGTCCCACCCCGAGGGTCTCGGCAAACTCGAGCGTGCGGATCATGTCCGACACCGGCTGAAAACCCGCCGCGCGCCGCGCCGCGTTGATCCGCTCCAGCATCAGCGCGTCCATCCACACCGGGTCCGTGCCCAGCCAGAGCGCCGGCTCGCCGCGGGTGTAGAGCGAGTTGAAGGCCGGCCCGCCCACGAACTGCCAGCGCGCGAGCGAGACCAGCGTGAAGGCCCAGGTCTGCCGCAGCTCCGGGATCGCCGCCATCTCCGCCACCGCCGCCGGCGCGCTGCGCGAGCTGCGGAAAAACCGGTTGGTGTTGGACGCGTTCCAAAGCGTGGCGTTGGCCAGGGCCCCGTTCACCCCCAGCGACTCGTGATCGGTGTAGACCGGCAGGTTGATCCAGAAATCCGCGTCGAGAAACAGCGGCGTCGCCAAAAAACTCTTCCGGTCCGCGTCGACGTCGATCTTCAGCGTGGGATCCGCCGGGGCGAGACGGTCGAGGTCGAAGTTCGGCGCCTGGTCCTGCCGCCCCGAAAGAATCGGATCGAAACGCGAGGGCAGCGGACTGTCGTAAAACCACACCGGGTCGTAATAGCGCCCCGACTCCAACACGAAAAAAGGATGCCCGTCGAAGGGCGGCGTCGCCCGCGGGTCGGTGGGCAAAAAGCCCGTCATGCGCAGGCGAAACTGGTTCAGCCCGACGAGAAAGATGTTCTCCCGCTCGTAGCCCCGCCGCACCAGCGCCGCGATCACCGCGCGCACCAGCGGCTTCGGCGTCGACAGGCCCGCGCCCGACTCCGCGTAGATTTTCAGACCTACCCGACCCTTTTCGCCCGGCGCGAGCCGCTGCCCGATTTTTTTCTCAAAGGCCTGGATCAAGGCCTCCACCGCCTCGGCGTAGCGCTCCGCCTCCGCCCCGCGCGCCACGCCCGCGCCCGCCTCGGCCGCGGCCGGAAAGCGCACCTCCCACAGCGCCGAGGGCAGCACCGCCACTCCCGAGGCCGGCGCCTGCGCCCGCGCCAAAGGCAGGGCAAAACCCAGCAAGACCAAGCAGGTGAAAAACGCGCGGAGCGACATGGGGCGGAACCCTTGACAGAGCAGAGCCCGGGCCGAAAGTGCAAACCCGCCCGCTCGATGCCGCGCCTCAAGGAAAGCTGCAAACAGGACCTGAAACTGCGCATCAACATCGTGGACGTGATCTCCCGCGTGGCCACGCCTCGTCGCGCCGGCGGCAACCGCTTCAAGGCCCTCTGCCCCTTCCACCAGGAGAAGACGCCCTCCTTCCACTTCGACTCCGCCAAGGGTTTCTACAAGTGCTTCGGCTGCGGCAAATCGGGCGACATCTTCTCCTTCGTCCAAGAAACCGAGGGGCTCAACTTCACCGAGGCCGTCGAGGCCCTCGCCCAGCGCTTCAACGTCCCGCTCGAATACGAGGAGGGCGGCGGCGGTCCCTCCCGCGAGGAGCGTTCCCTGCGTCAGGAGCTCTTCGACCTGCACGAGTTTGCCACCGAGCACCTCCACCAAGCTTTTAAGGCCAACTCCGAGCACGGCGCCTGGATGCGCGACTACAGGGTGAAGAAGCGCCGCTTCGCGCCAGAGCTCGCCGAGGAGTTCATGATCGGCCTCGCCGACCCCGCCGGGTCCGGCCTCGCCGCCGCGCTCATGCGCAAAAAATTCTCGGAAAACGCGCTCCGCCAGTGCGGCCTGTTTTTCATCTACGAGGACCAGCTCCTCACCGTCGGCGCCCTGCGCCCGCGCTTCCGCGGCCGCCTCATGATCCCGATCCGCGACCACCAGGGCCGCGTGGTCGCCTTCACCGCCCGCCAGACCGACCTCACCCCGCAGGACGACCCCGCGCACGAGGCCAAATACGTCAACTCGCCCGAGACGCCCATCTTCTCCAAGAGCAACCTGCTCTTCAACCGCGACCGCGCCCGCGCCCACGTCGGCGACGGCAAACCCTTCGTCATGGTCGAGGGCCAGCTCGACGCCCTCCGCTGCTGGTCCGTCGGGCTCAAGACCGCCATCGCCCCGCAAGGCACCTCGATCACCGTGGGGCAACTCATCCTCCTGCGGCGCTACCACTCCGAGCTGGAGTGCTTTTTCGACAGCGACAACGCCGGCCAAAAAGCCGCCCTTCGCCTCCTCCCCCTCGCGCTCAAGACCGGCATCGAGGTGCGTTTCCTC
>JAUVVA010000189.1 GCA_030604905.1 Verrucomicrobiota bacterium | reverse complement strand
GCATGTTGACCACGACGTAGGGCGAGTCGGTGAGCTCCACGCCGATCTGCGAGAGCGGCGAGCCGACCGGGCCCATCGAGAAGGGCAACACATACATCGTGCGGCCGCGCATGCAGCCGGCGAAGAGTCCCTTCAATTTTTTGCGCATCTCGAAGGGCTCCACCCAGTGGTTGGTGGGGCCGGCGGCGTCCTTGGAGAGCGAGCAGATGAAGGTGCGGTCCTCGACGCGCGCCACGTCGGTGGGATCGGAGCGGGCGAGGAAGCAGCCGGGCCAGAGCTTTTCATCGAGCTTGGTGAAGGTGCCGGCGGAGACGAGCTCGGCGCAGAGCGCGTCGTATTCCGCCTCCGAACCGTCGACCCAGTGGATGCGCGCCGGCTCGGTGAGCGCGGCCATCTTCTCGACCCACTTCAGGAGCGCGCGATTGACGCTCATCGGTTTGGAGGGGTCGCGAGCGACTGCGGATTTTTTCGAGGCGGCGGGCGGGGGAGGAAGCGTGGCGTTCATCAAGAGAGAGAGTGTAGCGAAGAGCGTGCCGTGAGACGACGGCGTGAAACTACCCTCGCGCGCGGCGTAGCGGTGGGCTTTTCACGAGCACGGGAGAAAACCGCTGAGGGAACAGAACGGCTAAGCGGAGGTTTCGATCCGGAGGAAAAACCGCTAATGGAACGGCTCAAGGAACGTTCCTCGGTAATACCAGAAGCTAAAAAGATCAGACTTTAACCACAGATTACACGGATGGGCACAGATGGGGAAAAGGCAGGGCTTTAACCGCTGATCACGCGGATGGGCGCAAAAAATGACTGGCGAACATCCTGCTTACTATCCGTGATATCTGTGCGATCTGTGATTAAATTCCAGGCACCAAAAGTCTAGTTCTTCACAACTGTCGGTATAAGAGCGGTCCCTGCGGGACAGCGGTTTTCGATGGCAATGCCTCGGTTTGAATTTTGGTCACCGTCAGTTCGCCACAACTGCGCGGCCATTGGCTCTCCAAGGAACGCTCCTTGAGCCGTTCTATTAGCGGTTCAACCCCTGCCTTGGTCCCCTCCTCCACTCATTCGCGGTTCAGTCCCGCGACACGACGATCCAACCGCGCACGCGGTCGCAGACCTTGTCCACCTGGTTCATCGCGTCATACATCTCACGCGCGTCGACCCAGAAGGCGGGGCGCGAGCCGCTCACCTCAAGGATGAGCACCTTGTTCTCGGCCTCGTTGTAGTCGGCAACGGGCGAGAAGTGCCCGCCGCTGTTTTTGCGCTCGCGCAGCCAGCCGGTCGCGAAGTTGCAAAGGATGCGGTCGCGCGGGTTGTCGCGGTTGGCGCGCAGCGCCGCGAGCCAGGCCTCGTAACCATGCTCGCCCTCGCCCGCGCCGGCATGAAAACGCTCCGCGCGCAGCCCCGAGACGGTGCGGACCATCTCGGTCAGTTCCTCGAGCGTGAAGCCGATCCGGTAGACCGTCTCCTGCGAAATGATGTGCGCGGTGCGGGGGTTGAAGATCGAGTTCTGGGTAAAACCCGCGCCGGGCAGCAGGCTATTGAGGGCCACGACCGCGGAGGCGGCGCCGCAATGGCTTTTGAGCTGGGCGATCCAGGCCTCGCGCAAGGGCCCGAAGTCCGCCGAATCCTCGCGCAGCAGGGCCCGCCCGCGCTCGGTGTCGAGCCGCAGCGGCTTGGCGGCGAAGCTCTCATAGTAATCGGCCCGGATGTGCTGTTTGGTGGGCTCGATCAGGTCGGGGACCGGCCCTTCGGCCTCGCTCGCGAAGGCGACGGAAGCGGCGGCGAAGAGACAGGCGAGGGCGAGCGGAAAACGGACGGGATGCATGGTGATCAAAAACGCGTTCAGGTGTAGTGGAAAATCCCTTACTCGGCGACGGCGGCCGTTCCCGGGCGTCGGCCGTCGGGCACGCCGATGCGCTGGCCGCTGGCGAGGTCGACGACGATGGTCTCGGCGCTGCCCTGCGTGCCGGACCAGCGCGGAGGATCGTTCGGGTAGAGCTGACGCAGCCGCAGTTCGTGGCCCTTGGCGCGCAGCTCGGCCATCGCCTCCTCGGAGGCGAAGCCCGGCTCATGGGTGATGGCGTCGGGCAGCCACTGGTGGTTGAACCGCTTCGCCGCCACCGCCTCTTGGGGCGAGAGGCCGTGGTCGATCAGGTTGGTGATCACCTGCGCGACGGTGTTGATGATGGTGGATCCGCCGGGGCTGCCGGTCACGATGAACACCTGCCCGTCGCGGAGCACGATGGTGGGCGTCATCGAGGAGAGGGGGCGCTTGCCGGGCTGGATGGCGTTGGCCTCGCCCTGCACGAGGCCGAAGGCGTTGGGCGTGCCGGGGCGGGCGGTGAAGTCGTCCATCTCGTTGTTGAGCAGGATGCCGGTCTCGCCGGCCACCACGCCGCTGCCGTAGATGCCGTTGATCGTGTAGGTGAGGCTCACGACGTTGCCCTCGGCGTCCATGACCGAGAGGTGCGTGGTCTCCATCGGCTCGGGGCGCGGGGCGCGCGCGGGCGCGAGGCCGCCGCCGACCTCGCGGCTGGGCGTGGCGCGGGCGAGGTCGATGGTGGCGGCGCGACGGGAGAGGTAGTCGCGGTCGAGCAGCGCGGCGACCGGGATCTGGGTGAAATCCGGATCGCCGAGGTAGGCGGCGCGGTCGGCGTAGGCGCGGCGCATCACCTCGGCGAAGAGGTGGATCTTGGGCGCGCCGGCGGGCTCGAGCGCCGCCACGTCGTGGCCCTCGAGCATGGTGAGCATCTGGAGCAGCGCGATGCCGCCGGAGCTGGGCGGCGGCATGGTGAGCAGCTCGTGGCCGCGGTAATGGCCGCGCAGCACCTCGCGCACGACCGGACGATAGGCGGCGAGGTCCTCGCGGGTGATGAGGCCGCCGTGCGCCGCCATGTCGGCCGCGATGAGCTCGGCCGTGCGGCCCTCGTAGAATTCGCGCGGGCCGCTCGCCTGCAGGCGGGCAAGCGTAGCGGCGAGCTCGGGCTGGCGCAGCAGATCCCCGTCCTCGAAGTAGTGCCCGTTGCGCAAGAAGATGCGGCGCGCGGCGGCGTTGGCCCCCAGCAGGTCGATGCTCGCGCGCAAATCCTCGGCCATGGCGTCGGTGACGGTGAAGCCGCGTTCGGCGAGGACGCGGGCGGGCTCGATCAGCTCGGCCCAGGAGAGGCGGCCCGAGCCGTGGCGCTCGAGCGCGAGGGCGAGGCCGGCCACAGTGCCGGGCACGGCGACGGCGAGGTGGCCGCGGGTGGAGCGGTGCCTGACCACCTTGCCCGCCTCGTCGAGATACATGTCGCGCGTGGCGGCGGCGGGCGCCGTCTCGCGAAAATCGTAGGCGGTCGCGGTGCCGTCGGCGAGGCGCACGATCATGAAGCCGCCGCCGCCGATGTTGCCCGCGCGCGGATAGGTGACGGCGAGGGTGAGCGCGGTGGCCACGGCGGCGTCGACCGCGTTGCCGCCGCGGCGCAGCACCTCCGCGCCGGCCTCGGCCGCGTGCCCCTCGGCCGCGACCACGAGGCCGCGCGACGTGACGGTCACCGGAGGCGGTGTGGCGGCGCCGAGCATGGCGGGCGCGAGCAGGAGCAGGGCGGCGACGATCGGACCGGGGCGCTTCATTTGAGCAGGTTGAGATACCACGTGATGTTGAGGGCGTTGGTGAAATCGATCAGCATGGCGCCCACGGTCGGCACGATGATGAAGGCGCGCGGCGCGGGGCCGTAGCGGCGCACGAGCGAGTCCATGTTGGCCACGGCGTTGGGCGTGGCTCCGAGGCCGAAGCCGCAATGGCCGCCGGCCATCACCGCGGCGTCGTAGTCCCGACCCATCACGCGGAAGGTGACGAAGGTCGCGAAGAGCGCCACGAAGGCCACCTGCGCGAAGAGGATCACGAGCATCGGCCCGGCGCTGGAGGCGAGCTGGGCGAGGTTGAGGCTCATCATCGCCATCGCGAGGAAGACGCCCAGCAGCACCGCGCCGATGAGGTCGACCACGCGGCTCTCGATGATCGGGCGACCGGCCAGATCCAGCGCGTTGCGCAGCAGCACGCCGACGATCATCGCGCCCATGTAGGCGGGGAAAACCACCCCGCCCTTCTGCAGCACCCAGCTTAGCCAGGCGCCGGCCTTGATCACGAGCGCGAGGATGAAGAGGTGCAGGAGAACCTTCCGGCCCTGCGCAAACATCGCCTTCAAAATCGCCCGCAAGCCGCCGTCGTCCGACGGCGAGACCTCGCTGGTCTCGGCGCCGGCCGACTTCGCGTCGGCGCTCCGCAACGCAGCCTTGCGGGGGTGCAGATCGTGTTTGCGCAGCAGCCGCGTCGCCACCGGGCCCCCGATCAAGCTGCCGAGGACCAAACCAAAAGTCGCCGAGGCCGCGCCGATGGTGGCGGCGGCCGGAAAGCCCGCCTGCTCCAAGGTCTGGGAAAACCCGAGCGCGGTCCCGTGGCCTCCGGTGAGGCTCAAGCTGCCGCACATCAACCCGAGCAACGGCGACTCGCCCATCAGCCGCGCTAGGCCGATGCCGATGGCGTTCTGGCAAACCGCGAGCACGGTCGCCAGGCCGAGAAAGAGCGGCAACTGCCAGCTACCCGTGCGCACCACGCGCCAGGTGGCGTTGAGGCCGATGCAGGTGAAGAAGCCGAGCAAGAAGGGAAGGTTGATGCCCTTGGCCGGACGCTCCACCCACTCGATCTCGGGGGTCACCAGCCAAGTCCACCAGCCCGCCGTGACCTGCGTGGTGAAGCGGATGTCGAGCAAGCCGCTCAACTTGAGCCCCAGCACGACGAGACTCACCAGCAAGCCGCCGATCACCGGCACCGGGATGTTGTAGCGGCCAAACACCGGCACGCGGCGAAACAGCAATTCGCCGAGCAGCAGCACCGGCACGGCGAGAAAGAGAAGCCACCAGGGAGCGAGCGTGAGGGTCATGGCAGGAGTGATGGACGGCGCAGACGGCGGCGGCGAGTCCGTGGCCGTGGCCGCGAACTGTAGCGCAGCGCGCGCGCCGCTGTCGTTGCGTAGAAGTCCGCCACGCCGGGGGCCGCCTCCGCCCTTTCCTTTTGCAAGAGGGCTTAACTTGCTTTTCCCGCCATGCCCAAAATCAAAGTCGCCCAGTTCGGACTCGGCCCCATCGGCATCGAGTCGCTCAAGCTCGCCGCCAACCAGCAGTGGTTGGAAATCGTCGGCGGAGTGGACATCGATCCCGCCAAGATCGGCCGCACGCTCGCCGAGCTCACCGGCGAGGCCTCGCTCGGCGGCGCGAAGGTTTACCCGACCATCGAAGCGCTCTTCGCCGCCGCCCGGCCCGACGTCATCCTCCACACCGCCGGCTCCAGCGCCGCGGCCTCCTTCGCGCAGGTGCGGCCCGCGCTCGAGGCCGGCGTGAGCGTGGCCTCGACCTGCGAGGAGTTGATTTTTCCCGCGCTCAAGACGCCCGAGGTCACGGCCGAATACGATGCGCTCTGCCGCCGCAGCGGCGCGCGCGTGGTCGGCACCGGCGTGAACCCCGGCTTCGTGATGGACGTGCTGCCCATCACGCTCACCGGCGTGAGCCGCCGCGTGGACTCCATCTACGTCGAGCGCGTGGTCAACGCCACCACCCGTCGCCAGCCCCTCCAGGCCAAGATCGGCAGCGGCCAGGAGCCCGACGCCTTCCGCGCCAAGTTCGCCGCCGGCAAGGCCGGCCACGCCGGCTTCCAGCAATCCCTCGCCCTGCTCGCCCACGCCATGGGCTGGAAACTCGAGAAGATCGAGGAGACCTGCGAGCCCGTCATCGCCCCGGGCCCCATCGTCACCAAGTTCTTCAATGTCGCCAAGGGCCAGACCTGCGGCCTGCACCAGCGCGCCATCGGCACCGTGGGCGGCGAGGCCAAGATCATCCTCGACCTGCAGATGTTCCTCGATGCGAAGAACCCGCACGACACCATCGTCGTCGCCGGCGACCCCGCCCTCCACCTCACGCTCAATGGCGGCGTGGCGGGCGACTCCGCCACCGTGGCCTCGCTCATCAACATCGTGCCGCGCCTGCTCGCCTCCCCGGCCGGCGTGCGCCTGATGACCGAGCTGCCCACGCCCTCCTGGGTCAACCCCGCCGCCACCCGCTGAGCGCGCCCCCGCGACGGCCTCCGTCCCCTCGCCCACCCTCCCGCGGCCCCGAAGCTCCTTCGGGGCCGCGCTTTTTGAACCCGCTCCGTGGAAACACTCCGGAGCGCCGAAGCGGCCCGACGAAATCAGGCGCTTTACCTAAATTCCGTTTGACACCCCCTGCCTCGAATCGGTGTGTTCTTCCTTTTTATGAAAGTTGTCTCCTCCATCAAATCCGCGAAGAAGCGTCACCCCGACTGCCAAGTCGTGCGCCGCAAGGGCCGCATCTACGTGATCAACAAGACCGACCCGCG
>JAUVVA010000083.1 GCA_030604905.1 Verrucomicrobiota bacterium | reverse complement strand
GTGGACCTCGTTGACGCGGCCGAAGAGGTTGTGGAGGTCGCCCATGATGTCCTGGTAGGCGCCGGTGAGGTAGATGCCGAGGTAGTAGGGCTTGCCGTTGAGCGGGTGGAGCTGGAGGTAGTCCTTGGTGTCCTGGAGGTCGATGAAGGTGCCGATCTTGCCGTCGGAATCGCAGGTGATGTCGACCAGGGTGGCGTTGACGGCCGGGTTCTCGTCGAGTCGGTGCAGCGGGGTGATGGGGAAGAGCTGCTTGAGGGCCCAGTGGTCGAGCAGGCTCTGGAAGACGGAGAAGTTGCAGACGTATTGGTCGGCGAGGAGGCGGTCGAGCTCGCGGAGCTCCTCGGGGACGTAGCCGGCGTCGCGGTTTTCCTGGGCGATCTGTTCGCAGACCTGCCAGTAGAGGGACTCGGCGGCGGCGCGGTTTTCGAGGTCGAGGTAGCCGAGGTTGAAGAGGGAGAAGGCCTCCTCTTTTTTCTGCACGGCGTCGTGGAAACGCTCGAGTTTGCCGAGACGGGACTTGTTGCGGAGGAGGTGCTCGAGGTCGTGGACGACCTTGTGCTTCTCCTTGGGCTGGTGCTGCACGCCGAGGGTTTCGCGCTTGTTGATGCGCTCGAAGACCTCGACGACGAGCATGGCGTGGGGGGCGACGATGGCGCGGCCGGACTCCGAGACGAGGTCGGGCACGGCGACGCCCATCTGTTCGCAGATGTCGCGGACGTTGGAGACGACGTCGCGGGCATACTCCGCCATGGAGTAGTTCATCGACGACTCGTAGTTGGTGCGGGAGCCGTCGTAGTCGATGCCGAGGCCGCCGCCGACGTCGAGGTAGCCCATGGGGAAGCCCATCTTGGCGAGCTGGCAGTAGAAGCGGGAGGCCTCGATGACGGCGTTCTTGATCGTGAGGATGTTGGGCACCTGCGAGCCGATGTGGAAGTGGACGAGGCGCAGGGCGGAGGTGAGCTTGGCTTTGCGGAGTTTCTCGCAGGCGAAGAGGATCTCGGCGGTGTTGAGGCCGAACTTGGCGTTGTCGCCGGTGGAGGAGGACCACTTGCCCTCGCCGCGGGTCTGGAGCTTGGCGCGGAAGCCGATGAGGGGTTTTACGCCGACCTCCTCGGAAACGCGGATGATGTCGTCGAGCTCGGCGAGCTGCTCGACCACGATGATGACCTTCTTGCCGAGTTTGCGGCCGAGGAGGGCGATGCGGATGAAATCGTAGTCCTTGTAGCCGTTGCAGACGATGAGGGCGTTGGCCCCCTCGTGCATGGCGAGGGCGATCATGAGCTCGGGCTTGGAGCCGGCCTCGAGGCCGTAGTGGAAGCCCTTGGAGGCGCCGACGATCTCCTCCACGACCTCGCGGAGCTGGTTGACCTTGATGGGGAAGACGCCGCGGTAGGTGCCCTTGTAGCCCTCCTCCTTGATCGCGGCGGCGAAGACGGCGTTGAGGCGCTCGACGCGGTGGCGGAGCAGGTCCTGGAAGCGGATGACGAGCGGGGCGCGCAGGCCCATGGAGACGGCCTCGTCCACGACGTCCATGATGCGGATGGAGCGTCCGTCGGCGAGGGGTTGCACGGTGACGCAGCCGTCGGGGCCGACGCCGAAGTGGCCGGCGCCCCAGCGTTTGAAGCCGTAGAGTTCTTCGGACTTCTCGGTTGACCAATCGGGGGCGGCGGGAGCGGGTTTGCTTTTCACTAGGTGGGAAAGGGGAGGGCGGGCGGGGGAGCGGCGCGAGGGCGAAGGCAGGGAGGGGGCCGCGAGGGTGGGGCGGGCGAGGCGGGCGGTAGGAGCGTGGTCGGGTTATGGCTTGCGTTCGCGGAGACGGGCGCGGTTATCTCGCGATTCCTCGTCTAAAAACCACGTCCCGCAAATCAGAAAATGACTTCCGTGTCCGAAACGTTGCTCGTCCTCGCCCAAGCCCAGGCCCCCGCCCCCGGTGGCGGTGCGATCGGCACTCAATTCCTCTTCATCGGCTTCATGTTTGTCGCGATGTGGTTTCTCATCATCGCGCCCCAGCGCAAGAAGCAGAAGGAGCACGCCAAGATGCTCGCCGCGCTCGACACCGGCGACGAGGTGATCACCGCCGGCGGCATCTACGGCGAGATCACCTCCAAGAAGGACGATCGCTTCGTGGTGAAGATCGCCGACGGCGTGAAGATCGAGCTCGCGAAGAGCTTCGTGCAGGACGTGGTGCGCAAGAAGTAAGCGCCCGCGCCCCGGATTGTTCGCGGCACCGGTGGATCGCCGGTGCCGTTGCGTTTTTTTGCTTTGGCCGGCGTTTCCCCGGTTGTTTTCCCCGTCCGTTTCCCCTCCGCTTTTCGCCCCTCTTTTCGTCGAGCCTCCCGTGGCCGCACCGCGTGCGCTGCGGGAGCCGACGTCCCCGTTTTTTAACCAAATAAAACACCATGCTTAAAAGCAACCTGTGGAAGCTCCTGCTGAGCTCCGCGATCGTGTTGTGGGCCGTGCTTTCGCTCGTGCCTATCCAAGATCGGGACTTTCCGGAGTTTATCGTCGAGAGGGTGGAAGTCCGCCAGACCGAGTTCCTCGCCCTGATGGACGAGGCGCGCAGCCGTCACGAGAACCAGAAAGCCCCCTCCGTCTTCGTCGCCCTTCGCGACATCGCCAACGAGCGCCAGATCGACCTCGCCACCGAGTTTTTCCCGCGCATCCCGCTGGAGAGCTCGCTGCGCAACGTCACCAAGCGCAACAATCTCCTGCTCAACCACCTCCTCGCCGAGTCCCGGGGCCGTCTCCAACTCGGCCTCGACCTCCGCGGAGGCGTGGCCTTCACCCTCGAGGTGGACGAGAGCGCCGTGGCGAACCTGCGCGACTTTGAACGCGAGGAAAAGCTCGCCAAGGCCATCTCGATTATCAGCGACCGCATCAACGGCCTCGGCGTCGCCGAGCCCATCGTGCGCGCCGTGGGCACCAACCGCATCGAGGTCCAGTTGCCCGGCGTAAACACCCGCGACAACCCCGACGTGCTCGAGGCCGTGCGCAAGCCCGCCCGCCTCGACTTCCGCGTCGTGCACCCCTTCCTCAGCCCCGCCACCACGCCCCCCGGCGAGGAGCCGATCGGCTATGAGGTGATGACGATGGAGCGCGAAGGCCGCCGCGGCGAGGTGATCGTCGACGAGTTTTTCGTGCGCCGCACCTGGGAGATGACGGGCGAGACCGTCACCCGCGCCTTCGCCGTCACCGACGAGATGGGCCGCTTCCAGATCAACCTCGAGTTCAACTCCGAGGGCGCCCGACGCTTCGCCGAGGTGACGCGCGAGATCGCCCGCCAGTCGCGCGAGCTCCAGCAACGCACCGGCAACCCCAACGCCCGCGCCCTGCTCGCCATCGTGCTCGACGGCCGCCTCTACTCCGCCCCCGGCGTCACCGAGGAGATCGGCGGCGGTCGCGCCCAGATCACCGGTCAATTCACCCAGCGCGAGGCCGTCGAACTGGCCAACGTGCTCAACAACCCGCTCGACCTGCCCCTCCGCGTCCAAGAGCAATACGAGGTCGGGCCCACGCTCGCCGCCGAGTCCATCTCCAGCGGCGCCCGCGCCTTCCTCATCGGCCTGGCCTGCACCGTGATCTTCATGATCATCGCCTACACCAGCGCGGGCGTGATGGCCGTCATCGCGATGGCGATCAACCTCGTGATCGTGCTCGGCACCCTCGCCAGCATCGGCGCCACGCTCACCATGCCCGGCATCGCCGCGCTCGTGCTCACCATCGGCATGGCGGTCGACTCCAACATCCTCATCTTCGAGCGCATCCGCGAAGAGCGTAAGCTCGGCAAGTCCCTGCCCGCCGCCCTCGAGGCCGGCTTCGAGAAGGCCTTCTCGGCCATCCTCGACGGCAATCTCACCACGCTGATCACCGCCGCGATCATGATCTTCCTCGGCACCGGTCCGGTGAAGGGCTTCGGCGTCACGCTCGCCATCGGTATCTTCTCCACGATCTTCGCGGCCCTCGTGGTCAGCCGTCTCTTCCTGAGCATCGCCGTCCATGGCGGCTTCGCGAAGAAGATGACGATGATCAACCTCCTCGGGGCGACCAACTTCAACTTCCTCCGCTACGCCCGCCCGGCCTTCATCGTCTCCTGGGCCATCGTGGCCGTCGGCGTCGCCACCGTGATCTACAAGGGCGAGGCCATCTACGGCAAAGACTTCGTCGGCGGCGACCAGGTGACGCTCTCCTTCGAGAACCGTCTCGACATCGCCGAGATCAACCGCGTGGCGGCCAACCTCGGCCTCACCGACGTCTCGGTCGGCTACACCCAGGAGATCGGCTCCAACATCGAGACCCTGCGCCTCTCCACCCGCTTCGACGACGCCGCGCCGCTCGTCAACGCCCTCCTCGAGACGCACCCCGAGGCCGGCTTCCGCGTCCTCGGCGAATCGCGCGTCGGCCCCACCGTGGGCAAGGAAATCCGCAACAACGCCCTCTGGGCCATCGCTTGGTCGCTCGTGCTCATCCTCGTCTACGTGGCCTTCCGCTTCGAGATCGGCTACGGCGTGGGCGCGGTCGTCTGCACGATCCACGACGTGCTCATGACCATCGGTATCTTCGTGCTGCTGGACCGGCAGTTCAACGCCTCCATGGTCGGCGCGATCCTGCTCATCGTCGGTTACTCGATCAACGACACCATCATCGTCTTCGACCGTATCCGCGAGGAGTTGAAACTTGATCCGCAGGCGAAGCTCGCCTCGGTGATCAACCGCGCGCTCAACCTCACCCTGACCCGCACCCTCGTCACGAGCGGCACCACCCTGGTGACCGCCATCGTGCTCGCCCTGGTGGCCGGCGGCGAGATCAACGACCTCGCCGTCACCCTCATCATCGGCGTCATCGTCGGCACCTTCTCCACGCTCTTCATCGCCAGCCCCGTCTTCTACTGGTGGCACCGCGGCGACCGCGACCACGTGGAAAAGGGTCACGACGTGAAGCCGGTCTACGACTGGGATGTCGGCGGCAAGGTCGCCGGCGCCAAGCCCATCGACAACAAGTAAGCCCGCCCGCGCCCGCCGAGTCATCGGCGGCAAGGGTGGGGCGCGATCCCGTGGAGGCGGGATCGCGCCGCCTTCGATCCTTCACGGGCGCTCCAGGCCCGTTCCGCCGCGGCCCCGCCCGGCTCGCTCTCCCTCTCGCGGGGATAAGGGGCGAGCCCGCGGGTCCCGTCCTACCCAAGCCGCCACTCTCCTCGCCGCGCGCGCGCACCTCGCACGCCCATGCCCTCTCCCATGCGCTGGATCCACCAGCCGCCACCGCCCGAGCAGATCTCGGCGCTGGCCTCCACCCTCGGCGTGAGCCCCGTGCTCGCCGAGCTTCTGCTGCGCGCCGGCCACTCCGAGGCCGACGCCGCGGCCGCCTTTCTCAAGCCCGCGCTCGCGCGCCTGGCCGATCCCTTCCTGCTCAAAAATCTCCAGCTCGCCACCGCGCGCCTGCGCCGCGCCCTCGCGCAGGGCGAGCAGATCGTCGTGCTCGGCGACTACGACGTCGACGGCGTGAGCAGCACCGCGCTCCTCGTCAGCATCCTGCGCCGCTTCGGCGCGAAGCCCCGCTTCGTCGTGCCGCGCCGCATGGAGGACGGCTACGGTCTCTCGCGCAGCGCCATCGACCGCGCGCTCGAGCCCGGCCGGCCCGATCTCTTCGTCGCGCTCGATTGCGGCACCAACTCGCACGAGGAGGTCGCCTACCTCGGCTCGCTCGGCGTCGACGTGATCGTGGTCGACCACCACCGCTCCAAGGAGAAGGCGCTCGAACACGGCATCCTCATCAACCCGCACGCCCACGACCTCCCCGGCGACGACGCCTGGCGGCACCTCTGCACCGTCGGCCTCGTCTTCAAGCTCGTGCACGGCCTGGTGAAGGAGCTGCGCCAGGAGAACCACCCCGAGGCGCACGCGATCAAGCTGCGCGACTACCTCGACCTCGTCGCCCTCGGCACCGTGGCCGACCTCGTGCCGCTGCAGTTTGAAAACCGCATCCTCGCCCGCCACGGGCTGCGCACGCTCCAGGAGGCGGCGCGCCCCGGCCTGCGCGCGTTGATGGACGTGGCCGGCGTGCGCCCGGGCCAGGACCTCATGCCGGTGGACATCTCCTTCCGCCTCGGCCCGCGCATCAACGCCTCCGGCCGTCTCGCCGACGCCGCGCTCTCGGTCGAGCTCATCCTGAGCGACGACGCGCGCTTCTGCCGCGAGACCGCCCGCCAGCTCGACGACTTCAACCGCGAGCGGCAGGACATCGAGCGCGCCATCACCGACGAGGCCGAGCGCCAGGTGGAGCAGCAGTTCGCCGACCAGCCCGGCATCGTGCTCTACGCCGAGGGCTGGCACCCCGGCGTGGTCGGCATCGTGGCCGGCCGCGTGACGCGCAAATACCACCGCCCCTGCATCGTGCTCGGCAACGAGGTCACGCAGGCCAAGGGCTCCGGCCGCTCGGTCGACGGCATCAACCTCGTGGAGATCCTCGGCGGCTGCGCCGATCTCCTCTCCAGCTGGGGCGGCCATCCCATGGCCGTCGGCGTGGCGCTGCCGAAGGAGAACCTGGAAAAATTCCGCGTGCGCTTCGCCGAGGGCGTGCGCGCCTGGACCGGGGGCCGGGCGGCCGAGCCCGAGCTGCGCATCGCGGCCTGGCTGCGCCTCGCCGACATCCAGGATCGCCTCATGGACGAGCTCGCGCAGATGCACCCCTTCGGGCAGGCCAATCCCGAGCCGGTCTTCGGCCTGCGCGGCGTGGTGCTGCGGCAGCGCCCGGAGGTGTTTAAAGGGCAACACTTCCGCTTCGTGCTCGAGCAAGCGGACGGGCGCCGCCGTCTCTATGGCGTCGCTTGGAAGATGGCCGAGCGCCTGCCCCCGGTGGGGCGTCCCCTCGACCTCGCCGTGGAGTTGACCTGGAATTTCTTCAACGACCGCAAGTCCATCCAGCTCGAGTTGATCGACTGGCGCGAATCCGCCCCCTCCGAGGGCCCGCCCGTTTAACCCCGGATTCCGCGATTGTCGCGGCGTGGGGCTTTTCCGATGAAGCGGTCGCCGGTTGGGAGGGGCTTGGGCGTCGCGCCGCTACGGAGCCGTGCTGATCGAGGTCCGGGGAGCGCACCCGTCCCGGGTGCTGCGCTGGGCGTCTCGCCCAGCGCCTTTCTGCGGGGTCTCGGCGGGGGACGCCGAAGCCAGCCCGTCGAGGTGAGGAGGGCGCCGTTTGGCCGCCGAGATCCGCGGGGCCGTCCGGCCACGGGTGCCCGCGCGGCGGGCAGCCGGGCGCAAGGGCTCCACCGAAAGCTGCCGCGGGATCACCGCGATGCTACCCGCCGTGCCCGCCCCCGGGCGTGAGATCACTCCGACCAAAACGCGCTTTCGGGTTGAAAAAGCCGTCGCACTTATTTCCTCCCAAAACCGCTCTTTGTCGGTTTCGTCCTGCCCCCACCCGCCGCCTTCCCGCGGAACATTTCCCCCTGAAACGGTTCACACGCGGTCTTTTCCCCATCCTGCTTCCCCTTCACCTCCCATGATCGAAGTCAAAGGTCTGGTTAAAACCTATGGCAACAAGCGCGCCGTCGACGGCGTGAGTTTCAAGGTCAATCCCGGCGACATCCTCGGCTTCCTCGGCCCCAACGGCGCCGGAAAGTCGACCACCATGAAGATGATCACCGGCTTCATCCGCCCCGATGCCGGCAGCGCCACCGTCGCCGGCATCGACGTCACCCGCGACCCCGTCGCCGTGAAGGCCAAGATCGGCTACCTGCCCGAGAGCGCCCCCGCCTATGGCGAGATGACCGTGCTGGAGTTCCTCCGCTTCATCGCCGAGATCCGCGGCTTCCGCGCCAAGTCCGCGCGCGACGAACGCGTGGAGCGCGCCATCGCCCGCACCCACCTCGAGCCCGTGCGCCGCCAGACCATCGAGACGCTCTCCAAGGGCTACAAACAACGCGTCGGCTTTGCCCAAGCCCTCCTGCACGAGCCGCCCTGCCTCGTGCTCGACGAGCCCACCGACGGTCTCGATCCCAATCAGAAAAACGAGGTGCGATCCCTCATCAAAACCATGGCCAAGGACCGCGCCGTCATCCTCTCCACCCACATCCTCGAGGAGGTCGACGCCATCTGCACCCGCATCATCCTCATCTCGCAGGGCAAGGTCGTGGTCGACGAGACCCCCGAGGCCTTCCGCGCGCGCAAGCCCGGCGCCCGCCTCGACGAGATCTTCCGCAGCCTCACCAAGGGCGACGCCTGACAAAAGTCACCGCCTCCCGCGGCCTCCGCAATTCGTCATTAGTCATTCGACCTTTTTTCGCCCCCCATGTCCCAGATCACTCCAGTCTTCAAACGCGAGTTTCTCGGCTACTTCCGCTCCCCCGTCGCCTACGTCTTCCTGATCGTCTTCCTCGTGGCCTCGGTCGGGCTCGCCTTCTTCATCGGCGGCTTCTTCCGCAACAACCAGGCCTCGCTCGAGAGCTTTTTCGTTTTCCACCCCTGGCTCTACCTCCTGCTCGTCCCGGCCGCCGCCATGCGCCTCTGGGCCGAGGAAAAACGCGGCGGCACCCTCGAGCTGCTCTTCACCCTGCCGCTCACCACCACCCAGGCCGTGCTGGCGAAGTTTTTCGCCGCCTGGCTCTTCCTCGTCCTCGGCCTCCTGCTCACCCTGCCGATGGCCTTCACCGTCGGCTGGCTCGGCGACCCGGACTGGGGCGTGATCGTCTCCGGCTACCTCGGCAGCGCCCTGCTCGCCGGCGCCTGCCTCGCCGTCTGCTCGCTCATCTCCGCCCTCACCAAAAACCAGGTGATCGCCTTCGTGCTCGGCGTCATCGCGCTGCTCGTCCTGCTCTTCCTCGGCTGGAGCGTGTTTAACCAGCTCCTCTCCGGCTTCCTCTCGGTCGGCGCCGTCGACTTCATCGCCAACCTCGGCGTCATCCCGCACTTCGAGGCCATCGCCAAGGGCATCATCGACGCGCGCAGCCTCGCCTACTTCGGCTCCCTCATCGCGCTCGCCCTCGCGCTCAACGTCGCCGCCCTCGACCGCTGAACCCCGAGCTCCGAGCCGTCCAAAGTCTCAAAGTCCCACGTCGCGCGTCGTCACCGCGCGCCTCCGGCGCGCCGCCCTCGACCTCCAGACCTTCGACCCTTTCACCCTAGACTTTTCCTTTCCATGAAACCCGGCCTCGCCAAGACCCTCGCCGTCCTCCTGCTCGCCGTCGCCCTCCTGCTGATCAACTTCCTCGCCGCGCGCGTCCCCATCCGCGGCGACCTCACCGCCGGCCGCATCTACACCCTCTCGCCCGGCACCCGCTCCGTCCTCGCGAAGATCGAGGAGCCCATCACGCTCCAGTTCTACGCCAGTCGCGACACCGCCGGCCTGCCCACCCAATACAAAAACTTCGTCGCCCGCGTGGAGGAGATGCTCCGCGCCTACGTCCGCGCCTCGCGCGGCAAGATCAGCCTCGAGGTCATCACCCCCAGCCCCGACAGCCCCGAGGAGGAGCGCGCCCAAACCGCCGGCCTCCAAGCCCAGCAAGCGCCGATGACCGGCGAGCCCTTCTTCCTCGGCCTCGTCGCCATCCAGGCCGACCAGCAGCGCGTCATCCCGCTCTTCAGCCCCCGCCGCGAGGAGTTTATCGAATACGACGTCTCCGCGCTCATCCACTCGGTGCAACAGGTCGCCAAGCCCCGCCTCGGCATCCTCACCCGCCTGCCCCTCGCCGGCCAGCCCTTCAGCATGATGAACCCGCGCCCCTCCCGCGGTCAGTTGATCCGCGACGAGTGGGCCCGTTCCTTCGAGATCGTCACCATCGAGCCCGGCTTCACCCGCCTGCCCGAGAACCTCGACGCCCTCGCCGTCCTCCATCCCACCGGCCTCACGCCCGCGCAGGAGTTTGCCCTCGATCAGTTCATCCTCTCCGGCAAGCCCACCCTGCTCGCCCTCGATCCCTCCTCCACCTGGTTCAAGCGCCAGGGCGGGCAACAAGCGATGATGTTTGGCGGCCCCTCGCCCGACGTCTCCTCCAACCTCGCCCGCCTCCTGCCCGCCTACGGCATCCGCTACGACGCGCAACAAGTCGTCGGCGACCTCTCCCTCGCCACGCCGGTCAACGCCGGCGGCGGCCAGATCGCCCGCATGCCCGTCTGGCTATCCCTCACCGAGCGCAACCTCAACGCCGGCTCGCCCGCCACCGCCCAGCTCGGCTCCATCCTTCTCGTCGAGGCCGGCAGCTTCGCCATCGAGGCGCGCGAAGGCCGCGAGATCATCCCGCTGCTCGAGACCTCCGAGGAGGCCGGCACCCTGCCCGTCTTCACGCTCCAGTTCACCCAGCCCGACGAGGTCGCGCGCAGCCTCGTGCCCGGCACCGAGCGCCTCACCCTCGCCGCCCTCGTCCGCGGCCCGCTCCAGACCGCCTTCCCCAACGGCGCGCCGGAAGCCGGCGACGCCGAGCCCCAGCCCGGCACCCTTCGCACCGAGGGCATGGCCACCTTCGTCGTCATCGCCGACACCGACTGGCTGCTCGACGATTTCTCCGTGCAGCGCATCCCCGTCTTCGGCCAGGAGATGATCCAGCCGCTCAACGACAACCTCTTCCTCGGCTCCAACCTGATGGAGTTTCTCGCCGGCTCGCCCGACCTCATCGCCCTCCGCGGCAAGCGCTCCGCCCAGCGCCCCTTCACCGTCGTCGCCGACATGCAGGCCGACGCCCAGCGCCGCTACAACGCCCAGCTCTCCGCCCTCGAGGTCCGCATCAGCGAGGTGCAGAGCCGCCTCTCCGAGTTGCAGGGCCGCTCGCCCGAGGGCGGCCGCCTCGTCGCCTCGCCCGAGGTCATGGCCGAGATCGAGCGCTTCCAGGCCGAGGAACTGCAAATGCGCCGCGAGCGCCGCGAAATCCGCCGCGCGCTCAACGAGGACATCGACCGCCTGGAGCGCCGCCTGCTCCTCATCAACCTGCTCGCCACCCCCGTGCTCCTCGGCGTTTTCGGCCTCTGGTTTGCCCGCCACCGCCGCGTCTCGGCCTGATTCCCAGCCACTAGCCCCTAGTCCCTAGCCTCTAGCCTCTAGCCCCTAGCCTCTAGCCTCTAGCTCCTAGCTCCTAGCCCCTAGCCCCTAGTCCCTAGCCACTAGCACCTAGAATGAACCTCCGCCCCCTTCTCCTCACCGTCGCCGTCCTCGCCCCCGTCTCGGCCCTCGTCTGGTGGTTCGGTCGCCCCGCTCCCGCCGCCGCCACCGCCGATCCTCGCGTAGGCGCGCGCCTCGTCGAGCCCGAGGTCCTCGCCTCCGCGACGCAGGTCACCTTGCGCGCCGAGGGACGCAGCCTCGAGCTCGCCCGGACCGAGGACGGCCGCTGGACCTTGGTCGGCGAGCCCGTGCTCCCCGCCGATTCCTCCCGCCTCGCCCGCCTCACCCGCGACCTCGTCTCGCCCCGCATCGAGCGCCTCGTCTCCACCAATCCCGAGCGCATCGCCACCTTCGAGTTTGGCGAGACCGGCCTCCGCTACGCCGACGCCTCCGGCGCCGCGCTGCTCGACCTCCAGCTCGGCCGCAGCCTCGAGGGCGGCGCCCGCCTGCTGCGTTTCGGCGAGGAGGACAAGGCCTACGCCGCCCGCCTCAACCTCTGGCTGGACGCCGAGCCCGCCTCCTGGCGCGACAATCTCCTCGTCTCCGGCCTTCAGGCCTCCGACCTCGCCTCCCTCCGTATCGCTTTCCCGGATACGGACGCCGAGCCGGTCCTTGTTTCCCGCGCGTCCGCCACCGAGCCCTGGACCAGCCCCGCGAGCCCCGCCGGCCATCAGGTGCGCGCCGCGATCCTCACCACCCAGGCCGGAAACCTCTCGGCGCTGCGTTTCAACCACGTCGCTCCCGCCGACGCCGAGACCGTGGTCGCCGCCCGCGCCCACCCGCGCGAGGTCTCGCTGACCAGCTTCGCCGGTCGCACCGTGACCTTCACTTTCTACCGTGCTCCCGAGCCGCCCGCCGCGTCGGCGCCCGAAGTGCCCGAAGGCGAGGAGCCGCCTCCGCCCCCGCCGCCCGCTCCACGCCCGGTCTTCGTTTCGGTCCTCGACTCCCAGCCGGACGCCATCCTGGAGGCCGCGGCGCGCACCCACGCCTTCGAGATCGCCGAGTGGCTCTTCACCAGCCTGCCCCAGCGCCCCGAGGACCTTTTCGAACCCGTGCCCGTCCCCGCCGGTGGCACTGAAACGCCGCCCGGCGTCTCCGTCACCACCCCGCCTCTCAGTATTGATTTCCCCGGCGTGGAGACCGAAGCGGGCGGCGAAGCCCGTCCCGCCGAAGCCCCAGAGCCGGCCGACACTCGCGAGACGGAAGCGTAGGCTCTCCTCCACGCGAGAGGGCGCACTGCCTGGGATTCGAAGTGGCATGGGCGTCCCGCCCATGGGATTGGGAACGCCCGCGTCCCACGTCCGCCGGAGGCCCCGGGGAGCGGGCGAGGCCCGTGGCACGAAGTGGCTCCGCCGCGCGGCTACGGGGTGGGGGACTTCGGCGGGCAACTTAACCCGGATTCCGCGATTGTCCCGGCGGAGTATCGCGCGAGGGGGTGAGGCGGGAGGTCGTCGCGGGATTCCGGCTCTGAGTGGCGGCTCAGAGTAGCGTGTCTTGCGCGGCGCCGAGGGGCTTGAGGCCCACGGCGTGGTAGCCCTTGGGTGTGAGCACGCGGCCCTGCGGGGTGCGTTGCAGGTAGCCTTCCTGGATGAGGAAGGGCTCGTGCACCTCCTCAAGCGTGTCGGCCTCCTCGCTCACGGCCATGGCCACGGTGCCGAGGCCGACGGGGCCGCCGCGGTAGTTTTCCGCCATTACGCGCAGCACGCGCTTGTCCATCTCGTCGAGACCGCGGGCGTCGATCTCGAGGAGTTCGAGGGCGGCGGCGGCGCTCTTTTGCGTGATGCGCCCGTCGCCGCGCTGCTGGGCGTAGTCGCGGGCGAAGTTGATCAGGTTGTTCGCGATGCGGGGCGTGCCGCGGGAGCGGGTGGCGATCTCTCGCGCGCCGGCTTCCTCGATGGGCACGCCGAGCAGGCCGCAGGAGCGTTTGATGATGCCGGTGAGCGTGTCGGCGTCGTACTAGTCGAGGCGGGTTTGCAGCGTGAAGCGCGAGCGCAGCGGGGCGGTGAGCATGCCGGCGCGGGTGGGGGCGCCGACGAGCGTGAAGCGCGGCAGCGAGAGCCGGACCGAGCGGGCGTTGGGGCCCTGGTCGATCATGATATCGAGGCGGAAGTCCTCCATCGCGCTGTAGAGATACTCCTCGACCGTCTTCGGGATGCGGTGGATCTCGTCGATGAAGAGCAGGTCGCCCTCCTCGAGGCTGGTGAGCAGGCCGGCGAGGTCGGAGGCTTTTTCGACCACGGGGCCGGAGGTGATGCGGACGTTGCGCCCCATCTCGGCGCCGAGGATGAGGGAGAGGGTGGTCTTGCCGAGCCCGGGCGGGCCGCTGAGCAGGATGTGGTTGAGCGCCTCGCCGCGCGTGCGGGCGGCGCCGACCATGATCTTGAGCCGCTCCACGGTCTTAGGCTGCCCGGCGAAGTCGGCGAAGGAGAGCGGCCGCAGTGCCGCCTCGGCGTTGGAGACCGGCGCCGAAAGCTGCGCGGCCAAATAGCCGAGGCCTTTGGTGTCGGCGGGCGGCGTGGCGGGAGCGGTGGCGGAAATAGAGGACGGTTTGGGCATGGGCTGCGGAAGTGGCGCTTTAGCTGTTCGCCGAATGACCAATGACCAATGACCAATGACCAATGAGCACGCGGGCGAAGAGCTCTAGCGGGAGTTGTGGCATGGAGGGCGGGATGGCGCGTTGAAGGTCAGCGAGGTTCGCGGGCGGACCACCATTGGTCATTGGACATTGGTCATTGGTCATTCCCGCGCGAAGCGCGGGCGTCATTCCCGCGCTCCGCGCGGGCTATTTCCATTCCATCTCCGCGCCGAGGCTGCGGAGGTTTTCGACGAAACGCGGGTGGGCGCGCTGGATGATCTCGGCGTGGCGCACGATGGATTTGCCGGGGATCGAGGCGGCCACCATCGCGAGCGCCACGGCGGCGCGGATGATGTAGGGCGAGTCGGCGACGGCCGGGCGCAGGGGGCGGTTGCCAAAAACGATCAGGCGGTGCGGGTCGCTCACCACGGCGTGCGCGCCAAACTTCGCCAGCTCGGGGATCCACGAGAAGCAGTTTTCGTAGACCTTGTTCCAGAAATGGATCGTGCCCTCGCAACGCACCGCGAGCGCGATCATCAGCGGGAGCAGGTCGACCGAGAAGTAGGGCCAGGGCGCGGCCTCGATCTTGGGCAGCAGGTTGCTGGTGTAGGGCTCCTCGATGCGGAGGCGCTGGCCGCGGCGCACCACCGCCACCGAGCCGCCGTCGGCGTCGGTCTCGTGCTCGACCACGACGCCGAGCTTGGCGAAGGCGCGCACGATGAGGTCGAAGTGGTGGGGCAGGGCTTTCGTCACCCGCACTTCGCCGCCGGTGATGGCGCCGAGCGCGCGGACCGTGGCGATCTCGTGGTAATCGGTGCCGATGGAGAGGTCGGCCGCGCGAGGCGTATCCGCGCCGGTGATACGCAGCATGGAGGTGCCGAGGCCCTTGATCTTCGCGCCCATGGCGACGAGCGCGGCGCAGAGCTCCTGCACGTGGGGCTCGCTGGCGGCGTTGATCAGGGTGGATTCGCCGCGGGCGAGGGCGGCGGCCATGGCGAAGTTTTCCGTCACGGTGACCGACATGTAGTCGCACCAGTGGCGGGCGCCGACGAAGCCGGAGGGCAGGGCGATGACGAGCGGATCGCCGGAGCCCACGGTCGCGCCGAGGGCGGCGAGGATCTCGAGGTGCGGGTCGATCTCGCGCACGCCGAGCGAGCAGCCCTTGGCGTTGGCCAGGAGGGTGATGCGGCGCAGGCGGTGGAGCAGGGCGGGGAAGAGCAGCACCGTGGAGCGCATGTCCGAGGGCAGCTCGTCGTTGGCCAGCGCGCTGCGGAAGCCGGAGTGGTCGAGGCGCATGATGCCCGCGGCGCGGTCCCACTCGATGCGCGAGCCCTGTGAGGTGAGAAAGGCGACCAGCTTGTTGAGGTCGGTGATGTCGGGGACGTTGCGCAGCGTGACGGGCTCGTCGGTGAGCAGCGTGGCGCAGAAGATCGGCAGCACCGAGTTTTTGTTGCCCGAGGGGATGATGGTGCCGGAGAGCGGCTTGCCACCTTGCACGTGGAGATCGGCCATGGAGAAGCGGAGGGGAATGACCAATGCCCAATGACCAATGACCAATGGCACCGGCGGGCGAGGGTCGGATAGGGGGACGGTGTGAAAATAAAAAAGGCGTCCGCCGGATTGGGCGGACGCCTCGAAAATGCGCGGAGACGCGCAGGTCTTGGCAAGGCTTTTGGGGGTGGTGGATCAGACTACCGTGCCGGAGGTGTGGCACGGGCATCTTGCCCGTGGCGCGGAGGCGTCTCGCCTCCGCGCTGCCGGCACATGGGCGGGACGCCCAGGCCACTTCAGACCACGGGGCCGGAGGAGGAGCGGGATTCGCCGCCTTCCGGACGACCCTGGCCTTCGGGGCGGGGGCCGCGGCCTTCGCCGCCGCGCCCGCGACCGCCGCGACGACGGCGACGACCGCCGCCACCGCCATGGCCTTGCTCGCCCTCGGGGCGGGGGCCGCGATTTTCGCCTTCGGGGCGCGGGCCACGGCCCTGGCCTTCGGGGCGGGGTCCACGGCCACGGCCGCCGCGGTGGCGGCCGCCCTCGCGACGCTCGCCGCGGCCTTGGCCATGCCCATCGCGCGTGATCTCGTCGCCGGGGGCGGGGGCCTCGGAGGCGGAGCCGCCGCCGAAGATGCCCTTCAGCCAGCCAAGGAAGCCGCCGGACTTGGCGGCGGGTTGAGCGGGCTTGGCGGCGGGGGCGGGCTGTTGCGGGCGGCCGCCTTCGCGGCGTTCCTCGCGGCGACCCTGGAAGTCGCCACGGCGACCGCCCTCGCGGCCCTCACGGCCTTCGCGGCGCGGGCCGGGTTCGCCGGCGGGACGGCCTTCGCGGCTTTCGGGGGCGCGCAGGGGCGTGATTTCGCGCTGGGTGACGGGCTTGCGCTCGGGGCGGAAAACGGGGCGGTCGCCGGTCGGCGTGGAGGCCGCGGCGGAGTTGCCCGGAGATTCCCAGCTCGTCGCCGGACGGGGGGCGGCGGGCGGGAGGATGTTGAGCTCGGCCTTGGGCTCGGGAGCGGCCGGGGCGGGGGAGGGGGCCGGAGCCGGGGCGGGCGCGGCGGCCTCGAACGCGGCGGCGGGGGCCGGGGCGATTTCGGAGACGGGCACGGACACGGCGGGCTTGACCTCGGGGGCCGGAGCGGCGGCCGGGGCCGGCTCGGGGGCGGCGGCCGCGGGAGCGGGAGCCGGAGACGGCGTGGCGGGCTCGGCCTGGGGGGCGGGGTCGAACGGGTTTACGTATTCGGTCTTGGCGACGAGCACCTGGACGGCGCTCGGTTGGTAGGCGGCCGGCGCGGAGGCGTCGGCGGCGGGGGCGGCGGGGCGGGCGGGGCGTTTGCCGCGGGCCAGGCCGGTGCCGCGCGAGGAGCCGAAGCCATCAAGGGCGACGGGGGCGGCGGGTGCCGGGGCGGCGGAAGTCTCGACGGGGGCCGCGGGCGGCGTGGCGTCGGACGATTTGTTCTCGGACATGTCGGGTTTTGTTTGTTGTTGAAAGCGCGCTCACCGCAAGGGCGCGGGAGCTGCGCGGAGTGACGGTCGGGCGGAGGCGCGTAGCGCGGTCGCACAAAGACAGTCGCCGTGAACGTTCGCGCGCTTTCGGTCGCGGCGCAACCTTTGTTTGTATCCATGTTTCAGGACGTTTACGCCGCCTTTTGCCGTGATTTTGCCACGGCGCGCACGGAGCCCGGCCACGGAGGCCACGGAGCGGCGAAGGACCCGGAGACCAAGCTGCTTCGCAGCCACACTTCGGGCGCGTGAGGCCTCTGCGTCTCGCGCAGTCGGTCCGCGTGAATCGGGCTTTGCCATGCCCGGTTTTTTTTGCGCCTTTTGCGCCTCCTCGCGGCCACTCCTCCGGCCTCCCGTTTCACTAGCACCTAGCTCCTAGTTCCTAGCCTCCAGCTCTCATGTCCACCGCCACCGACTTCCTCGACGACCTGCAATGGCGCGGCCTCCTCGCCGATTGCACCGATCTCGCCGGCCTGCGCGCCCGCCTCGCCACCGGCCAGCCGATCACGGTCTATTGCGGTTTCGACC
>JAUVVA010000010.1 GCA_030604905.1 Verrucomicrobiota bacterium | reverse complement strand
TCCTTTCCGTCATCGCCACCCGCCTCGCCCGTTTACCAGCCCATAAAAAATGGAGTGTGTTCGCTCGCCGCCCCTCCGAGCCTTCCCACGCCCCTTTGCCGCTATTCCCCGGCGATGGCCACTTCGGGGCGTCAGATCCGGATTTCCTCGCCCACGGCTGGCTGCGCGGCCCCACGCGGTATCGCGGCCTTTCCGTTGCGCCGCGAATGGATCATGCGGGCAACCTTCTCCTCAAGCTCCGCGCCCTCTTTGGCCGCCAGTCCCGTGCCGAGGTCATGGCGCGGCTCCTGGCGCACGAAACCGGCCACCCCGCCGAGATCGCCCGCCAGACCGGTCACTTCCGCACCGAAATCTGCTCGCGATCCCACCTCGCTGCTCCGCCGCCCATCTGCATGATGCCGCTGAGGAGCGCCCGCGTCTCGCGGGCTGGTTTCGGCGGCTCGCCGAGACCCCGCAGGAAGGCGCTGGGCGAGACGCCCAGCGCGGCACCCGGGACGGGTGCGATCCCCGCACCTCGGTAAGCACGGCTCCGTATCGGCGCGAGGCCCATGCCCCTTCCGGCCGGCTACAGCTTCCTTTGAAACGCCCTGGTGACGCCGCGGGACGCGCTAGCGACCACGTTCCAGAAACAAATCCGGCGCTGGCTGCTCGCGCAGCACGGAGGCGGGGCCAACCAACCGGAATGAGATGGCGTCGGGCGCGAGGACTTGACCGGGCGCTCAGCTCACGCAGGCGCAGAGCGGCTTGGGGCCGGCGCGGAGTGGCACGGGGACGGGCGTGACCAGATCGAGCGAGCCGGTGAGGCGGAGCCCGAGCAGGCGGGCGCAGTGGACGAGCGGTTCGGAGAAGTCGCCGTAGCTCATCACGACGTGCGTTCCGTTCAAGGTGTCGAGAAAGCGGCGCGACGAGGGCAGGTGCACGCGGATCTGCGTGTGGCAGGTCGGCTGCTTCTCCACCGCCTCGGTGCGACCGGAGTGGACGCAGAGTTCGGTGAGATCCGCTCCGATGCGGGCGAGCGTGACAGCGCGTTCGCCGGGCAGGCGCACTTCGGGCGCGATTCCGCGTCCGCTCTCGTGGTGGCGAAGGAGGCGATAGGGGAGGAGGGCGCCGCAGGCGCGACGCGGAGCGGTGCAATGGGCGAGGTCGATGCAGTCGGAATCGTGGACGATGGGATTCGCGATCCATACGAAATCTGCGCCGAGTCGCTTGAGGAGGAAGAGCGTGACCGCGGCGTCGAGATCTCCCTCGCAGGCGCCGATGGTCGCGGCGCTGTCGTTCAAAGTGGAGAGCGCGAGGCAACTGGTGGTGTCGAGCGCGCCAATCATGGAGAAGCAGGCCATGGCGAGGGCGTCGGCACGGTGTCTTTCCAGAAGGCGACGCATGGCCACGGCGACGCGGGCGGCCTTGCGCGCGTCGGCCGGCGCGGTGCCGACATGCTGTCCCGCCCCGCGCCACCAATCGTCGGCCAGCGAGGCGGCCGCGGGCGCTTCGTCGGGTATCAGGGCGAATTCCGCGTAAAGCTCTTCGGCGGGGAGGGGAATGATCGTGCAGCCGAGCGCCTCCCGGAAGCGCAGGGGATTACGGCTGCTGTTGATCACCCAGGGCTCGGTGGGCCCGATCTGGAGAATGCGGGCGACGGCGAGTGCGGCGACGGCTGCGTGTGCGGCTGCGAAAGAGGTGAAGGACGCGCGTGAACCGAGCCAGGAGACGGGACGGCCCGTGAGACGCGAGTGCGCGAAGAAATCGGTGCAGGCGGGGTGGGCGTTGCGGTGAAGGAGCGAGGCCGCCAGCTTATCGGAGACGAAGCCGGGCAGGTAGGCGTTGGCGAGGGCGCAGTGGCGGAGGCGTTGCCCCAGTTCCACGAGGAGGGGTTGTATGCCGCCGCTAAGGGGGCAAAGGACGGCCGTGCGGCCGGAGAAGACGGCGAGGCTTTCGGCCGGAGCGACGCCATGGATCAGATGGAACTCGAGCGGAGCGGTCGTGGCGGCCGAAAGTTCGACCGAAAGCGTCGCGAAAGCGCGGCGTAGTTCCTCGGCGTCGGGCCAATACACCGACGAGGCGAGGGCGATCACGGAGAGGGCGGGGGTGCTATGCATGGGGAGGGCGGGGACCTGCGGACAGCCTAGGCGACTGACGGTGGACCTGTCTTGGCGGGCGGGGCTTGCCTTGATTGGCTGTTCGGGCAACAGGAGCGTGCATGGTCGTTCGTTTTCCGCTCGCGATGCGGGTGCCAAGAGCCGGTGTTTGCTTTGCGCAGAGTGTGCACGAGGACGGTTTTTTCATGGCGGAACGGGCTGACCCGTTCCACAAGCTGATCTATGTCCTCGATGGACGGGTGCGCTACGCGGAGCGGGGCGAGCGGGGGGCGGACCTGTCCGAGGGAGCGTTGCGACTGGTGCCGGCGGGACGTTGGCATCGATTGGCGGATGAGAAACCCGCGACGTTGCTTTTGCTGGGGATTGACCGGCGTTTCGTCGCGGCGGATCGAGAGGTTCGCGAGCTATGGGCGGAGATGCTGCCCGGTGGCGGGAGATCGTGGTTGTTACCGCGCCCGGCGCGGTTGCGGATCGAGGCGGATTGGCGGAGGGCCCTGTTGGAAAACTGGCGGCCGAGGCCTGGTCGAGGCTGCGCTTTGCGCGCGGCGGCGATGCAGATCCTCGTGCTTCTGGCACGCCAGGCGCCGATGCAAGCGGGAGAATCCGCGGCGTGCCGCGTGGCGGCGGTGGCGCGGGAGCTGGAGGAAACGTTTTTTGAACCCTGGGATTTGGATCGCGGCGCGGCGCGGGCGGGTTTGTCGAGGAGGCGGTTCAGCACCCTGTTCCGCGAGGAAACGGGGCGAGGATTCCTGGAGCAGCTCACCGAGTGGCGATTGGAGCATGCGGCGCGTCTCCTTAGCGAGGGCGAGCCTTCGGTTTTGGGCGTGATGTTCGCCTGCGGTTTCAACGATCTCTCGCACTTCTATCGTTTGTTTCGCGGACGTTATGGCGCGCCACCAAAAGCGTGGCAGGAGGCGCTTGGACGGCGGGGATGAGGTGGCGCGACGAATGATCCTGGAAAGGACCGGCCCGGCGGCGCGGGCGAAGGCGGCGGACGGGCTGATTATCTACGTGTAGCGCAAAGTGGGTCTCGCGACCAGAAGAGCGCACGTTCGCTCTATCCCGGGTCCGTATCTTCAAAGGCATGGATGTTTCTTTCCGGTCGCTCCATGGCTCGTGCCCCTTTCCGAATTCTCCTTCTGCTACTTGGCTCCACAGCCACGCATTTTGCGTCTTACGTCGACTATTCCGGCGGTGTGTATCAGCAGGCGTTCGACTCTCTCCCCGCGGCGGCGCACAACAGCGGCGGCCACGCGTGGGAGCCGGGCGTTACGGTGCCGGGCTGGCATGCCAGCCGATCCACCTACTCGGTCACCGACGGCACGCTGGGCGGCGGCGCCTCGGCCTTCGTCGTCGCGAGCGTGCCCGCCAACGTGGGGCTGATCTCGTTCGGCGCCGCGGGCTCGGCCGAGCGAGCCTTGGGCCTGCGCTCAACCAGCAATGTTTCGGGGCACGACCCTGTTTTGCTCGGGGTGCGGTTCATCAACCAGACGCAGTCCACGTTCAACCAGCTGTCCATCGCCTACACGGGCGAGCAATGGCTGCAGGCGGACCATACCTCCACGCATCACCTGCTCGTGGAGTATCGGCTCACTCCCGCCTGGCTCACCGACCACTCGGAGTGGATCGAGGTGCCGGCGGCCCGCTTCGCCTCGCCGCGCAACGGCGGCACCGCCCTCGCCCTGGATGGCAACGCTCCCGCGCATCGCGCACGCATCTCCGCGCTCGTGAAGGGGATCTCGTGGGCCCCGGGCCAGGTGCTGTGGGTGCGGTTTCGCGACAGCAACGAGCCCGGCAACGAGCACGGGCTGGCGGTTGACGAGTTTTCCCTGGAAGCCTCCGTCGCCCCGCCCGCCTTGGTCGTCCGGCCGTGGAGCGGCAACGTGACGCCGAGCGGCGCCACGATCGTGGCCGCGGTGGATCGTCCGGGGGTGAGCGTGCGGGCCGTGGCGAGTCTCTCGCCGGATTTCACGTCGCCGATCGTATCCGCGCCGGTGCTCTCCTCGGCGGACGATGGGAACGCGGTGCGTCTCGATCTAGTCGGTCTATCGCCCGACACCGAATATCACTACGCGCTGTCGCTCGATGGGGTGCTCGACACGAGCGCCGGGAATGTCGGCCGCTTCCGCAGTTTTCCGGCGCCCGGTCCCGCCTCGTTCCAGATCGGTTTCGGCGCCTGCGGTCATTGGTCCGCGGAGCCGCAACATGTGTATGACGCCCTCGCGGCGGAGGCGATCCGTCTCTTCATCCACATGGGAGACCTCAACTACGCGGACACGGATTCGCGCAATCCGGCGGACTATCGTGTCAACTACCGCGACGCGCTGGCGATCGGGCGTCAAGGCGCGCTGCTGCGTCGCCACGCCTCGGCTTACATGTGGGATGACCACGATTTTTCGGGCGACGACTCCGACCGCACCTTCGCCGGCCGGCTCGCGCACCGGCAGGTGTATCGCGAACTGGCTCCCCATTATTCGCTTCCCGACATTCCCGGAGCGGGGGAGCCTCACGGGGCGATCTACCAGGCCTTCACCCTTGGGCGCGTGCGTTTCATTCTCAGCGACCTGCGCAGCGAGCGCGATCCGGTGCATTGGGCGGACAACGCGTCCAAGACCATGATGGGCGCGGCGCAGAAGGCGTGGTTCAAGCAACAGCTTCTCGACGCCCGCGATTCGGAGACGCCCTTGATCGTGTGGGTGAGCACGGTGCCCTTCATCTCGATGGAAACCAACCGTGACAACTGGGGGCGCTACCGCACGGAGCGGACGGAACTGCTCGAGTTTATCCGCGACCAGCGCATCCAGAACATCGTGATCCTCGCCGGCGACATGCATGCGCTCGCCGCCGACGACGGGCGAGGCACCGAGGCTTACGTCCCCGGCGTGCGCATCCCGGTGTTCCATGCCGCGTCATTCAACCGGGCGGGCTCGGTCAAAGGCGGTCCCTACAGTCATGGAGCCAGCCCCGGCGACAGCCGTTATGGGTTGTTGGCCGTGGCCGATGACGGCGCTGCGCCGCTCCGCGTGACCTATCGCGGCCGGATCGCCCGCTCCGCCACCGAGGTGGACACCTGGCTGGAGCTCGCGCACGAGACCGAGCCCGTTCGCCCGCGCGCGCCCGCCGGTCTCGCGGCCAAGCCCAGTGGCGAAGGCGTGGCGCTGTCCTGGGCGGATCGTTCGGGGGTGGAGTCCGGCTTCCGGGTGGAGCGCGCTTTCGCGGTTGAGGGGCCCTGGACCCCGCTGGCCGTCCTGCCGGCCGATGCGGAGGGATTCCATGACACGAGCGCCGCCCCATCGAGCAACTACGCCTACCGGGTGATCGCCGTGAACCAAGACGTCGAAGCCGAGCCCACGGCGCCGGTCGAGATCGTCACGCCCGGCGGTTTCTCGCGCTGGAAGCTCTGCTGGTTCGGGGACGCTTCCACGGCCGACGATGATGATCGCGACGGCGACGGCCGGCCGGCTTTGTTGGAATACGCGCTCGGCGGTGATCCGCTCCACGCGGACGACGCGCCGGGCTACGCGGTCGGCGCCCATCAAGTCGGGGACGACTTGCACCTTGCGCTCGCCTTTACCCGCTTACCGGAAAATTCCGATCTGCGTTATCTCGTCCAGGCCGGTTCCGACCTTGGGGTCTGGAACGAGATCGCGCGAAGCGAGCGCGGCGAGCCGCTGACCGGGGAAGCGGAGGTTTCGGGTGATGGTCCCGGCTCACATCCGCGTGTGGTGGTCGTCCGTGATCCCGTGCCGCTGAGCTCCGTCAGCCCGCGTCGTTTCCTGCGTTTGCGCGCCGAGCGCTGATCTCGCGCCCCTATCGCTCTCGAACCCCATTCGTGTCACATTCTCCCAACCCCCTGCATCTGCTTCGCCCGTATCGCACCATGTCATCCCGCCTGCGTTTCCTGTTGCTCCTTCTGCCTTGCTTGTTTTCCGCGTTGCTCGCGCGCGCTTCGGGCACGGCCGAACTCTCCATCGATTTCCGCGCCCAGCCCATCGAGAAAGGGTTGAGCTTCGAGCGTGCGGGGCTCGCCTTTGCTGATCGAGGCGGGCGGCCGGCCTGGGTGGCGAGGCATCGTTCCGTTCCCGCGGACGAGTGGGCGCGCTCTTTCCTGATTCGCGTGACGGAGCCCGCCGCGCAACGCGGACGGCGGCCGATCGTCGAGGGCGAGGTGGTGTTTTGGCATGATGCGAACACGGCGGTGGACGTGTTGATCGACTCCGCCACGGGCAGCCGCAAGGTCGCTTCCGGCTGGGGCAACAAGCAGGAGTGGCAGACCCTGCGCTTCCGCGTTGACGACGCCTATTTTGGCGCCCGCTCCCACGGCAATCCGCCGAACGCGCTCCAAACCGACGGCTACGATATTCGAATCAACGCCGCCGCGGGCGACTTCTATGTTTCGCAAGTCCGGCTATGGGCTCACGACCCCGCCACCTATGTGGATTTCTCGCGTTCCCTTACTTTGCGCGAGGTGAGCACCCCCGAGGGTGGTTTCGTTTTGGACGAGGGCCGCGCGGGGCGGGTGGTCTTCGTCGTAAACAACGAGGCGCGGCGTCATTTCGAGGGCCAGGCGCGGCTGCTCCTGCTCGACTGGCGGGGACGCGCCGTGGCCCGGCGCGACACCGCCGTGAGGATCGCCTCCGGTAGCTCCGCCCGACTGGAGGTCGAGGCGCCGGCGACTTTGGAAGCCGATTTCTACTATGCGCAGGTCGAGCTTCAGGCGCGGGATCCGGCCGGTGAGCGGGGACGCGCAAGCTTCGGCCAGACGCTGGTGGTCGCGCGGCCCGAGGACCTTTTCTTCGTGTTCGACCGTCAGCCGATCGCCCGCGGTCTCGAGGTCGAGGAGCGTTCGACCACTCGCGGCAGCATCCGTCAGGGTTTTGCCGACTTTCCCGTCTGGGAGTCACACGGCGGCTCGGAGTTTGCCTGGGGCCGCACTTTCCGCTTCCGCGTCACGGATCCGCGTTTCCGTGAGGGCAAGCAGCCAGCGGTGGATCTTGATGTCGTCTATCGCACCCGTGCCAACGCAAGCGTCGGAGTGGTGATGGACACGGCCGATGGCGTGCGCCGGGCGGCGGAGGGGTGGGGGCGCCAGGACGATTTCCAGCGGATCAGCCAACAGATCGACAACGCCTTCCTTGGCGGGCGGCATGGCGGCAGCGACGATGGCAAGTTGGAGGGCGCCGACTTCCGGGTGAACAGTTACAACGAGCCGCTCGCGCTCCGAGCCGTGCGCCTGCGCGGCTACGCCACGCGCGGTGGCGAGGTTAACCTCGCGCGTTTGCTACGTTTCGACGGGATCGAGGGTCCGCGCTCCTTCCTGGTCTCGCCCCCCGACACGCGCGAGACGCTACGCTACCGTTTCCGCAACCTCGCCGAGAGCCAGGTGGATCTTGGTTATCGCGTGACCTTCTCCGACTGGGAGGACAAGGAACTGGGCCGCAAGGAGGGCTCGGTGCGCTTCCCCGCGCGCGGTCGTGGCGAGCTGCCCGTCGAGTTCGACACCACGGGTCTGCGCAACGCCGTCTATCGCATCCGCCTCGAGGTGTTCTCGCGCCGCGATCCGGGCAACCCGGTGTTCGACTACGAGACCTACGTCGGCGTGTCGCCGGTCGATCCTCTGCCCCGCGCCCAGCCCGGCGAATTTCTCTACGGCATGGATAGCGGCCAGGTTTTCTCCTTCGACTGGTTCGACTACCTCGGCGTGGACATCACACGGCGTCTCCCCACGCCCGTTCCCGCGCCGGACCAGGTGGAGCGCTACCTGCAGCTCTACGCCAAGCATGGCATGACGAGCATGGTGGAGACCGATCCGCCCGGCTGGGTGCCCGACCCGCAGCGCCGTGCCGACGAGGCGAAGCGCAAGGCCGACTACGCGGCCGAGATCGCGCGTCGCTTCAAGGGGCGGGTGAAGTATTGGGAACTGGGCAACGAGCCCGATCTCACGTTCTTCTACGATGGTCCGATCAAGGACTACGTCGAGGTTCACGCCACGATCGCCCGCGCCATCCTCCGCGAGGATCCCGACGCGATCGTGATGAACGGCGGGCTCAGTTTTGCCGGCGAGGAGGGCGACCGCCGCTCCCGCGAGTTTATCCAACTCGTGCCCGGTGACACCATCGTCGCGTGGGCCTACCACGCCCACGGTCCCGGCTCGGAATCGCAACGGCGCATGCACGAGAAGGTGGTGAAACTCACCCGCGAGGCGGGCAAGTATCGCGGCAACCTTTACATCGACACCGAGTCCGGCGTCTCCGCCATCACGCGGCCGCAGCAGATCATCCAAGCGGCGACCTGCGTGCAGAAATTCGTCTTCGCGCAGTCGGTGAAGATGCCCGCCTTTTTCTGGTTCCGGAAATACATCACCGGCGGCGACTGGGCCTACACCAACCTCAAGACCCCCCAGGAGCCGCGTCCGGTCGCGCTCGCCTACCGTAATCTCGTGCAAACCCTGCGCGGGCTGGCCCACTCGGGCACGGTGGACATCCAGTCTCCCGTGGCGGAGGCGCACTACTTCGAGTCGGCGGACGGCCGGCGCCGCGCCATCGTGCTCTGGACCAACCGGGACATCGTCCTCGCCCGCAACCTCTCGCTCGCGGGCTCGGCGGCCGAGCGTCCCGAGGGCGTCGAGATCGTCGATCTTTTTGGCAACCGCACGCGTGCCGACGTGCTCGGGAACGGAACCGTGCCGGTAACCGTGACTTCGCGGCCGATCTTCGTCACCTGGCGCGCCCCGGGCGCTGCCGCCGGGGGCGGTGCAAGCGTGGCTCCATCGTTGATCGAGGCGCCCGCTCGGCTGCAGCTCGCGCCCGGCGTGGAGCGTGAAATGAAGGTCACCGTGCGCAACCCCGCCGCCGAGGCGCTTGAGGTCGAGCTGGTCGCCAAGGCCGGTGACGGCGCCGCGGTGGCGCTCGTTCCCGCTGCGCAGCCCGTCACCGTGCCCCCGCGCGGAGAGACCTCCGTCACCGTGCGCGCCAACGCCGAGGTCGGCGAACGCGTCGGCTGGCCGGTCGAGTGGTCCGTCTTCCTGGACGTGATCGCCGACGAGATCGATCCCGCTCGGCACACCGCCGAAATCCCGGCGCAGCTTCCCGGAGTGTCCGGCCCCGTGCGCCCGCGTGCGATGTTGCTGCAGGACAATGCGCTTGATCTCCAGCGCGCCGTCGGTCGCGAGATTCGCGAGCGCCGCGCGGCGATGGTTTACGGCTGGTTCGACAGTCCGGTGGACACCACGGTGCGCGTTGGCGCGGCCGCCGACTGGTGGTTCTCCTGCCATGTCAACGGACGTGAAATCTACAGCACGCTGGACCGGGGCAACGGCGGCGGCTTGTCGCTGATCTCGCACACCTTCGACGTGCCCGTTCGCAAGGGCCGCAACCTGGTCGCGTTCAAAGTGCTGAGTGGCAGCATGGGCTTCAAGCTCGTCACCGGCGGCCCCGACGATCTGCGCGCCGCGCTCACCGGCACTTCGCCGGAGCGCTTGGTGGAGCTCTCCTTGCGCCGGGAGGGCCGCCTCATCGCCCGGCAGGCGGTCACGCTGGCCGTGTTCGAGTCGCCCCGAGTGCTGCGCCCCGCTTTCTGGAACGAGCCGCGTGACGCCTGGTTCACACTGGCTCCCCAATTCACCCTCGATGCGGTGCGTCTGCGCAACCTCTATGAGATCGAGCCCGATTCGCGGCGCTGGTATCGCGGCGCCTCGGATCTTTCGGCGGAGGGCTGGATCGCCACGCGCGAGGATAATCTCCTGATCGCGCTTCGCGTGAAGGACGACGAGCACCGCGCTGCGGCCGCCTCCGGGCCTCTCGCCGGTGCGGACAGGCTGGAGATCCGGGCGAGCGACGCCGGCGGACGCGTGCTGTCCGTCGCGATCGCCGCGGCCGCCTCCGGCCCCGCTCGCGTGGTGGCCGGAGACGTGCCGCTCACCGTCCTGCGCTCGGAGGTGCTACGCCGCGAGGAAGCGGGCCAGACGCTCTACTTGGTGGAGCTTCGCCGCGACGGTCTGCGCGCCTTGAACCTTCGTGTGCACGACTCGGATGCGACGCCGGACAAGCAGACCCTCACCTGGCTCGACGGCTGGGACGATGGCGCCGAGGGCGCCCAGTTCTGGTATGACCTCGGCGTGCTCAACCTACCGTCTCCTTGAGGCCGCGTCGACGCCAGCCCCGGAGCGAATGCCACATCTGGACTTCCCTCGGTGACACTGTGCAACGGTGGCCGCTCATCCCGCACTAAGCGCTTCGCCTCGCCCGCGTCGTGCGGGGCTCGACCCGCTGCGACCTGTCGCGCACGGTTGATCCCTGGTGCCAGGCGCCCTCCATCTGCTGACATTTTTGGTAGGGCGGCACGCCGCGCTCGCCGCGCTGAAGCTGCGCGACCACCAGATCCACCGCGCTCATTCCCGTGTGATCGCTGTTCTGCCACACGCCGGCGAGCGATCCGGCCGGCTCCGGCAGGTCTAGACTCGCCAGACCGAGCCTTGCCGGCACCGGCCAGCCCGCGGCCTCCAGCGCGGCCTGATCCACGGGGTCGAGGCAGAGAAGCGCGTCATGCCGGCCTCGCCGGATCGCCTCCACCAGCTTGGCGTGATCGATGGGCAGGGGCAAACGCACCAGCGAGCGAGCGCCAGCCGCCTCGCCCTGCGGGTGCGCGGAGCAAAATCCCGCCGTGAACCGCCGCTCGAGCAATGCATCCACCCCGGGGTCGATCACGAGCGCGGGGTGTCGGTAATGCAGCTCCGCCAATCGTCGTGTGGCCAGCGCGGCCGTCGCGAAGTGGTCGTTGCACGCGACGTGCAGCGCGGGCGCACTGCGTCGCAGACCGGCGTAAACGACCGCCCGCGCCCTCCACACCGGAGCCGCCGCGGCCAGCTCCTGCTCGGTGTAGAAGCCTCCCAGCACCACGCCCTCGATACCGCGCGCGCGCAGCAGACCGTCCCAGCGCGCCGGCCCGTGTCCGGCCCGATGATAATGAAAAAACGCCAGTTCGTAGCCGAGCTCCGCCGCGCGGCGCGTCGCCCCGGCGAGGATTCGCCGCTGGGTCGGCCAGCGCTCGTAAGCCTCCCGCGGCGCGGCGCAGAGGAAGGCCAGCGTGGCGCGGTATCGCTCGCCGCGCCGCAGGCGCAGCCGCGTCATCAGATGCGCCAGCACCGGGTCGGTGCGGTAGCCCAAGGCCCGGGCGGCGGCACGCACCCGCTCCGCGGTTGCCGGGCGGATGCGCGGATCGCCCCGCAGCGCGAGCGAGACGGTGGAAACGTCCAAGCCCGCGTGGGCGGCGATGTCCTTGAGACGCGGAGCGGGTTTCATTCAACGATTGAAAACACCTTGGATCGTGGCGCGTCGAGCCTGATGCCTGAGTCTTGACCGTTAAGCCACCCCCTATCCCATGCCCTCCCGATCCACCCTCGTTTCCCTTTCACTCACGTTGTGCACCGCGCTCGCCGCGGCCGCCACCGTCGCCGCGCAGACGATCGTCAACCCCTCCTTTGAATCTCCCGCGCTCAATCCCTCGGAAGGCGTCTTTGGCTCCGTCCCTGGCTACTTCTCCACCAACCAGGCAGGCATCATTCGGAACGGTGATTTCGCCGACTTCATCGCCGGTGGCGAAGGCACGCAGCTCGCCTACCTCGGCGTCACCAACGGGGTGCTTTTCCAAGACACCGGGCTGATCCAGGCCGACACCACATACACGTTTTCCGCCGGCGCGGCTTTCGCCTCCGACCAACCGGGCGGCGCTGGCACCTTCACGCTGCGACTCGTCGCCTTCGCAGACGGCGCGGATGTCGGCAGCCCCGCCGACGCCATTTTGATCCCGTCGGCGGTGGGACTGAACATCTTCAACTACCAGTCCGTTTCGCTCACCGCCGCGCAGATCGCGGCCGAGAATCTGGTCGGGCGCCAGCTCCGCGTGGTGATCTTTGGCAACGGCGACAGCACCCAGTTCGCCCGGATCGACAACCTCACGCTCACCGCCACGGTCATCCCCGAGCCCTCCTCCGCCGCGCTGCTGCTCGGCGCATCAGGACTCGGCGCCGCGTTCCTCCGTCGTCGCCGCCGCGCTTGATACCCGTGCCTCCCGTCGCCTCCATCGCGCCTTCCCTGGCGCCGGCCACCACCGCCTTGCGCCCGGCCGCCTTTTTGTCATGGCCGCTGCCGGCCGTCACGCCCTGCGGCTGGCTCCGGACGCAGCTCGCCGCGCAAGCCGCCGGCCTCTCGGGGCACCTCGACGAGATCTGGCCGTGCATCGGCCGCAGTCGCTGGATCGGAGGCGAGCACGAGGGCTGGGAACGCGGCCCCTACTGGCTCGACGGTCTGATCCCGCTCGCCTTCCTCCTCCGGGACGAGCGGCTTGTCGCGAAGGCACGGCATTGGGTGGACGCCATTCTCGCCGGTCAGGACGCCGACGGCTGGCTGGGCGCGAAGCACGACGCGCATGAGGGAATTGGCCAGGATCGGCTCGACCCCTGGCCGCTTTTTATCGTGGCCAAGGCCCTCCTCGCCTGGGCCGACGCCACCGACGACGCCCGCGTGGTGCCCGCGCTCCTTCGCTGCGCGCGCCGCATCGACGCGCTGCTCGCCGCGGAGCCGCTTACCTCCTGGGCGCAGATGCGCTGGATGGAGCTCACGCTTTCGTTGCACGCCCTCCACGAACGCACCGGCGAGGCTTGGCTGCTCTCGCTCGCTGATCGCGTGCGCGCCCAGGGCTTCGATTGGGCCGCGTTCTACCGCGACGCCCCGCCCGTTGGCCGCGCCGCCGCCGTCGGCTGGGAGGATGCCGCCAAGCTCCGCCTCCACGGCGTGAACAACGCCATGGCCGTGAAGGCCGGCTTCCTCCGCTGGCGCGAAACGGGCGATCCCGCCGATCGTGAGGCGAGCAACGCGATGATCGCCCACCTGGAGACGCATCACGGGCAGGTCTCCGGGATGTTTTCCGGCGACGAGCACCTCGCCGGCGACTCGCCGGCCCAAGGCACCGAGACCTGCACCGTCGTGGAGTATATGTTCTCGCTCGAGGTGGGCCTGCGTGTGACGGGCGAGGCCGCGCTCGCGGACCGCCTGGAGCGGGTGGCGCTCAATGCCTTGCCCGCCGCGCTGACCGAGGATTTTTGGGCGCGCCAATACGATCAGCAGCCCAACCAGATCAGCGTCAGCCGCGGCGCCCACCACTTTGTCTCGAATGGTCCCGAGGCCAACCTGTTCTCCTTCGAGGGCCACTTCGGGTGCTGCACCGCCAATTTTCACCAAGGCTGGCCCAAGCTGGCGCACAGCGTCTGGCTGCGCACGCCCGCCGGCGATCCGGTCAACGCGCTTCTCCTGCCCGCGCGCCTCAGCGCCGGCGACTACTCGATCGAGTGTGTCACGGACTATCCCTTCGCCGCGCGCGTGCGCTACCTCGTCCGCTGTGCCCGGCCCGTGGAATTCGCCCTCACCGTCCGCGTTCCAGGCGGCGCGCGCTCCGCCACAGCCAGGCTTGGTAAGCAAACTTGGACCCCCGTCCCCGGCGCTTTCTGGACCACGCCGCGTCGTGTCTGGCACGACGGCGACGAACTCGTGCTCGATCTTGATCTCTTCGTGCGCGCCGAGCCCCGCCCTCGAGGCGCCGCCTGCCTCTGTTACGGCCCTCTCGTGCTCGCCCTGCCAGTCGCCCACACTTGGACCAAAGTCGGTCAACCGTCCCTCGACCCTCGGCTCGGCGACTGGGAGGCGCGCCCTCTTGGTCCATGGAATTACGCCCTCGCCGCCTCCTCGATCGAGAAGGCAAGCACGCTTGAGCCGCAGACCCGGCCCGTGGGGTCTCGCGCTCCCTTTTGCCGTCGCGAGCCTCCGCTCACCGTCTCGGTGAAGGCCCGCCGTTTCCCGGGCTGGATCGCCGAGAATGACGACGCCCCGTCGCCGCCACCCGCTCCGCTCGCCGAGTGTGAGGCGGAGGAGATCGTTCAACTCGTTCCCTATGGAGCCACCACGCTCCGAATCGCGGAGTTTCCTGTCGTCCGGGCAACGTGATCCCTTGCGCTTTCGCCCTTGATCGCGGGGGGGGCGAGGTCCCTTACGAGATTAATCACGCCGTCTGCTCGAATGGGGACGTGCACCGCGTCTTCTCACTCAAAGGTTGGGGCTAGAGCATTTCAAATGAAGCTGTCGCCGGTTTGGCGGGGCATGGGCGTCGCGCCGATACGGAGCCGTGCTTATCGAGGTCCGGGGAGCGCACCCGTCCCGGGTGCTGCGCTGGGCGTATCGCCCAGCGCCTTCCTGCGAGGTCTCGGCGAGACGCCGAAACCAGCCCCCGAGACGCGGACGCTCCTCAGACCGGCTCGAACCGGCACAAGCAGCTAAAGCGACAAGATTGGGCGTCCCCGCCCCTCTTCCGAACCCACGGGCGGGACGCCCGTGCCACGTCAAACCGCCGAAATTCAGTGCTACAGTTCTTTTGAAGATGCGCTAGCCAAGCGCTCGGCCCATCGGCGTCACGCTTTGGGTTTCAGGGGAGTGGCCTCGATCCAGAAGGTGTCGCTCATGCGACGACAGCCGTCGGGGCCCTTTTTGCCAGGCACGCTTCCAGTCCTCGCGGCCGACGAGGAGGCGCAGGCCGGGGCCCTCGGCGGTGAAGGGCTTGATGAGGAGCATGCGGATTGATCGGACGAGGTCGGGCTCGCGTCAGTCTTCCCAGCTGCCCCAGAGGGCATCGCCCGTGGCGGCGTGGAAGAGGTAGGCGCGGGGTGGATTGCGAAAGTTGGAGAGACGCACCTGGTCCATGCCCCAGCCACGGCTGTGGCGCGAGGCCTAGAAGCTCAACTGGTAGGAAACGTAGCCGGGCATGAAGCGGTCGGGGGCGTTCACCAAGGGATCACGGTAGACGGCCGGCACGGTGGGAGGCGTGGCGGGGTTGACCGTGGGATCCCAGTTCCAATCCCAGTTGTTGGGGGAGGCGCCGATGTAGGGCAGCAGGGTGCGGGTCCAGTCTCTGGCGGTGCCGGGGTAGTCGCTGTAGGGCAGGACGCCGCGGTTGTCGTCGGTGAACACGAGCGCGGGCCAGTTCCCGTAGATTGGACAGGGAATGGGCGGTGCGGGCCTTGGCGCGAACGGCGCCGACGGTGGGAATGATGGATCGCGGCCAAGATGCCGATGATCGCGATGACGGTAAGCAGCTCGATGAGGGTGAAGCCGCGGGGGGTGGGAAAGGCTTGGGGTTTCGTGGCGGGCGCGGGTTGGGGGGCGGGGGGCGATGAGTCGAACGAGACGAACGAGGCGGTGGGTTGACCCCTGATTGGACCGCGCCGCTTATTCAACGGCTCTCCACCAGCGAAATTTCGTCGATGAAAGCGGCTCCTTCGCCTACGTCCTTGAAGGCAAAAAGATCGACCCTTCGATCTTGGGGGCCGGTGGTGAAGTGCACGATGGTTTTTTGGAAGGCGGTCTGGTTGCCGCCTTCGTTGATCGTGCCGGCTTGGAGGCCGTTTACGCCGATGCGGAAATACTCGCCTTCGCGCTCTACGCGGCCCTGAAGCGAGAAAGTGTAGCGGGTGTTGGGTTTCACCGATGCGTTGTAGGCGAAGCCGGTGCCGGGGTTGAGGCGGACGGCGTGGCCGCCCAGGAAGACCTCGGCGGGGGCCTTGGTGATGCGGGCGCCGTAGACGGCGAAGCCTTCGAGGTTTCCGCTTTCAAAGCCGCCGTCAGGAATGAGCGAGACGCTCGGCGTGGCGGCGGGCGAGGCGAGGAGGGCGAAGGGGGCGAACAGGAGCGGGATTAGGCGCATGGGAGTGAGGTGAGAAAGAGGTGCGATGGACGGACAAGCGCGAGGAACGCGTGGCGCTACGCGGAGAGCGCGCCGGGTTGTCAGGTCGCAGAGATGGAGGGATGGAAACGCAAGACGCCCGGGCGGCGGGGTGTGACAGACAGGTGCTCCTGGCGTCGGCGGCTATGCAAGTAGGGGATGTGGTTGGATATGGAATGGAATGAAAGGGGCCGCCGCGCAGCGGACGGAGCGGGAGTCAGCGGACTTCGACCATGGTGAATTCGTCCACGAAGCCGGGCTGGATGCCGTGGTCCTTGAAGGCGAAGACGTCGACGCGCTGGTCTTCCGGACCGGTGGTGAACTCGATGCGGGTCTCCGTCCACCGGGTGGAGGTGAGGCCGGCGTTGTGGTCGTCGCGGCGACCATTGATGCCGTTTACCCCGATGCGAAGCCATTCGCCTTCGCGTTCGACGCGGCCCCAGACGGAAAAGACGTAGCGGGTGGAGGGCTTCACGGCGACGGAGGCCACGAGGCCGGTGCCGCGGTTGAGGCGCACGGCGTGCCGGCCGAAGGCGACGTCCTCGTTTTGGCTGGTAAGCAGGGCGCCAAAGCTGGTGAAGGGACGCAAGTGCCCGGACTCGAAGCCGCCGTTTACGATGAGGGACGGGTCTTCGACGAGCATCTCCTCCTCGGCCGAGGCGAAGAGGGGAAGGCTCAGGGAAAGCGCGAGGGCCGCGCGGGAGAGAACGTGGAGGGCGGGGTGTTTGCTGGGGTGCATGAGGTTCATGGCTCATCGGCTCGCGAGCGAAGGGCCACCCGTGCCACTGCGCTGAGCGAAATCGGATCGGGGCGGGGGAGAAAAAAGGCCTTCGCTCCACGCTTTGAAGCGGAGAGCGAGGGCCGTGGCGAGGCACGCGCCCGGGGCGGGGCTCAGACGGTGACCGGAGGCGTCGCGGAGGCGTGGCGGAGGCTGGTGGAGGCGGGGCTTTCGATCCCGACCCCTCCGCTGCGCTGGCGTTTCGCGGCGATCTCGATCGCGGCGGGGCGGCACTGGACGGCGCGCAGCAGTTCGAGGTCGAACTTCGGCGTGCGGTCGAAGCGATAGAGGCCATTCTGCTCTTGGAAGACGTCGGTCAGCTGGGTGTAGCAGTAGCCGAACATCTCGGGATCGTCGATGAGCGCATCGCAGAGCCCGGTGAAGCGCGCGAGGAACTCCTCTTCCGTGCGCGGTTTGGTGCCATAGCCCCAGGAGTCCTCGTCCGGCCGAGCGTCGGGATTCCACCAGATGCCGCCAAACTCGCTGACGAAGTAAGGCTGCCCCGCGTAAGGAATGGACCAAGCGGGTAGTTTCTCGCGCGGGTGAGGATTGAGGAATGGTTTGCCCTCGGGGAGTTTGGCGTGGTTGGCGCGGAACAACTCGGGGTCCTGCTCGTAGTCGTGCGAATCGTAGATGTCGGTCTCGGGCACGCGGTGGGCGTAGCCGGAGGCGTCGATGACGGGACGGGTGAGGTCGAAGGCTTTCGTCGCGAGGAACATCGCCTTCGTGACGTCGTCGAGCTGCGAGATGCGGTCGGTGAGGGTCTGGTAGGTCTCGTTGAGGGGACACCAGCCGATGATCGACGGGTGGGCGTGGTCGCGCTCGACGGCCTCAAGCCATTCGCCGACGTAGGAGGGGCCGGGTTTCTGGTGATCGTCACGGTGGCCCGCGCCGCCGCAGCCCCAGTCACCAAACTCGCCCCACACGAGATAGCCCATGCGGTCGGCGTGATAGAGGAAGCGCTCCTCGAAGACCTTTTGGTGGAGGCGAGCGCCGTTGAAGCCGGCGGCGATGCCGAGGCGGATATCCTGCACGAGCGCCTCTTCGTTGGGCGCCGTCATGATGCCGTCGGCGTAGTAGCCCTGGTCGAGCACGAGTCGTTGAAAGACGACGCGCCCGTTGAGCTTTACGGCCTTGCCCTCGATGGCGACGGCCCGGAGGCCGGCGTAGCTATCGAGCGAGTCAACGAGATTGCCGGAGGCGTCGCGCAGTTCGAGGCGAAGGCTGTAGAGGAAGGGGTCCTCGGGGCACCAGAGGCGGCGGTGCTCGGCGGCGACCGGGAGCACCAGGCGGGGGGCGAGCCCCTCGCCGCAGCGGGTCTCGCCCTGCGCGACGAGAAGATCTCCCGCCTTGAGGATGGCGCGGTAAGTGAGGTTCGTGTGCGGCCCGCGCAGCGGCTGCTCAAGGTGAAAGCAGGAGTTGGCGAGGTCGGGGGTGATGCGCGTGCGCAGCAGGTAGGCGTCAGGCACGGGCTCCATCCAGACGGTCTGCCAAATACCGGTGGTGCGAGTGTAAAGGCAGGCGAAGTTGTGGTATTTCCACGACTGCTTGCCGCGGGGTTGCGGGTTCTCGTGGGTGTCGCGAGCGCGCACGGTGATATCCACGCTGGTGCCGCCCATCCGGACTCCGAGGTCCGCGGTGAAAGGGGTGAAGCCGCCGCGGTGGCGAATCATTTCGATGCCGTCGGCCCAGACGGTGGTGTCGTAGTCGCAGGCCTGAAAGTGCAGAAGGATGCGGCGGCCGTGCCATGCGGCGGGGATGACGATGCGGCGACGATACCAGACGGCGCGCATGAAGTCGGTGTGGCCGACGCCGGAGAGGACGGATTCCGGGCAGAAGGGGACGATGATCCGGCTGGAGAGCGGACGGTGGAGCAGCCCGCGGTCCAAGCCGGTGTCCATGTGATCGATTTCGAAGTCCCATATGCCATTGAGGCAGGCCCATTCGTTGCGCACAAATTGCGGGCGGGGATATTCGGGACGCGGAATTTCAATCGGAGGATTCATGGGAAAGGAAGAGGTGTTAAAAAGGAGCGCCGGGAGCAGGTGCTCCCGGCGGCGCGATCACAGACGGGTAGGATCGTTGACCGTGGCGGGTCAGGCGCGGCGGCGGCGGGTGGCGGCGAAGCCGAGCGCAGCCAGGCCTCCCAAAGCGGCGAAGGCGGAGGGCTCGGGAATGGCCGTGGCGAGGAACTGGTGCGTGCCAAGAGCGGCGGCGCTGAGGCGGACTTCGTCGATGTTGGAGTTGTTAGACATCCAGTCGACCACCTGGCCGTTATACATCCCGCGGCCGATGGTCCAAGACCAGTCGCCGGTGGAGTTGAAAGTGACGTTGCCGGAGAAGGGCGCGCTGTTCTCGAGGGTGACGACGCCGGAGGCGGAGATCGAGTAGAGGGACAGGTTGGTGCCATCGGCGACGGCGGCGAAGTTATACCAAGCTCCGGCGACGACGGGGGCCTGGGTATAGACGCTGACCAGGGCCCCGTTGCCTTGGTGGAGCTTGATGGCGACGTGGTTGTTGAAGCCAGGGTCCTGCACCAACTGGAAGTAGGCGCCCGCGAAGTTGGGGTCCTGGCTGCCGGGGATGTTGCGACCGTCCTTGCCGACAAATGTCTGCCAGGTGCCGATCGAACCGAAGCGCACAGAGGCCTCGATGGTCAGCGCCGGCAAGGAGCGGAACGAGTCGAGCGAGCTGCTCGGCGAGGAGAACAGGTCGTCGTTGCCGTCGAAGGCGAAGGAGAAGTTGTTGGTGGCACCCGTCTGGGGCACAATGGTGAAGGGACGGATCAAGGAGTAGTCGGGCGAGGTGTTGCCCGGACTCTGCGGGGCCTGCCAGGTGCCCATGTGGTTGCCGTTGCCGCTGGAATCGAGGGCGAAGGTGCGCGCTTGCCCAAGGTTGCCTGTCTGGCCGATCAGTTGGCCGTTCTCCGGCCCCTCCTCAAAGCGCCAGTAGGCGAGGGTGGTAGCGGAGGCGGAGGATGCGCAGAAAACACCTGCCGCAAGCACGAGGCAGGCGCGACGACCGGTGAGAGGCGACGTTTTGGGGCTGGAGGTGGACTTTTTCATGGGTGTAGCTTGAAGTGCTCACGGAGGATACCCCATCACGCCCCTAGGAGACCATGCCCACGCTGCCCCAAATAATGTCTGAAAAGCACATAATAGGTCGCGACTCTCGCGAGTGGCTGGCCGGTGCACGGGAGGTGGCGCCCTTTCACGCGCTCGGCGTCGATTGGGTGGGCTTGTCCGATTTGGCCGAGCCTTACGAGATCCTGCGCCCGGCTCCAGATTTCGGACATGTGATGGGTTGTCTGGCCGGAGAAGGGGAGCTTTGGATCGACGGGGAGTGGCGTCGCATGGGCCCGGGCATGGTGTTCGTTAATCCTCCGTTTCGACCTGAGGGTCTTCGGGTAGTCACAGGGCGCCGTTGGCGTATTTGCTGGGTGCATACGCGGGCGGAGTTTTTTTCTACAGGCACGGGAACGGTGACGGAACCCTTCCTCGCGCAGATGGACCCGAGACCCCTGCGGCATGCGCTCGAAGGGCTCAGGCTTTGCGTGCAGAGCGCAGCCGCGGCCGCGTTGATGGACGGTTGGGCTAACTTGGTGGCGGCGCACGCCCGGGCCCTGGCCACCCGGGCCGGAGGGGAGCGCCGACTGGCGAGGATTTGGGAATCTGTGGCGCATGCGCCGGCCGAGGATTGGTCCGTTGAGCGCCTATGCGAGGAGGCCGCGATGAGTCATGAGCATCTCCGACGCGTGTGTCTTGAGGAGACGGGGCGCGCTCCCGTGGAGCAGGTTACCTACCTTCGAATGCGTCGCGCGGCCGACCTGCTGCGCTTCACGCGGCAGACCTTGGACGTGGTGGCGGAGGCGGTGGGCTACAAGAACGGTTTCGCCTTCTCCAACGCGTTTAAACGCGTGACCGGAGTGCGACCCGGGGCCTATCGCTCCGAGCGGCCGATCAAGGAAAAGCGGGAGGAGCCGAGGTGGCGCCAGGCGGATCGGAGGCCGCCCTTTGAGCGGGCGGTGGCGGCACGCGCCGAGCAGTGGACGCCTCTGGATCTGCGCGGCTTTGCCAACCAGGCGGCGCAGGGCGCCGGCCGCTGCTGGTTTGGTGCGAGCACGCCGCCGGCCGGGCTGCCGGGCGGTCGTCACGAACTCTGCGGCGTGCCGATGGATGTGATCGAGGCTGAGTCGAACGAGCGTCTATGTCTTGTGTTGCTCAACTCGCGCCGGCTCGAGGCGGTGGGTCTCGGGCGTCTGCCATCCAAGGTGCGGGTGCGGGTGAGCGACCATGTGGAGGCGCTTTATGTGCTGCACACCGCGGGTTGGTCGGGCCTGGGCGGCCAGTTGGCGACCTATTCGCTTCGTTATGAAGATGGGAGCGAAACGGCCAGGCCGATCATGGCCGCCGGCGATCCGCAGATCATCGATTCGCGGCTGGGCGACGCGGAGGTGCAGGACTGGTGGCCTGGCTACGCGCCGTTGTCGGGTGAAGGCGTGCGCAGCCTGCGCTTGGTGTCGGCGGAGGAGGAGTCGGAGACGCACGGGCTCGCCCATTTGTTGGAATGGGTGAATCCGCATCCGGAGCGTCGGGTGCGCGAGCTGGTGCTCGAGGCGCGCGAAGGCGCGGAGGGCGCGGTGGGCGTGATCGCGGTGACGGCTTTGCGCCGCGCCCGCGGCGCGAGGGCGCGAGAAAAGGTGTAACAATCTTTTGAATACGATCTTTGCTCTTGAAGCGTCGCGAGGCGGCTCCCATGTCTGCGCGCCCCGCCCCCGCCAAACCCCGCCCCATGGATCATTCTTCGGCCGGCACCGACGACGTGCTTGTGATCGGAACCCGCAGTAGCGAGCGCATGTGCTCGGGCTCGCGGCTTGATGCGTTGCGCTCGCGCGGTCTCGAATGGTGCGGGGTCTCGGACGTGAATCACCCCTACCGGGTGCGCCGCGAAAAACCCTCTTTCGGACACGTTCTGGCCTGCGTCGGAGGCGAAGGCGAGGTGCTCTGGGAGGGCCGTTGGCGACGCTGCTCCGCAGGGATGGTTTTCGTCAACCCGCCCGGGGCTCCCGCGGCCTTTCGAGCGAGGCGAGGCGCCCGCTGGCGCTTCTGCTGGGTGCATGCGAGCTTCGCGTTTCTTCCGGCGGACCAGGTCGCGTCGATGAAGCCCCGACTTTTCCAGTCCGATCCCGCTCCGCTGTGCGCGGCGGTCGAGGGTCTGTTGATCGCGGAGAACATCGCTCCGGATCAGCCCGGGCTCGACCAGTGGGCGGAGCTCGTTTCGCTCTATCTGCACCGAATTTTGCAGGGTGAGCGCTCGGACCTCAGGCTGGGGAGGGCGTGGGAGCAGGTTCGCCGGGATCCTGGCAGGGAGTGGTCTTTGGAGGCGCTCGGGGGGCTCACGCACTTGAGCAGGGAGCACTTGCGGCGCCTCTGTCTGAAGGAAACGGGTCGTTCGGTCTTTCAGCAGGTGACGCTGATTCGCATGCAGCGGGCGGCAAAATTGCTCACGCTCTCGGACCGGACGGTGGAAACGATAGCGGGAGAGGTCGGCTACAAGAACCCGTTCAGCTTTTCGACCGCGTTCCTGAAGTGGATGGGTGTCCGTCCTTCGGCTTACCGCCAGTTGCACAAGCACGAGATGCCCCCCGTTCTGATGCGGTGCGGGCCTGCCGCCAGATGGCTTTGCCCGCATGGCCGGGATACGCGGTGGCGGTTTGTCGAGCTGCGTCCTCGGGCGAACCGTGGCGGCCATTTCGGAGAGGGTGGTTTCTTTGGGACAGGCTATCGTCTGCGACTGCTTGCGGGGCCGCAGCATTTTCATGGGGTGCCCTTCGATTTGATCGAGGAGAGCGAGGCGAGTCCGCGCTCGATGGTGATGTTGCGTTCGGCGCAGCCGAAGGTGCTGGCGACGGGCGGGGAGGCGCTGCCCTCGCGTGTAGCGATCCCGGTGGGCGGAAAGGCGCGGGCGCTGTATCTGCTCCACGCGGCGGCTTGGGTGTCGGACGCGGAGTCATTCGCCGAGTATCGCTTCGTCTTCTCCTCCGGCCGGGAGGAGGTGCTGCCGGTCCGGGCGCTCTGGGAGCGGAGGGCGGCACGACGCGGCGCCTCGATGGATGCAATCATTCAAGACTGGTGGTGGGGGTGCCGGCCGCTGGAGACGGCGGCGACACGCAGCGTGGAGGTGGTGGACCTCACCAATGCGCCGCACCTCTCCGGCCGGCTTTATGTGCACGAGTGGGTGAACCCGCGCCTTGACGACGAACTCCTACGCGTGGAGATGAGCGCGCCGGGCTGGACGCTCTCCACGTTGGCCTTGTTGGCGCTCACGGTGATGGAGTAGGCGATCGTCCCCTGGCTCCGCCATCGCGCGACGTGCGGCAAATCTCCGGCCCGTGCTTCCGGCGCTCCGGACTGGCGGGCTCTTGCTTCCCGTGCGTTGCGGCGAAGCAATGGCTGCATGAGCTCCGCAGTCCCGACCAACCACCTGATCTGCAATCGCGAGTTCGTCGTCGGCGCGGTTGATCCTCGTCTTTTCGGTTCCTTCGTGGAGCACATCGGGCGCGCGGTTTACACGGGCATTTTCGAGCCCGGTCACCCGCGAGCCGATGCGCGCGGCTTCCGGCAGGACGTCTTGGCACTCATTCGCGAGCTGGGCGTGACCGTCGTCCGCTATCCGGGCGGGAATTTTGTCTCGGGCTACAAGTGGGAGGACGGGGTGGGGCCGGCGGAGAAGCGGCCGCGCCGCCGCGAACTGGCGTGGATGGCCACCGAGACAAACCAGTTTGGCACGAACGAGTTTGTCGAATGGTGTCGTCTCGCGGGGATCGAGCCGATGATGGCGGTGAACCTCGGGACACGCGGCCCGGTCGAGGCCGGCGAGCTGTATGAGTATTGCAACCACCCCGGCGGCACCGCGCTCTCCGACCTGCGGGTCGCGCACGGCTACGAGCGGCCGCACGGCATCCGCCTGTGGTGTTTGGGCAACGAGATGGACGCCCCGTGGCAGATGGGGACTTGCGAGCCGGAGGAATACGGGCGGCGGGCGCGCGAGGCGGCCAAGCAGATGCGCTTCCCCGACGCCAACCGCTCCTCCTCGCCGCCGCCGGACGTGGAGTTCGTGGTCTGCGGCTCCTCGAGCGGCGAGATGCCCCTGTTTGGACACTGGGAGCGGCGCGTGCTCGAACAATGTTTCCACCAGGTGCAGCACGTGTCCTTGCATACCTACTACGGCGCGCCGATCGAGCGGCCGGTGGACGCGCTCGCGCAGACCGACGCCATGGCGCGGTTCATCGACGACGTGGCCGCGACTTGCGACGCCGTCTCGGCCTCGTTCAAATCGCCCAAGCGCTTCACGCTCTGTTTCGACGAATGGAACGTTTGGACGATGGACGGGGATCGGGCGGAGTGGAAACCGGCCTGGTCGATCGCGCCGCCGCTGCAGGAGCAGGTGCACAACGTCCTCGACGCGTTGCTCCTCGGTGGCATGGGCCTCACGCTGCTCGCGCGCGTGGACCGCGTGAAGATCGCCTGTCTCGCGCAATTGGTGAACGTCATCGCGCCGATTCGCACGCGCGCGGGCGGCCCGGCATGGCGGCAGACGATCTTCTGGCCCTTCCACGACTTGTCGAGATATGGGCGCGGGCGCGTCTTGCGCTCGGCGGTGCGGTGTGCGGCGCGGATTCCCCACGTGCCGATCTCGGCGAAGTCGTTGGAGAAGGCGGAGGGGAACGCGTTGCAGGTGGTCGTGGTGGCGAACGACGACGGCGCGGTGACCGTCTTTGCCCTGAACCGCAGCGACGCGCTTCAGGCGCTCGTGGTGGAACTGCAGGGCTTCGAGGGGTTGGGGCTGGGATGGTGGAGAATCCTCAGTTCCCCGGACTTGAGGCTGGTGAACACGGAGGCGGCGCCGGATCGGGTGCGGCCGCAGGAAGCGACGGGCGCGCGTTTCGAAGGTGCAAAGCTGAAGGTCGATCTGCCGCCCTTTTCGTGGAACGTCCTGCGCCTGGCACCCTGAGCCAAAATCCGGCGGTAGAAAGTAACCGCAGATCGCGCAGAGTTCGCGGATAAAGCTGATTCCCGAAGAACTGATCGGCTGAATCTGATCACCGACGAGGAGAGGTGTTTCAGAGCCCGAATGTCTTGGTTATCTGCGTCCCGGCATCTGCGGTTTCCACCGCCGTCTTTAGGCTGAGCGGGCATAGCAAAGCGCCCATGCCTGGTGGCATGGGCGCGTGGTCTGGTTCTCGGCGCGGATAGCGCAGCGGATCCAGGCTCAGCGTGCGCTGAAGCGCCAGCGCTGGGCGGAGTTGCCCAAGCTTTGCCAGAGATGGACGTTGGCGCCGGCGGCGGAGCTGGCGGCGTTCACGTCGAGACGCTTGCCGGGGGCGGACTGCGGCTCGAGTTCGTAGAAGGCACCGCCGATGTGGATGAGCTTCCAGCGTTGTCCGCTGGAGTTGTTGGTCGCCCAGATGCGCACATTGGTGCCGTTGGTGGAGCCGGAGCCGGCGACCTCGAGGCGGCGGCCGGCGGCGCATTGGGGCGCGAGTTCGTGGAATCCGGAGCCGACGTCGGTGACACGCCATTCCTGGGCGTCGAGCTGGTTGGCCCACCACACGCCGACATCCGCTCCGTCGAAGTTGTCGCGGTTGACGACGTCGAGGCGGTTGAGGGGGCCGCACTGCGGGGCGAGGTCGTAGAGCGCGCCGCTGTAGATCGGGGCGTAGGCGTGGCGAAGGTGGAGGCGCCAGCGCTGGGCGTTGGCGCCGTTGCTGGTGTGGATCTGCACGTTGGCGCCGGCCGTGCCGCTGCCGTTGAACACATCGAGGCGTTTGCCGAGCGCGCACTGCGGTTCCAGGTCATAGACGTTGTCGCCGCGGTCGATCAGCTTCCAGCGCTGGGCGTTGCCGCCGGTGGACTGCCAGAGGTGGACGTTGGTGCCGTCGGCGCTGCCGGCGCCGGCGACGTCGAGGCGACGGGTGATGGCGCAGAAGGGCGCGAGCTCATAGATGCCGTTGCCCACGGATGTGAAGGTCCAGCCCTGCGCGTCGGAACCGTTGTTGTGCCACGTGCGCACGTTGGCGCCGTTGGCGTTGGCGCCGTCTCTGACTTCGAGACGAAGGCCGGGGGCGCAAAGCGGCTCGAGTTCATAGACGCTGCCGCTGACGACGAGCGAGGAGGTGGTGCGAAGGATGAGGCGCCAGCGCTGGGCGTTGGCGAAGTTGCCTTCGTGGATCTGCACGTTGGCTCCATCGCTGCTCGAGCCGTTGAGGACGTCGAGGCGTTTGCCGGGGGCGCAAAGCGGCTCGAAGTCGTAGACGTCGCCGCCGAGGGGCGAGGCTTTCCAGCGCTGGGCCGAGCCGCCGTTGGATTGCCAGAGGTGGACGTTGGCGCCGTTGGCGGAGCTGGCGCCGCTGACATCGAGACGGCGGGTGTGGGCGGCCTGCGGCGTGAACTCGTAGACGTTGTTGCCGACGTGGGTGATTTGGAAGCCCTGGCTGGCGCCGTTGTTGGCGGCGAGGATGCGGACGTTTGTGGTGTTGGCGTCGGCGCCGTTTTGCACATCGAGGCGTTTGCCGGGGGCGCAGGCGGGCTCGAGTTCGTAGACCGCGCCGCTGACGATGGGGTTGGCGGGCGTGGTCGAGCCGGTCTTGGTGAGTTGGAAGATGGTGAGGCGGTCGGCGACGTTGACCGAGACGGAGGTTACGCCGGAGGATGCGAGGGTAGTGGCGGAACGGATACCACTGTCGTTGAAGGTGTGCTGCGTGACGGTGCAGGCCTGGGGCAGCAGAAGCGTGTAGGAGCGCGTCTGGCTCAGGTCTGTCTTGGTCGAGCTCACCGAGTCCACATCGAGCCAGGCGAGGAGGAAGTAGTCGCCGTTGCTCTTCTGGAGCAGATGGGTGCGGAGGCCGTCGTTGTTGCCCTGGAACACGTAGGCCATGTCCACCGGGGTGAAGGAGGGGCGCGTCCAGGTCTTGGTGGTGCTGTTCCAGGTGGCCTCGCGCAGCAGCGCGGTGATCTCCGAGATGTGGTGATAGACCGGGCGCGGGCTGCTGGCGGTGGCGTGGGTGCCGAAGTCCTCGTGGGACGTGTGGTGGATGCCAAAGACGAAGAGGAAGGTCTTCACGTTCGGGCCGTATTTGAAGAAGTAGGCGATGTTGCGCCCGTAATACTTCATCTGCGCGAGCGGCGTGGCGTGGTAGAGCAGGTTGTAGCCGTGCTCGGTGAGATAGGCGGGTTTGTCGGAGGGGTAGCGAACGCGCTCGTAGTGGATGTCGGGATTGGGCCGGTTGCGTCCGTTGTAGTGGTGCCACGCGTGGATGTCGTGGGGCATGTTGCGAGTGGTGAACTCGTAGGTGGTCTGCCGGTGGGCCATCGCGGGCGTGCTCACGAGGACCGAGGCGGTGGGCGGGTGGGCCTTGATGCGGTTGTAGATCTGGCTGTGATACCACTCGACCTGGTCCCAGCGATTTTCGAAGCCGCCCATTTTCCAACCGTCATACCAGAAGTAGTCGGGTTCGTTCGTGCCCTCGACGGCGAGAAGGTAGGGCTTGGCCAGCTCCACGATCGGCGGAACGTTGGCGGGATCCTGGAGGATGTTTTCGCCAAAGGGCATGCACATGGCGAGCAGCTTGATGCCGTAGGTGTTGTGCAGATCCTCAAAGCGCGCGCGCATGGTGGGGTTGGCGATGTGGCCGAGACCGTCGCGCACGTAGCGAACGCCGGAGGCCCCGAGGTTGGGCTTGATGTAATTGTTCCAGTCGGCGTCGGAGTAATCGCCGGCGCGCAGACAGAAGCCGATGGACTCGATAAAGTCCTCGGTGGTGCTCACGGCGCGGGCCTCGGGTCTGGCGAATGCGAGCAGCGAGAGCACGAAGGTGAGGAGCAAGATTTGCCAGGCGGGCCGGGCGGAAGTTCGAGCGGGTGCAAGGCCCGGCGGGAGCGGGTGGGATGGGTTTTTCATGGGATAACGCGGAGTTTTGGGTTCGCTCCCTTGGGAGTGGTTCGACGCGAATTCCTGTCGCAGGCATGATCGCGGCCCGGCTGAAGCGGGCGCCGGACACCGGTCCGGTGAGGGTTCCTTGGGGCGAGGTCCACGCGTCGAGTGTAGCTGAAGCGTGTGGCCGGGACCATACCCCCAAACGCCCTCTGCCTATTCAAAACGCCCATCGGGCGTTTGTCGGGCTCGCGGACAGGTTTGCCGTGAGGTGTGCCCGATGAGAATGGGCCGGAGGCTTTGTGGATCGGAAGGGCGGCAGACTCGATCGCGGTGTGGCCGTCGTCACCACGGCATGCAGATGCATGTGTCCAGCCATGCGCAGGAAGTGCGGAGTCGGAGTGCCTCCGCGTCGAAGGGCAAGATGCCCGTGCTCCTCGTCAGGGGCTCACGCGGAGGCGGAGGAAGCGACGGGGCGTCGCCGGCTCGAGGACAACGGTGTCGGTGATGGTTACAGGGCCCGCGACGTTGCCAGCTCCGGTGCTGCTCCAGATCGTGGTCCAGTCAGTGAGGTTGACGGAGGCCTCGACAGTGTAGGTGAGCGCTGGGTCGGCGATGCGGGTAAAGTCGAGCGCGAGGCGCTCTCCGCCACTGTTCGTGACGCGAACCGCGGGCCAGGGCGTGGAAGCGGCCGAGACGGGGTCGCCGCCGAGGGCGTATTCGAGGAGGTTGGGCAGGCCGTCGCCGTCGGGGTCGGCGTCATCGGCGGCGGGGCCGCTGTTGGCGGTGGTGCCGAAGTGGGTCTGTCGCCAGCTTTGACGGGGCGTGAGCGGCGTGGCGACGGCAAGCGAGGCGGCGGCGCTGGTCGCGGTGCCGGAGCCGTTGGTGGCGACACAGCGGAACCACGCGCCGTCGTCGGCGCCGCTCGTGACAAAGGCGTAGGTGGCCGAGGTGGCGCCGGGAATCGCCGACCACGGGCCACCCGAGGAGCTCGCGCGTTGCCACTGGAGCGTCGGCGTCGGTGAGCCGGCGGCGGCGACGGTGAAGCTCGCGGTCTGGCCGGCCGTCACGGAGGCGTTGGCCGGCGAGGCGCTGATGCTCGGCGCGGCGGCGGCGGCGACCGTGAGCGAGACGGGCAGGGTAAAGGCGCTCTGCTCGGGGTGACCGGGGGACACGGCGACGGTGAAGGGATGGGAGCCGGTGGCGAGGCCGGTGGAGTTGAGCACGAGCGAGAGGGTGGAGGCGGAGTTGGCCGGGACGGTGACGCTGGCGGGGTTGGTGAACACCCAGGCGGCGGCGGGGCGGAAGTGGATGGCGAGGTTGTCGGTGACGTAGTTGGCGCCGGGGCTGGTCCGGTTATACACGGTCACGCCCACCGTGTGGTCGGCGTTTTGCGCGCCGATGGTGTAGGAAAAGCCGGAGCCGGTGATGCTCTTGTAGAGGAGTGTGAATTCGCCGCTTGGATACAGAATGACCTGGCCGGTGACGCGATGGTTGGCCTTGTCGCTGTCGTTGTGGCGGAGGTTGTCGAACTGGATGATGAAGCGGTCGGGGAGGGAACGGATGTAAACGGCGGCCGAGGCGTCGATCAGGAGATCGTCCCAAAGCCAGGCGATGAGGTTGGGCGGGGCGTTGACGTTGGGCAGGGCGGAATTGCCCCACATGTTCCAGACGTTGCCGAAGTTGATGAAGCCATTCGTGCAGATGTTCACATCGTGCCGGTTGACTCCGTAGAAGGGGAAGGGGAAGCCGAGGGGAATCCAGGCGGCGACGGAGGCGCTGGTGCCGTCGAGATTCATGACACGGCGGCCGGTCTGGGAAATGTCTTCCCAGGCGAAGACGGGACCGCCGGTTTGATTGGAGGTGAGGAAGCTGGGGTTGCCGGTGCCGGGAGGGCCGACGAAGGCGAAGGTCTGCGGCACGGGCGCGGGGTTGTTGAGCGTGAGGGTGAGGGAGTGGTTGGTGCCGGCGGGCTGGGTGTGGGCGACGGCGGCGGGAGCGAGGATGTCGTTGTCGATGATCTTGAGCGTGGCGGACGGAGCGGTGGTGCTGACGTAGTAGTCGGGCGAGGCGGAGACGCTGAGGGTCAAGGTTTCGTCGAGCTCGGGCAGGGCGTCGTCCACCGGCGTGACGGTGATTTTGGCCGTGGCGGCTCCGGCGGGGATGGTGAGAAGGCCGGGGAGAGTGGCGGTGGTATCGGTGCCCGGGGTCGCGGTGCCGGAGGCCGCATAGGCGATGAGCAGGGGCGACGCGGTCGAGCCGGTGCGGGTGAAGGTAAACTCGCCGGGCGCGCTGTTTTGCTCGCGGGCGGGACCCGAGCTGACCGCGACAGAGACGACGGGGCGGTCCATGCCGTAGCTGACGTAGAGCGGTAGGCGGAAGATGGAGCGGTTGTCGGGCGTGGCCTTGGGGAGGGAGGCGGTGTGGAGGGTGGCGCCGCCGTCGCGCACGATGGCTCCGAAGGGGACGCCGGAGCTGCCGTGGTGAAGCTCGCCGCCGACCAGGGAGAGGTTGGCCTGCTCGTTGAGGAAGACCGGGACGGCGGGATCGACGTCCGAGCGGTTGAGGATGGCCGCGCCCAGCATCTCAAGGCTGGCGCCGCCGCGGTTCTCGACGATCTGGCCGGGCTGCTCGGTCTTGAAGCCGAAGATCCAGGCGCTGCCGCCGTCCACGCGGAGTTTTTGCTGGCGCGCCTCGAGGTTAAGCTGACGGGCCCAGACGCGCTCGGCGGGGCCGATGATCATCTGGGGCTGGGCCTCGGCGACGGGATAGACGGGCTCGACGCCGTTGTCGTTGCCGGTGCCGACGAAGTCGGCGAGCGAGCAGAAATCCTCGAAGAAGGTTTTCCCGGTGGCGTCGGTGCCGATGTAGGCCTGGCCGTTGCCGAGGAAGATATTGCGGAGGACGGTGGTCTGGGAGCGCTCGTTGCGAAACCAGTGGGAGGAGCGCTGGCGGGAGTTCCACCAGGAGCCGTAGAAGCGCTCGATCTGCACGACGGGCTGCGCGCCGTCCACGAGGCGGAAGACGGGCTGGGTGCTGGCGGCGAGGGTGGAGCCGACGCGGATCTCGGACTGGAGGCCGATGAGGTGGCGCACGTGGCCGCGGACGACGACGGTCTGGTTGATGACGTATTCGCCGGCGGGGAAGTAGATGGTGCGGTTGGTCGGGGTGGCGGCGTCGATGGCGGCCTGGATGGCGGCGGAGTCGTCGGTGTTGTCGGTGTTGGTGGCGCCGAAAGAGAGGACGTTGAGCCAGGTGGAGGGAGGGTCCCATTCCTGTTCGGGGGTTTCCTCGATCGGGAGGTTGAGCGACTGGAGGGGCGTGCCGGTGAGGGTGAAGGGCGTGGAGCTGATGTATTCAGAGATGGATACGCCGGGGACGAGGGTGGCGCCGGCGCGGAGGGCGGCCTGGTAGCCGCTCGTGGCGATGTTGCGCGCGAAGAGGTGGCCGGAGTTTTCGATCGCGGCATGGGCGGAGGAGCCGCCGGTGAGCGAGGAGTCGAGGAGGGTGACGAGGCCGTCGGCGTGGACGTTTTGCAGGGCGGGGACGCTGTTGATGCTGGTGAGCCCGCGGAGGGAGACGATCATCCGGGAGTTGCGGACGCCGACGCTGCGTTGGTTCCGCAGGGTGAGGTGCTCGCCGATGATTGTGTAGGAGTGGTTGTCGAGGAGGATGCCGTGCTCGAAGCCCACGACCTCCACGCGTTTGAGGAGGGCGGGGCCGGGGATGCCGGAGGCGGCCACCTGGATGCCGCTGTGGCCGACATGGGCGGGGTCGGAGCTGCGGATGAGCACGTCGCGCACGCTGCCCTGGTTGTTGGCGGTGTAGCGCAGGCCGACGGCGCCGGGGTTGCCGGAGCCGACGTCGATCGTGAGATCGTAAACGTTGCACATGAACTGGACGTTCGAGAAGGAGGCGGAGAGCGTGATGGTGCTGAAGACGGGGCGGGGGTTGGCGGGGTCGGTGAAGCCGCTGCGCGCGTTGTCGAGGCGGAGGATGGTGGTGTCGCGGCCGTGGCCCTGGAGGGTGATCCAGCCCTGGGGCGCGACGAGGGAGTTGGTGAGGCGGTAGGTGCCGGGGGGCAGGTAAACGGTGCGGCGTTTCTGGTCGGGGCCCTGGGCGGCGTTGATCGCGGCCTGGATGGCCGCAGTGGAATCGTTGATACCGGTGGGGTCGGCGTTGTAGGGGGCCTGGGTGACGTCGAGGACGGCGGCGCCCGCGGGGAAGCGGGGCGGCGGAGGCGGCGTGGCGGGTTCGCCGCCGATGAAGCGGAGGTTGTCGATGCCGAAGCTGTGGTTGCCCGCGCCGCCGTTGTTGACGGTGTCGGTCCAGCGGAGCCAGAGGCTGGCGTGGGCGGGCCAGGTGATGCCGGTGACGGTGGCGGAGAGATCGGCGACGCGGTTGGCGGCGGCGTTGCCGTCGAGAGGGGCGGCGGTGCCGGCGGAGTGGTGGGGCGTGGTGAAGTGGGCCGAGGAGGGCAGGGCGGTCCAGGTGCCGGTGGTGAGGGAGGTGGCGTCGAGGGAATACTCGACGACGAGGGTCTTGGCGGGGGCAGTGCCGACGCGCCATTGCTCGCCGTCGTAGGTGAGTTGGAAGCGGTCGAGGGCGGCGCCGGTGGCGTTGTCGATGCGCACGCCGTAGCGGATGTCGCCGGTGCCGGTGGAGGCGGCGGTGGTGCGGGAGCCGAGGGCGCGGTCGCTGGCGCCCTGACTGGAGCGCATGACGAGGAGGCCGGCGATGCTGCCGCCGTTGGAGAAGCCGAAGGCGGGGGCGACGCCGCTCTGGTGTTGATACCAACCGGTGAGGGTGGAGCTGTCGGTCCAGGTGCCGATGGTGTTGTCGGCGCCGCTGGGGAGGGTGTCGAAGTTTTGGGTGAGGGTGCTGCCGGCGGCGGAGTAGAGGACGGCGGCGGGGAGGCCGGCGGAGAAGCGGACGTTGTCGATGCCGTAGCTGTGGTTGGAGGTGCCGCTGTTGTTGACGGCGTCGGTCCAGCGGATCCAGAGCTCGCCGTTGGCGGGCCAGCTGATGCCGGTGACGGTGGCGGAGAGATTGGCGACGCGGTTGGCGGCGGCGTTGCCGTCGAGGGCGGCGGCGGTGCCGGCGGAGTGGTGGGGCGTGGTGAAGTGGGCGGAGGAGGGCAGGGCGGTCCAGGTGCCGGTGGTGAGCGAGGTGGCGTTGAGCGAATACTCGACCACGAGGGTCTTGGCGGGCGCGGTGCCGACGCGCCATTGCTCGCCGTCGTAGGTGAGCTGGAATTGGCTGAGCGTGGCACCGGTGGCGTTGCGGAGGCGGAGGCCGTAGCTGGCGTTGCCAGTGGAGCCGGTGGTGCGCGAGCCGAGGGCTTTTTCGGCGTTCTGGCTAGCCCGCATGACGAGGAGACCGGCGGCGCTGCCGCCGTTGGAGATGCCGAAGGCGGGAGTGGAGCCGGCCTGATGCTGATACCACCCGGGGAGTGTGCTGTTGTCGGCCCAGGTGAAGGCGGTGTTGTCGGCGCCGTCGGGGAGGGCGTCGAAGCTCTGCGCGTGGATCAGCCCGGAGGTGGCGTAGTCGATCTGGGCGTGGAGGGACGGGAGGCTCGTGAAGCCGGCGAGCACGGCAAACGCAAGCAAGCAAAGCGACCGGGGGTGTCGGAGCATGTCCGGAAACTGGGGCGCACCCGTGCGCGGGAAAATCGGCCCGACGGGGAGCACGTTGACCAACCCGGACGCGGCGCGGAGGCGGGACTGCGGGCTACCCGTGTTTCACCGGACGCGGGCCGCAGGTGGACCAATCGTGGAGGCGGAAACCGGTGCGGAAGGCGGGCGAGTTTTTGGGCAGGTGAAAGGTCGTCGCGGTCTCCCTCGCTCGGGGATCGGCGAGGACGGAGAGGCGGTCGTGGCCAAGGCGACGCCACTGGGCAAAGGGGCGACGGTGGGGGACATCCTTCCGCCAGGAGGGATGGGTGATGGCGGGCGGGCCGTCGGGAAACCAGACAAGGTTGGCGTCGCTGCGGAAGGCGTCGGCGACGTCTCCGGCGTAGCCGCCGTCGAAGAGGCCTGGGGCGGGGCCGAGGAGGAGGTTTTGCGTGAGCGTGGCGGCGATGTGCGGCTCGACGCGGCCGACGCCGATCAAGGCCTCGTCGCGCGAGCGGGCGAAGACGTTGTCGCGGACGACGAGCTCGCGGGCGAAGTGGACGCGGAAGCAGGAGCCCTGGGTGTCGTGCACCCAGTTGCGCTCGACCAGCACGTGCGAGCAGCCCTCGTCGGGATAGATGCCCAGGCCGCCGTAGTCGGCGGCGGAGACGTCGTGGATGTGGTTGCCGCGGACGACGGTGCCCGGCTGCACGCCGAGCAGGTAGATGCCGCCCAAGTCCGAAAGGACGCCGCCGCCGATGTGGTGGATGTGGTTGTGCTCGATGCGAAGGTCGCGCGTGACGGTGTCGCGGTAGCCCCAGGACCAGCCCGTGGAGACGCCGGTGTAGCAGGTGTGCGCGATCTCGTTGTGGGCAATGACGCAGCGGGCGGCGTGGGTGAGCAGGACGCCGACTGATTGGTGAAACACGCGGCCGATCCGAAGTATCCGGTTGTTGGAGACATCGATCCCGGCGACGCGGTCGGCGGGCGGGCCGTCCAGATCGGCGCCGCCGATGCGCACGCCGCCGCCGCCCAGGTCCTGCAGCGTGTTGCGGGTCGCGGTGCAGTCGCGGCAGCCCGGGCCGAAGGCGAGGCCGGTGAAGCCGGTGAGCTCGATCCGGCAGCGCTCCAGGCGGACCGCCCGCGCGTGCCGCACCTCGATCACGGCCGGCACGTGGGCGGCGGCCTGGGGCGCCGAGCCGAGCGGCATGTCGGTGACGCCCTGCGCGGCGGCGCGATCGTGGGGCAGCAGCGTGGCCGCGGGCTGAAACCAGTCGGCGTGGCGAAACCCGAGGCCGGAAAAGACGAGCGACTCGATGGGGCGCGCGTCGAGGGGATGCGTGACATCGGAGCCGGCGTTGAAGGCGTCGCCCGCGAGGTCGAGTAAACGGGTGAGGAGCGGGATGACGAGGCGCGTGCGCCCGAGTGTTTCCCCCGGCAGCGGCAGGTAGGTGAGCCGGCCCGAGGCACGTTCGACATACCACTCGCCCGGTTCCGTGAGCGCCTCGCGCAGGTTGTCCACATAGTAGCGCGCGAGCTTGGGATTGAACGACTCGTAGAGGTTGAAGACCGAGCGGCGCTCGCACGAAACGAGGCCGGTGGCGGGATCGAAAAACGGCCGCGGCAGGCGCGTCTCCACCCAATAGTGGAGGAGGACGATCTCGGCGTCGCGCAAGGAGGGCCAGGCCTGGATGTCGCCAGGCGCGGGTTTGAAGGCGTGGTCGCCGGCAAGGAGGGCGCGCTGCTCCGGAAAGCGGAGGGCGCCAATGCGGTAGGTGTTTTTGGCTCCGGCGGCGTCGGGGGAAAACTTGGGCAGGCGGGCTCGCGGCCGACGGGTGCCGCCGACGAAGAGCGAGCGGAGATTGAGGCGGCCCGCGGCGACCTCGGGCACGACCGTGGTCCAGGCGCGGCGGCCGTCGATCCGTGTCTCGCGCAAGTCGGTCAATTCGCGACCGCCATCGAAGACGGGCAGGGCGCGGGCGCCGGGGGCTGCTCGATAGGTGGTGTGGCTGTCGGCGGGAGCGAACGTCACCGGCTCGGTCAGCGCGTAGCGCCCGGCGGCGACCTCGACCGTGGCGTGGCCGGTGAGAGCGCCGGAGGCGCGCAGGCGGCGGAGGGCGTCGCGCGCGCCGGCGAGGGTGGCCCAGGGGCCGCGGGGCGAGGCGTCATCGCCGTCGGAAGAAAGCCGAAAGGTGCACATGGAAGCGTGGATCGATTCACGCGCGACCGCCCGGCGCGCGAAGGCGGAGGGCGACGGGGGGCCGACGTTCAGCGGCCGCCTTGGCCGTGCAGCGCGGCATGGGCCTGCGCATACAGGCCCATCGCGAACTGTCCGACGACACGATAGCCTGAGCGCTGCAAGGCGTCGCCGCCGCGGTTGAGCTGGGCGCAACCGGCGAGGAAGCCGTCGGGAGTGACGTGGAGGTCGAGCGCGGCGAGGGCGCGCGTGGCGGCGTCGGCCGCCTCGTCGGCGAGAAGGCCCGCCCGGGCCGCGATGGCGAGGCCGGCGGCGAGGCCGGCGGACCCGGAGCTGTCGGGCCCGGTGGCGGGCTCGTCGAGATAAACCGACCAGAGTCCGTCCGGTCGCTGGCGCGAGAGCACGTAGCGGGCGAAGCGATGCAGTTCGGCGCAGAGGGCGGCCGCTCGTGGAGAATCGTCGAGCAGCGGCAGCGTGCGGGCGAGGCCGAGCAGATACCAGCAGCAGGCGCGGGCCCAGTTGACCTGCTCACGGTCACCGGGGAAGCGCACGCGCTGGAGCAGGGCTTCTTCTGAAACAAGGCGCGCGCGGCGAAACTCGATCTGGCGCAGCGCGAGGTCCGCCCAGTGCGTCTCACCCGTGACGCGGGCGTGCAGGGCCAGCGGGTAGGCGAGGGTATAGCAGCCTTCGATGGATACGACGTCGTGCGGAAAGGGGCGCCCTTCGGCGTCGAGACCGCGGTCGAGGATAGCGCCTTCTTCGTCGGCATGGCTTGCCCAGAAGGCGCGCGCCAACGACAGGGCGGGGTGGTGTGGATGGCGGCGCATGAGCGCGGCGAAGGGCAGCGTGGCCTCGATGCCGAAGATCACGTTGTGGCGCGGCTCGCTGAGCGGGCCGACGTAATCGAGCGAGCCCGAGGGCGAGAAGAAGGCGCCGAGGTGAACGTCGAGGGCGGCGCGGGCGCCCGGAATGGCGGCGTTGAAGGCGAGGTCGGCGAGGCCGTCGAGCACGCAGCCTTCGAGCCAGTTAAAGGGCTGAAGCGAGGCGCGGGAGCAAACGCGGCGGAGCAGGCGTTGACGGGGTGCGTCGGGCGAAGGGCCGGCGGCGCCCAGGAGGGCGGGAGCGAAAGCGGGTTCGAAGCCCGCGGGCTGATGATCGGCGGGTGCGAAGAACCAAACGGGTTTCTGACCGGCGGGGGCGTGGAGCTCGAGCACGAGTGGCGCGCCCAGGACGAGTGCTTCGGCGGGAAGATCGAGCGCGAGATGGAAGGGCTGGAAAACGCAGGCGAAGCGAAGCTCAAGGCGGGCGAGCGAACGCTCGCCGAGGCGGATTTCGATGTGGCGTTCGTCGTCGATTTCCATCGCCACGGTCAGGCGCAGGAGAGCCGAATCGGCGGCTCCGGCGGTGTCGAGCGGCAGGGCCACGGCCTCGCCCGCGGACACGCAAAAGGCGCGCCAGCCAAGGGGAAAGGCGCGTCCCGGAGGTGCGGCGGAAATGGTGAAAAAGGGCGGAGCGGAACGGAGCATGGACTCGCGGTGCGCAGTGGACGCGTGACGCGAGTGCGTCGCGAATGCGGCGCAGGCGAGCACGTTGCCCCCGCGTCACCCGCGCGGAGGCGATCGCACGATCCGGCCCGGGGCCGCGCTCAGGGCAGACGGAGCGTTCTGAGCGACTGGGCGGGGAGACGGACGCGCCAGCGTTCGGCTCCGGCGGCGACGACGAGCTCGCGTTCGGCGCGAGCAGTTCAGGCGGCGGTCGCCGCGGCGCACGAAGGCCGAGTAGTGGCGCAGGACGTGATACTCGGGGTTGGTGGTGAGCTGGCGCGTCGCGGGATCGACGGTGAAGAGGCTGTTTTGTTTCCAGCCCCAGGTGCTCGCGCCGCCGGGCTCGAGGACCATGTTCCAGTAAACGTAGCCGTCGCAGCCTTGCGTGAGGTAGTGGTGCAGGAGGTCGGCCACATACCAGGCGTGTTCCCGATAGGCGAGGCGGGTGCGCCAGACGGCGTATTTGCCGGCCCATTGGTAGCTGACGCCTTTGACGTGGCGGGAGGTGCGGGCGTCCTCGAGCACGGGGAAGACCATGTCGTTGAAGCCGCTGCTGAACTTGCGGTGGTCGGTCTCGGGGCCGTTGATCGTGCCGATCCAGAGGGCGGTGTCGCAGCCGGCTTTTTCGAAGACGGGGCCGAGGTGCTGGCCGATGAAGCGGCGGAACTCTTCGCCGTTGATGAGGCAGGAGGAGAAGGTCTGCGCGGAGACGGGCTCGTTTTGCACGTGGAGCTGCGCGATGGGCAGGCCCTCGGCGGCGTAGGCCTGGCAAAACTTGAGGAGGTAGCGCGCGTAGGCGTCGAGGTGGCGGCGGTCGTCGCGGAGGCGCCCGCCGTTGCAGATGGGCGGGGTCTTGAGCCAGGTGGGCGGCGACCACGGCGAGGCGAAGAGTTCGAGCGCGGGCTGGCGGCGCTTGGCTTCGCGGAGGTAGGGCAGGAGGGCGCGGCGGTCGCGCTCGATGGTGAAGTGTTTGAGCGCGAAATCGCCCGGCATCTCGTCGTGGCTATACCAGTCCTCGGAGTAGTCGTTGGCGCCGATGGGGAGGCGGCAAAACTCGAAGGCGAGGCTGTCCTCGGGCGTGAAGAGTTGGTCGAGGACTTCGCCGCGTGCACGGGCGGGGAGGTGCGAGAGGGCGCGCCAGCCGAGCTCGTTGAAGCAGCCGCCGAAGCCAAGCCAGGGGCGACCTGCGGGTTCGCTGAGTTCGAGGTCGGGCGTGGGGGCGGGCGCGTTTCGTTTGCCGGCGGGAGGGGTCTTGAGGCGAGTGGGCGCCGGGGCGGAGCGCCAGGGGCGGGAGGCGGTGGTGGTGATCTGGGACGGCGTGGAGCGGGTGATGAAGGAGCGGGGAAAATCACGGAGGGCACGGAGTGCGCGGAGCGGGACAACGAGAGAGTCGCAAAGAAAACCCCTCCGGCCGGTGGGCGCGGAGGGGGTTGGGGAACCGACTGCCGGAAAACTAGGCCGGCAGTCGAAACGGGCGGGCGGGTCAGCGGCGACGGCGGCGCGATGCGGCGAAGCCGAGCATGCTCAGGCCGGCGAGGGCGGCGAAGCTGGAGGGCTCGGGGATGACCTGCAGGCTGAGGGTTCCGGTGGATTGGCTGAAGCTCCAGAGGTTGTTGCCGTCGGTGAGAGACCAGATGCCTGCGTCGTTGGAGAAGTCGCCCAAGGTGGTGCTGGCGACGGAGAAGCTGAGGCCGAAGGTCTCGCTCAGCGTGCCGACGTTGACCAGGGTCCACGAGTTGCCGTCGGTGAGGTTGGCCCCGGAGAGGTCCACGCGGAACATGCCGTTGAAGTTGGCGGAGCCGGTGCCGCTGATGGAGTTGCTCACGCCGTTGGCGCCGATGACGAAGCGGGTTTCGCCACCGTTGAGGAGATTCAGCGTGCCGTTGGCATTGGAGACGATCGTGTTTCCGAAGTAGGTGTTCACGCCGCCGAGGGCGAGGGTGCCGGCACCGTCCATCGCGAGGTTGCGGCCAAACGTGGCGCTGGTCTGAGAGATCGCCCCGTTGAGGGTGAGCGTGGTGCCCGAGGCGGGTTGGAACACCGCACGTGATCCCGCATCTCCGCTGCCAGCGCCGGTGAGGGAGACCCCGTTGCCAAAGGTGTGGTTGGCGTTGGTGACCAAGGTGGCGTAAACGGAGAGCACGTCGGCGTTCATCCCGATGGTGCCGGTGATGGTCGGGGCCACGTTGTTCGCAAAGCGAAGGGTGCCGCGGTCGAGGTTGACGCCACCGTTGAGGTTGAGCGTAAAGGTCGCGTCGCCGTTGCGGCCGAAGGTGAGCTGCGAGGAGTTCTGCTTGGTCAGCGCTCCCGTGACGGTCAGGGAGGCGGCGCTGCTGCGGTAGAAGTTGTAGTTGATGCCGCTACCGACGGTCGTGACGTTGAGGGCGGCGATGGTGTAGGTGCCGTTGACGATGACGTTGGCCGTGGCGGTGCCGCTGAGCACAAGGGCGTTGGTGCCGGTGTTATCAATGGTGATGGTGTCGTTGGTGCCGGGAGTGCCGGTGGCGCCGTCCGAGACTCGCGCCCAGGTGTTGACGTCGGACCAAGCGGGAGTGCCCGGCTGCGGGGAGCGCAGGTCCCAAACGGCTTGCGCGAAGCCGATGGAGGTGAAGGCACCGAGGGTCACGGCGCCGATCAGGAGTGTGCTGGTAGTTTTATGCATGGAGGGGGAGGGGTAGGGTTCAGGGTTGAGCAACTAAGCGGGACTGTTCTTGGAGAACGGCCTCGCGGACAAAAGCGTCTCGTTATCGAGCATGTTGAAAAAGAGGTTCTGCGCGTGAGGGTTAGTGGCACTTAAGGCGGGGCGTGACCGGGAGGTGAGGCCAGAGAAGACGAAGTTGCGGCGGGAATGAAGCCGGGCTGCGGCGAGCATGTTTTCCTGCCGCAGGCGGCGGGATTGGAGGCTGTCGTGGTTTGGCGAAGGGCGCTCAGGCTAAAGGTTCGCTCGTGAAGCGCGGGCGGTTCCAGACGCGGAGGTCGCGAAAGACCACGTCGCTGCGGACCATGCAGCGCAGGGCCACGCGGCCGCGCAGGAGCACGGGGCCATTGTTGTCGTCGCCGCGATCGTGCGTGCCGATGACCACCTCGCCGTTGATCGCGCCGAGGATGTGTCCGCCGCGTTGAAGGTAGCTGAGGCGGTTCCAGCCTTGCTTCATGATCGGGCGCGAGAGGGTGCCGAAGCCGAGGGGGCGGAACCAGCCCTTCTAGCGTGAAGCGCAGACAGTATTGGTTTCCCTGGAGGTAAAACTCCTCGCGCTGCGCGGGGTCGGTGAGCGAGAGATCGAGGCGCTTCTCCCACGCGGCGTCGGGCGCGAAGGCGAAGGAGGGATTGCCTTCGCCGGTGAAGCGGCGGCGAAGGTGTTTCTGGTAGGCGAGGTCGGCGTCGTTGGCTTGGGCGGCGTAGAGCGCGGCGACGGCCGAGGCGTCGAGCACCTCTTCGTAGGCGGCCAACTCGCCGACGGCGAGCTGCGGGCGGCCGAGGTAGAGCGGGCCGGAGACGAGATCGGAGCGGAGGCGCGGCTCGCGGCCGGGGGTGAGCACATGCTGGTTCTCGGCGGCGATGAGCACGCCGTTGACGTAGAGCGCGAAGCGGCTGGCGGGGCGGTCCCAGGTGAGCGCGATCTGGTGCCAGCGGAGAGAGGGAAAATCGAAGTGGCTGGCGATGCAGATGGCGGCGTCCTGGGGGTCGTAGCAGCCGGGATATTGGGTGCCGCGGTAGAACTTGGCGTAGAAGCAGGGGTGCCAGTTGCTGTCCCAGACGAGGGAAAAGGCGCAGTTCTCCGCCTCGTAGAGGTCCGGGTTGTCGGAGACGAGGAGGGTTTTGCGCGGGTCACGAAGGTTTTTGTGGTGGCAGCCATGTGGTGCGGAGGCGTGCAGCTCCTCGAGCGGGAGCACCCAGAAAACGAGCGAGCCGCGAGGACGGTCGAGCGTGTGCGCGGGCACGACAAGGCGCGAGGCGAGCGAGGTGGCGTTGAGGCCGGCACGGCCTGTGTGCGTGACGAGGCGAAAGGAGCCCTGGCCGTGGAAGCCGAGTCCTCGCGGGGCCCGGGGGCGGGCAGACAACGATGGAGAGGCGTGGGCAGGGCGGGCATGGACAGACGGAGAGCGAGGATGTGCGTGTGATCGCGGCGATGGACGACGAAGGCGCAGGCGAGCACGTTCGCCGTCGCGGGAGGGCAACATGCTCGCCTTGGGGGTATTTGTGGCGTGTGACTATCAGCGGTGGATTGCTTTGGAACCCCTCCCGCTTTTGACGCCGCTTCTCATCGAGGTTGATCCCGTTCTCACGCTCGCCGTCGCCTTGGAGAAGGCGCGAGAGGCGCTTGCCGCGGGTCGCGCGGTCCGGCTCCGGCTCGCGCCGGGTTTTTATCGCGAGGAGATCGTGTTCGAGAAGCCCGGCGACGCCGAGCTGATCATCGAGGCGAGCGAGCCGGGCACGGCGATCGTCTGTGGTTCAGATCCGTGGGGCGGCTGGGAGCGCGACCCGGCGCGCGAAGGGGTGTGGCGCTCGCGCTGGTCGCACCGCTGGGGCTGGTTCAAAAATCCGTGGCCGGTTTACATGCCGATGCCGCACCCGGGCTTTCGCTGGGAACTGGTCTTCATGGACAAGCAGGCGCTGCACCAGGTGACGCAGCCCGATGAGCTGCGTCCGGGCGCCTACTGCGTCGATGAGGACGCGGGATGGCTTTATCTGCATCCGGCCGACGCGGCTGCGGCGCCCTCCGCGGAGCGCGTCGAGGTGTCGATGCGGCCGGCGCAGGGAAAACATCTGCTGCACTTCAAGCACTCGCGGCAGGTGACGGTGCGCGGCCTCGTGTTTCGCCATGCGAGGCATCCGCTGGAGAGCGGTGCGCTGATGTTCGACCGCAGCTCGCACATCCTCGTCGAGGATTGCCGTTTCGAGTGGAACAACTCCAGCGGGCTCGAGTTCGAGCATGCGACCGACGTGGTGGTGCGGCGCACGCGCTGCGATCACAACGGCACCATCGGCATGGGCGCGCACGGCATCGACCGCGTGACGCTCGAGGACGTGCAGGCCTGCGGCAACAACTGGCGCGGCTCGCGCTGGGGCACGACCACCTGGTTCACCTCCGGCATCAAGTTTCTCGACGTGAACGATCTCGTGGCTAGGCGCGTGCGCACCGACCAAAACCACGCCATCGGCTTCTGGTTGGACAACGAGATCGCGCGTAGCTCGGTCGAGGAGCTGGTGTGCTGCGACAACCTCGAGGAGGGCGTGCATTTCGAGGCGGCGGACGGGCCCATCGCGCTGCGCCGATCGGTCGTCTGCCGCAATGGCAAGACGGGTGTGGCCGGCCGCGACTGCGACGGCGTCGTGATCGAGGATTGCCTGGTGGCGAACAACGGCGGCGCGCAGATCGAGGTGAAGGGCGAGCTGCCGCGCGAGGACCCGAAGGAGGGCGAGCTGTTTGTGGGGCGCGGCAAGACGCGCGATCAGCACCGGCGCTACCCGCGCGACTGGGTGATCCGCGGCTGCACGGTCGGAAGCCTGTATCCAAATCCCCACTTCATGATTTCGGCGCAGATCAAGGGCATCAACCAGACGCCGGAGAAGGAGGACGCCCTCTATGAGCGCTTCATCCGCACGCTCGTCAGCGAGCGAAACACCTTTTTCGCGCCCGGTGCCGCGGGGGCGTTCCAGGGGCGGCGGCAGGCGCGGCTCGACCTCGCGGGTTGGCGCGCGTTGACCTTGCAAGATGCGCGCTCGCGCTGGGACGAGGCGGCCTTGCGGGCGGAGTTTGAAAAGCGCGGGCAGCCCACGACCGCGCCGGCGGGGGTCGCGCAGGACAAGGAGACCAACGCATGAGCGCCGTGGCCTCTTCCCCTGCGGCGGCTGCGCCGACGCCGACATCCGCCGCCGCGACCGCGCCGGTCGCAGCCGCCGCGCCGCGGGTCGATCCCTTCAAGGCCGACCCGAAGCTCTTCGGCCGCACCGTCGCCTGGGCGAGCGGCGCGCTGGCCGAGGGCCTGATGGGCGCGGCCGTCGGTGGCTTGCTCTTCAAGGTGCTTTTCAACACCGCCTACGGCATCGACGCCGCGTTGGTCGGGCTCGCGGTCACGATCCCGCGTTTGCTCGACGCGTTTTCGGACCCGATCATCGGGCACGTGACGGACAACTTCCGTTCGCGCTGGGGACGACGGAGGCCGCTGATGTTCGCGAGCTGCCTCGCGCTGGCTCTTTTTAACGCCATCATCTGGTGGTTGCCGCAGGCCTGGCCGGTGTGGGCGCAGGTGACCTGGCTGATCGTGTTCAGCACCTTGTTCTGGCAGGTGTGGGGGCTCTACACGATCCCGCGCATGGCGATGGGCTTTGAGCTGACAAACGACTACCACGGGCGCACGCGGGTGATGGCGACCAACCAGTTTTTCGCGATCCTGCCCTCGCTCTTCACCTCGTGGATTTACTGGTTGTGCCTGCGACCTGTTTTCAACGGCGAGATCAACGGCGCGCGCTGGGTGACGCTGGGCCTGAGCGTGCTGATCATCGCGGTGGGCATGTTGCCGGTGATCTTCTGCCGCGAGGGCGAGGCGCCGCCGCGGCCGCCGAAGGAAAAGCGGACGGGCATAGTCGGTTCGATGCGCGAGGCCTGCAAAAACCGGATTTTCCTCACCCACGTGGCGATCCGCGCCATCGCGGCGGTGGGCAACTCGATCGCGGGCGGTTTCAGTTTCTACGTGATCTGGCACTACGCCTGCCAGGGCGACAAGACGCTGGCGACGCAGGTGCTCGGGTTTTCTGGCACGATCTTCTTCACCATGGCGGTTATCTCGATCCCGCTCACGCCGCGGCTTGGGCGCTGGATGGGCAAACGCACCGGCATGCTGGTGGGCCTCGGTGGCAACGTGTTCTCGGCGGCGATCGGACCGATCATCATGACGCCGGAGAATCCCTACCTCGTGCTGATCGGCTGGTTCTTCGGCGGCACGACGGGCATCTGCGCGGCGCTGTTCCTGAATTCGTTCATGGCCGACATTTGCGACCTGGATGAGCTCAAGTCCGGCCAGCGCCGGCAGGGCACCTACATCGCGGTGGATAAATTCATCGGGAAAACGGAGATGTCTTTGCTCGTGCTCGTGACCGGCGTGCTGCTCTCGGCCTCGGGCTTTGACCAGCGCGCGGAGGTGCAGTCGCCCGAGGTGGTGCGCACGATGTTGTGGTATTACTTCGGCTTCGGCATCAGTTGCCCGGTGCTCGCGTTCCTGATCGCGCTGAAGTTCCCGATCACGCAGGCGATGATGGAGGACGCCCAGCGGCAGCTGAAGGAGCGGCGCGAGGCGGCGGCCGCCGCGGAGGCGTCGGGCGGCGCCTAGCCCTGGGCTAATCGAGAAACTCCGGCCCGATGGCGAGCGGCACGAGGGCGGTCCAGCCGCAGAAATCGGGATGGGCCGGCTGCCCGTAGGCGGCGAACTCGGGCGAGTAGTTTTCCCAGAAGGTGTCGGTGGCGCGCCACACCTCGAAGACCGCGTCGTGGAAACGCCTCGCGAGGCGGCGCGCGAGATCGTGGTGGCCGTAGGCCACGAGCCCGCGCAGCACCATATACGTGGTCGGTGCCCAGACGCCGCCGTGCCAGTAGGCGCCCCAGGGACGGTAGTCGGGGTCGTCGGCGGCGAGCGCGGGCACGGGCACGGGGCGGCCAAATTTGCGCGGGTCCCCGAGGTGGGCGACGAGGCGGGCGGCGCGCTCGGGCGGCGCCACTTCGGCGAGCAGGGTCCAGTAGGCGCCGATGTGAAAGCGCGGGAGGCGTTGGCCGTAGGCGAGGTCGAAGTAGAAGCCGTCGGCTTCATCCCAGCAGTGTGCGTTGATGGCGCGGGCGAGCGCGGCGTGCTCGGCGGCGAAGGCCTCGGCGTCGGCGGCGTGCCCGAGGAGCCGGGCGATGCGCGCGAGGCAGAGCGCGTCGAGGGCGTTCTGCGCGCTGAAGTCGCAAAAGCGGCCCTGAATGTTCCACGCGGAGAAGCGGGTGAGCCAGCCGCGCAGGTGCTCGACCGAGGGGTGGATGGCGCCGAGCGGGATGCCTTTGCCGTCGTCTTCCCAGCCGCCCGGGTAGCGGGGGATGTTGTCCATGCCGCTGCCAAGCATGTCGCCGAAGTAGAGGCCGTCGTCGCCGAGAAAGGTGCCGCGCAGCCAGGCGCGGAAGCGCTTTAGCGCGGGGTAAACGCGGCCGAGGCGGGCGAGGTCGCCGGTGCGCGAGTGCAGCTCGAGCTCGGCCCAGGAGAGCAGGGGCGGATTCGCCGCGATGGGGTGGCTGCGCGGCCAGAGCGGGGCGCCGTCGGGCAGGTATTCGCGGCAAATGAAACCATCGGGCTCCTGCCGCTCGTAGAAGTTGTCGAGCGACTGGTGAACCGGGAATTTGTCGACGTGGTGCTTGGCCCAGGCGGCGATGAAGCAGGAGTCCCAGAGGAAGATGTTTCGATTGAAGGCGGCGTCGAGGAAGGGGCGCTTGAAGACCGGCTCGGAGTCTCCGCCGCGCTGGCGGCGACGGGCGAGTTCGAGCGCGCGGGCGCGGAAGCGGGCGAGGTCTTCGGGCGAAGGGGTGGCGGCGGTGGACATGTAGCCGGCAAGGCTTGGGCCGGGGCGACGGGTGACGAGGTGCGCGGGGGCGAGCACGTTTAGTCGCCAGACGGTGGGGTGGCGGGTCAACGTGCTCGCCTTCGTCACTTTGGAGCCGGACCCGGTGAGGCGTAGAACGAGGTCATGTCGCCCGACCATTTAGGTCTCGTCGCCGAAGTCATCGTCGTCGGCGGTGGCACCGCGGGCACGGCGGCGGCCATCGCGGCGGCGCGCGAGGGGCGGGACGTGCTTTTGGTGGAGGAGGGCAACGCGCTCGGCGGCGTCTCCACGAGCGGGGGCGTGAACGAGTGGTATGCCTCGCTCGAGGGGCTTGGGGACATCTTCGACGAGGTGCGCGACACGATGCGCGCCGGAGGCGCGAAGTTCGGGCGCTTTTTCAACGGCGAGTATCTCAAGATCATCTGGCAGCTCATGGCGCAGCGCGCGGGCGTGCGCATTTTGCTCAACACGATGATGGTCGGCGCGGAGGCGGCCGGGGGGCGCGTGCGCGCGGTGCGGCTCGCCTCGTGCGGTAACGTTTTCGAGGCGCGCGGGGCCATGTTCATCGACGCGAGCGGCGAGGGCGACCTCGCGGCGGCGGCCGGCGCGGAGTTCATGAAGGGGCATCCGCAGACCGGGCGCACGCTGCACATGACGCTCACCTTCTGCCTCGCCGACACGGGCCGGCCGGTGGCGCCCTTCCTGCCGCCGGACTTCGAGCCGATCACGGATGAGGCGGGGCTGCCGGGTTTGATCTCGCACAACCGCACGCCGGATCGACGGGTGTATTGCAACATGACGAAGGTCATGGGCCACGACCCCACCGATCCGCTGAGCCTCTCGGCGGCGGAGTTGGAGGCGCGCCGGCAGCTCGTGTGCGTGGTGCATTTTCTCCAGAGCACGAAATACCCGACGCACACGCTGGTCAGCAGCGGCGCGAAGATCGGCATCCGCGAGGGACGGCGTATCTTGGGAGAAACCTTGTTGACCGAGGAAGACATCGGCCACGGCGTGGCGCCGGTGGATTTCGCCCACGGCGTGGCGGTGGCGACCTGCCAGATAGATTTTCACAGCCTCACCAAGCCGGGCCACGCGGGCTGGCGAAAGCGCGTGGAGCCTTATGCCATTCCCTATGGCTGCCTCGTGCCGCGCGGCTTCCAGAACCTGCTGGTCGCCGGTAAGTGCATCAGCGTGGACCAGGTGGTGCACAGCAGTTGCCGGATGACGCCGACTTGTTGCGGGCTCGGGCAGGCCGCGGGCACGGCCGCCGCGCTGGTGATCGCCGTGGGCTGCGACGATCTGCGCGCGCTCGACGTGGCGAGGCTGCGCGAGCGGCTCGTCGCGCGGAAGGTCGAGCTCGACCCGCGCCGGCACAAGGCCTTCGCGCCCGAGGTGACCGAGGACGCGACGCGAGGGGCTTGAGACTCAGACCGTCGGCCCGTCTTTCCAGACGCCGTCGATCACGATGGTGCGCGGCACCGCGGGCACGCCGCGTTCGTTGCGGATCATCTGCCCGGCGACGAGGTCCACTGCGGCGGCGCCAATCTCCTCCGCGCGGTGATCGATGCCGGCACGGGCGGGCGCCTCGTCGTCCCAGTAAAGGTCCACGAAGGCGACGTCCTCTGGCACGCGCCGACCCTCTGCGCGCAGCCATTCCAAGACTTGCGGCCCGAGGGCCAGCACGGCGTCGGGCTTGGCCGAGCGCAGCCAGGCACGAAAGGCGGCCGCGTTCCACTTGTCCCCTTCGGGGCAGAAGACGGGCGGCGCGGCGATGTCGGCGTCGGCCATCGCCACCCAGTAGCCGGCCTTGAAGAGATTCTCCGAGCGCTCCACCTCGCTCAGCGGCATCGCGAAGCCGATGCGACGCCGGCCGCGGCGCAGAAGCTCGCTGGTCGCGAGCTGCGCGGCGTGGTAATGGCTGACCGTGGTCCGGTGCAGGCGGGGCCGCTCCAACGAAAGGCCGATGACGGCGAGGGAGAAGTCGCTCCAGTCTCCCTTCAGGGCGGAGTGGGCTTGCGGCATCATGCCGGTGACGACGCCGGAGACGCCGCGGGCGCGCAGCACGCCGAGCAGGCGCTCCTCGCTCATGTCCTCGGCGGCGGGGTGGAACTCCTCAAGCCGATAGCCGAGCTGCACGATGCGTCGCCGCATGCCCTCGAGGTAGCGAAGCTGGCTGGCCTTGAGGCTGCGCGAGCCGGAGAGCAGGCCGGTGACGACCGCGATGGCGAGCGACTTGTTGACCTCGGTGTGGGCGGAGCGCACGTGGGTCATCCAGGCTGACACGAGCACGTTGGTGCGGTAGCCCATCTTGCGGGCGAGGGCCTGGATTCGCTCGCGCTCGGCGCGGCTGATCTTGGGGTGGTCGCGCAGCGCGAGCGAGATGGTGGAGCGGCTGACGCCGGCGGCCTCGGCCAATTCGCGGGTCGTCACCGTCTTGCCTGGGGTGGAGGCGGATAACATGTCCAAAGGTCTAGAGCAGGATCGGATGAGGTGGCAATCGAGTTCAACGTGCTCGCGAAAAGCTGCCTGGAACGTGCGAGCGGGAGGTGAGCGCGCTCGCCTTGAGTTGGGGCGCGCGGTGAGCCTGGAAACCGCGGCCGGATCGGGTCGGCTCGCGCAAGTGCCGCCGGTTGTTCGTGTCACCCGCTCCATGCACCCTCGGGGTGCGCGTCGGTGTTCTGCGAGCATCGTGCGGCTCAGGATCTTGCGCGTGCCCCTTTTTCCCGGCTGCCTTTTCTGGACGGAGGAAGGGCGGGCGGCATGAAGCCGAGTTCCGAGGCCGAGGGGCAGGCAACGCGCCGAGCGGCTTCGCGCGACGTGCGGAGTCAGTCCACGGGGGCAAAGTGTTCTTCGGCGCTAAGGCTGTAGGATAGGCTTAGCGGCGCCCCCTCGGTGCCGTGGGTGCTGAAGAAGAGGATCTGAACTCCGACGTTTTGATTTTCCCTGGCGCTCGGGGGCGTGGCGGGAGCCAGCTCCCAACGTGCGTGAGGCGGGGAGTGGATGCGGGCGTGGAGGAGCTGATCGCCTTTTCGCAGGATCGCGTGGGCGCCTCTTAGCTCGACCTCCGCGTCGGTGAGGAATTGGCTGCGGAAGGCGACATTCGCCGCGGGTTCCTTGATCGTGTCGGTAACGAGGAGGTGTCGGCGCTCTTGCAGATCGAAGGTGCGCTCGGCGGAGAGCCAGTATTCGAGGTAGGTGGTGGTGAGATCGATGCTCAAGCGGGCCCGCCCGGGCTGGCTGTTGATCGGGGAGATGGGCGCCCAGGCGTCGATGGATTGCAGCGCGTCGCCGGCGAGAAGTGTGTTTTTGCTTCGTGTGTTCTTGCGGAAGTAAACGTAGGGGCGGTCGCGTTGGCTCCGGTCCTCCATGTTCACGAAATACCCGGGGAGGTTGTAGTCGTCTCCGCCAAGCTGGAGCGCCCAGCGCACGCCGTTGAGGTCGAAGACGTAGGTGCCGGCGTCGAGGTGGGCGCGGCCGCCGCGGTTCGCGCCGGCCTTGATGCCGACGAAGGCCGCGTCGGGATCGTGCCAGGACCCGCGGAGGACGGCGGTCTCGGCCTCGCCCTTGAAGCCGGGTTCGGGCGGGCGGCCGGAGAAACGGAAGTCGAGCGGGAGGGAGGCGGGCGGAGCATCGGGCACGCCGACGCGGGCGAGCCAGAGCGCCTCGAAGACGCGGAAGCGCTCGCTGCCACGATACCACGGGCGGCGGGCGGTGCCGGCGAGCTCGGCCTCGATGGCGTCGATCTCCGCAAGGAAGTGTTGGCGGTGGGCGTGGGCAAGCCCGGGCAGATGGAAGCGGTGGGCAAACCAAAGGCCCGCCGGATCGAGGGCAAAGTGTTCGCCACCGTCGCCGTAGTTGAAGAATCGTCCGGTGTGGCTGCGCATCACGATGGGGAACCAGCCGGCGCCGCGCAGCGCGGGCGTTTCAAATTCGGCGATGGTCGCGTCGGTGCGGGTGAGAAGGGCGTCGAGGCCGAGCACGAGGAATTGCGTGCCATAGCTCCAATACATCGGGCCCTCGTCGTAGCCGCCGTCGGAACCGTAGGCGCCGGCGGCAAAGGGCAGGTCGGTCGCGGCGAGGCGGAGCATCTCGCGGGCCTCGGGATCGTCGCCGACGGCAAGGGCGGCGGCGATGAGGGAGGCGTTGCACACGCTGGTCCAGTTGCCGTGCCCGGAGACCCAGAATGAGCGGGCGCGGTGCTCGCGCAGGCCGGGGCGAATGAGCTTCTCGATCAACGCGGCGCGGAGTCTCTCGCGCAGGCCCGGGCTGATGTCGTCGCGAAACCAGTCGAGGCCGACGGCGACGGCAAAGCCGGTCTCGGCGGCGCTGAGGAAGTGGCGGTCGTTCCAGTCGGGGAGGGCGGCGGCCGCGCGGAGGTCGGCGATGGCGCGTTGGGCAAAGCGGGGGTCGGGATCGAGCCGGTGGAGAAATCCGAGGGTGAGCACGCGGCGGACGAGGGGGCGCGCGGTTTGGCGAAGGTAGCTGTCCACTCCGGTGCGGACATCCTTGAGGGGAGGTGCGGCGAGGGCGGCGTCGGCGTCGCGTCGGATTTGTTCCAGCACACGGGCGAGGAGGGGATCGGACTCGGCCTGGCGCAGCACGAGCGCGGGCTCGTCGTCTTGAAAGAGGAGACGAGGCGACGCGGCGGGGGATTGGGCGCGGGAGAGAGCCGGGATCGCGGCCGCGAACAGGCCGAGGATCAGGGCGAGCGAGAGCGCCCGCGGTAGGGTGGGGCGGCTCATTCGGTTTGGAGCAGGACCACGTTGTCGATGAGAGACGCGGACGCGCCGTCGGTCACGTTGAGGAAGAAGAGCGAGCGCATGCGCTGGCCGGTCTGCACCGGATTCATGAAGTCGTAGATTTTGTCGGTCTGCCGGGTGAAGTTGCGGGAGCCGGGCTCGGCGAGGGCGAGCCGATAGTAAGGCTCGTCGGCGCCGTCGTATTCGATGCGCAGCGTGTAAACGTTGAGCTGGTCGCCGGGAGCGGAGAAGCTGCCGTCGCCGCCACTGTCGATGGACCACCGGATGGGGTCGAAATTGGAAAATGGATACACGAGGCGATCCGGCGTGTTGACCGCGAGCTGGCCGGGGGCGGTGATGATGATGCGGATGAGCGGCGGGCCGCCATCGCGGAGGTCCACGGTGAGGGCGCGTCCGTTGCGCGGCGGCTGGGTGACGGCGAACTGGTAGAAGAGGGTGAAGCGCTGGCTGGGGCGGCGGAAGTGGATGTCAAGGCGTCCACCGAGGCCGACAAAGGCGGCGACGCCCTTGCCCCCTTCGCCGCGGACGGGCGCGACGGCGCCATTGGCATTCCAGCCCTGGGAAAAGCGCGGCGCCTCGAAGCCGCCGTTGGCGATTTCGTTGAGCGGGGAGTCCACCGAGGGAAATGGCGGAGGCGAGGCCTGGGCGGTGCCGAGCAAGGCGAGGGAAAAGACGAGAAGCGCGCGGTGGGTTTTCATGGAAGTGGCCAGGAAGGAGCAGGAGGGGGCAAAGACGGCTGCTCAGCGGCCGGTCCAACGGAGCACGGTGGCGGGGTTCGTGCTCCAGGTGTTGAAGTCGTCGGCGTCTGCGACCGAAAGGGAGTTCACGTGTCCGTCGGCGAAGAGCAGGTTTACCTTTCCCGAGTGACGTTGGTTGCCGGCTTCGATCACACTTCCCATGCGATCCCCGTCGATGCGATGGTTGGTTGAATCCGCGACGACCACGGTGCGAGAGGGACTGGAGAGGGTGGAGGGACGGGCGCGTTCGAGCGTGTTGAAGCTGGTGCGCGAGCCCGGCGGGATCATCAGGTTGTAGGCGTAGCCAAGCTGCCAGGCGGAGTTGAGATCGAAGCCGGACGAGTCCGCCGAGGGGCAGCGGAAGATGCTCGTCCCGTCGAGCACTGCCTGGGCCCATGGGGAATTCTGCACGTTTGCCGGCTGGGCGCCGACGTAAGGCGCGAGCGCGGAGGAATGCCAGCGGGGAGCGGTGACGCCAGGGTAGTTGGCAATGAAGTTGGTTTCGTTCCAAGCGGGCCAGAGATTGCGGTTGTCGGTGGCGAAGGATTGGAAGGCGGAGCCGATCTGGCGGAGGTTGGACACGCACTGGGCGTTGCGTGCCGACGAGCGCACCTTGCCGACGACCGGGATGAGGATGGCGGCGAGCACGCCGATGATGGCGATGACGGTCAGCAGCTCGATCAGGGTGAAAGCCGCGGGCCGGGGGCGATAAGGGGTGGGGGGCAGCATTTGACGGCAGGTTTGGCGCAAGGAGCCGGATAAACAACCATGGGAGCGGCGAGCACGTTCGCCAAAAACAGCGCGACCATCAGGCGAGCGCGTTGGGTTTCGTGGTTTGGTTTTCGTGCGGAGCCCGGCGCGGGAGAGCCCTTCAACGTGCTCGCCTCAGGTGCCCTTGTCACCGCTTGGCGGGAGGTAACCGGTATCCGAGTCGTCTAATGCCCCCCCGAGTCCTTCCCCGTTTGTTGATTTTGCTCTCCTCTGCCGTGACGGGGAGCGTGACGTTTGGTGCCGATCCTGCGCCGGCACCGGACCCGGTATGGATGGCGACGGCGAGGCTGGATGTCGTCGAGGCGTGGCATGAGCTCCGCACAGAGCCGGCCGGGGCGCGCTCACCGAGGGAGCGTCTTTTTGTGGAAGCCGTGCTTCTCTTGAACCGGCAGCCTCGGACCGAGCGGAATCTGGATTTGGCCGCCGAGGCGATGGCCGGAGTGTTGAAGGAGAGGGTCGACGACGAGCTCGCCCTCGCGGCGCGCTACTACCGCGCGCGAATCAAACAACTTCACCGGAGATCGCCCGACCCAGCGGGCGCGATTCAGGAATTTTGGAAACTGCAGCAGGCGGCCCCGGAATCGTTTTTCGGCCAGCTTGCGCTGCTCAAATATGCGGCTGCGGCCTTGCGCGTCGATCAGAGCGAAGCAGAGCAGAGGGGCGTTATTCGCGACGTCGAGGCGCGGGTGGCGGGAGTCACCGAACCTGCGCTCCGTCGCAATCTCCACTTTGTCCTCGGTGATTTCGCCAACCGTGTTTTGGCGGACGATGCGATGGCTTACCATCACTACGCGGAGGCGTTGAAAATCGGGTTCGATCGTCGCGACATGGCGCGTGTGCTGCCGCTGCGCTGCGCCACTCTGGCCTTGCGATTGGGGAGAACGGAGGACGCCATCGCGCACTACCGACATTTTCTTGAGAGGTTTCCTCATGAGCAGCGGTCCCACGAGGTGCGGCTGCGACTGGCCGCCCTTGAAAAAGCGAAGGAGGGCGGGCGATGAACCGCACCGTATTCGGCGTCATCTTCGGCGTTCTGCTGCTCGGCGCGGTGTTCTTTTACGCGTCGCTCCAACTCCGCCTTCGCCATGCGCGGCAGACGGATCCCGACGTCAGGGTTATTCGGTTCGCACACCCTTACCTCGACCAGCAGATGAAGCGGGCCTTGGACGAGGCGGCGGCTCGCTACGAGGCGTCGCAGCGCGCCGCCGGGCGCCGGGTCATTGTGGAACAGATTCCGGTGCCGGCCCGCATGTATGCGGCGTGGGCGCGCACGCAGTTCGTTGGGGGAACCGCACCCGACCTGATAGTCATCTCGCCGCGCTTGCTCATCAGCGACGAACTCACCGTCCGCTATCTCCTGCCGATGCGCGGCGCGGTGGATGAGCCCAATCCCCACAATGTCGGCACCCCCTTGGAGGGGCGTCCGTGGCGGCGCACGTTTGTCGATGGGCTCGAGGTCACAGGGTTCAATCCCAGTCTGATGGACGTGTATGCGGTGCCGCTCGCAACCTCGACGGTGCGCCTTTTCTACAACCGTTCGCTGCTGCGGGCCCTCACCGGGCGGGAGGAGATTCCTGGCGACTTAGAAGAATTTCTCGATTTATGCCGGGAGGTGTCAGGCAGGCAGGGCAGGGCGGGAACGGTTTTCCCGATGGCCGGTTCCGGTCATCACGCGGAGATCTTTCTCGAATACTACTTCGGACTACACACGCAGCGCTTGCGGGCCGAGATCGACCTTGCCGGCGAACTTTACGCGGACGTGCTCGAATTGAACACCTCCTATCTCCGCGGGCTGTGGAGTCTGGATCATCCGGCGGTGCGACAAGGCCTCGCCACGGTCCGCGCTCTGGCGCTAAACATGCAGCCCGGGTTTGAGCGGATGGGACGCGAGGATGCCCTGTTTCTTTTTTTGCAGGAGAGGGCGTTGATGTTGCCGACAAGCTCGTGGGAGGCGACCACCATTCTGGAACAGGCGCGCTTCGAGGTGGGCGTGGCAACCTACCCGCTGCCCGATTTCGCTTCGCCTCAAAACGTTCGTTTCATGAACGGGCGCCCGAGCGAGGCCGGGCACTTCGAGTATGGCGGCGTCGCACTGTCAGCCGCGTCGCGCGACCCGGATGCAGCCCTGGATTTTCTGCGTTTTCTCACGTCTCACGCCGAGGCCGGTAGCCTGGCTTCAATGAGCGGCACCTTGCCGGCGGTCGAGGGTGTGGAACCCAAGGGTCTTCTGCGGGCCTTCACGCCCTACCTTGATGGTTACATGCAAGGTTTCACCCTCCGGAGCCTCGGGCCGAACACGCGTGGTCGGTTCAATCGAACCATGCATTCGCTCTACGAGCCCCGCGGGTCGGTGGAGCGGTTTTTGGAGGCGATCCAGCCCGGATACGAGGCGGCCGTGCGCGACGATCTGCGCTCGTGGGCTCGCTTGGCGCGCCAGACCGTAATGTGGCAGGACAGCCTGTTGGCGGCGAATCGCGCGCTGGCCGAGGGCGTGGACGCGCGTGGTGAGGCGGCGAGGGCGGGGCGGCGTTTGCATTCCCTGCTCGATACTCAAACCCTGCGCGAGAGCCTGGATGTGTGGGTCTGGCACGAGTTGTCGGCAGGTCCGGAGAGGATTTCCGATCGCTAAGGTCCGAAGGAGGCGCGTAGTCGTGGAGGGTAGGGGTTCATCAAACCCGGATTCCGCGATTGTGCCGGCGGAGTATTGCGCAGTTGGTGAGGCGGAAGGTCGTCGCGGAATCCTGACCTGGGCCTGGAAGGTGCATGGAGCGGATGACGCGGCGAGCTGGCGGTCACCAGCTTGTGTGCGACGATCCGCGACCGCGGATTCCGGGCTTAACTTGGGCACTTCAGCAGCCCTTGAAAACCCCATCCAACGGTCTCTCGGTGGATCTAAAATACAATTGAAATACCCTTAATGAGTAGTTCCCTTACTCGGAAATGAACCCTTTTGGCCGCGACACCTTGGAAAAAGCGCTCACTTTGCTCGGTGAGATCGTGGCGGCCCGTGGTCACCCGGCCGAGCACTTCGTCGTTTGTGGAGGCTCCTCTCTCCTCGCGCTTGGCCTCATCAGCCGCACCGCAACGCGTGACGTGGACGTGCTCGCCCGTCTAGAAGCCCGCCGCCTGGTCCAAGCCAAACCTCTCTCGCCTGCGATTCGCGAAGCCGCCGACGCCGTCCGCACACAACTCGACCTGCCCACTGATTGGTTCAACACGGGCCCCGCCGACGAATCCTTTTTCCGACTCGGCTTTCCGGTCGGCATCGAAGACCGCCTCACGCACCGCGCCTACGGCCCAGCACTCACCATCGGCTTCGTCGGCCGCTACGACCAGATTCACTTCAAACTCTACGCGGCCGCTGACCAAGGGCCCGGTCGCCACGTATCCGACCTTCGCGATCTTCGCCCCACAGCCGACGAGCTTCTTGCGGCCGCCCGCTGGACTCGCCTCCAAGATCCGTCCGAGGGATTCCGCCTCGTTCTCGTCGATCTCCTCCGCCACCTCGGCCATGCCCAACTCGCCGATCAACTTTAAAACCGAGGCGCGCGAAGCGATCCTCGCTCTCCTATGGCGGCAGTGGATCACGCTAGGCGTCTCCGCTCACGCCGCGCCTAGCTCCGGTCATGCACTCGTCGATCCGGAGGCGCTTCTTCTCGCCTCCACCACGCTTGCCCGCCACGACGCTCGTCTTTTCGACGAAGTGCTCGACTGGCTGC
>JAUVVA010000098.1 GCA_030604905.1 Verrucomicrobiota bacterium | reverse complement strand
GTGAAGACGGGGATCTCGCGGTAGTCGAGGCGGCCGCGGGTGTGCTCGGCGGGCACGGTGTCGGGGAGAGAGGCGACCTCGCGCTCGACCTCGGCGGGGACGGCGGGCTCGAGTTTGAATTTGCGGAAAACGCCGAGCAGCTCGGCGCGGGGCTCGAAGGTCTTGCCCAGAACCTCGGTGATGGTGCCGCGGAGGGGTTTGCGGGGATCGGCCCATTCCTCGAGGGCGACGACGACCTTGACGTCGAGGCGCGGGGCGGGCTTGAGGCGGGCGAGGGCGGGGTCGGCGACGAAGACTTCGAGGGGGAAGCGTGGGTCGTCGGCGAGGACGACGTATTGGGAGCGCACGCGGGCGAGGCGACCGACGACTTCGGAGCGGGCGCGCTCGAGGATGCGGACGACGCGGCCGCGGGGCTCGTCGCGACGGGAGTCGCCCTGGCGGAAGCGCGGGGCGAGGGATTCGTCGATGACGACGGCGACGGTGTCGCCGGGGAGGGCGTTGAGGGTGTGGCCGGGGCCGATCTGGATGGCGTCGGGCCGGGGGGCGTCGGGATCGGCGTCAGGGTCGAGCGAGCGGACGACGAAGGCGGAGCCGCCGGCGCGGAACTGGATGCGGCCGGCGATCTGGTCGTCGGCGAGCGAGTAGGCGGGGGCGGAGGAGCGGAGGGCGGGGGCGCGGGACGAGGACGGGCGAGCGGCGGGAGCGGCGGGAGCGGAGGGCTCGAGGGAAGCGGAGGAGGGGGCGGACGAGGCGAGAAATTCCTTTTTGGGTAGGGGCTTGAAGACGGGGCGAGGGGGGGGCTGCTCTTCGCGGTATTTGCGGAAGCGATCGGCGACGGGGGCTGGCTTGGGGGCCTGAGCGGGAGCGTAGCGGTCGCCCTGGACCTGCTTGATCTCGCCGCGGGAGGCGAGGAGTCGGAGCTCGTGGAGGAAGCGGGCGCGGAGATTTTTGGGGAGCTTGAGCGCGCGGAAGAGCGCGGCGTCGTTGACCGGGCGGTAGTTGGGCGCGCGGAGGAGCTCGAGGATTTGGGAACGGAAATTCATGAGTGATGGGGGAACCGCTAAATCGCGCTAAAGCACGCTAAATAGAGACGGATCGGTGGGTTTGGATTTAGCGGAAGCTAGCGAAATTTAGCGGTTAACCAATTTCTAGATCGGCTTCGGTGGTGAGGTAAGCTTCGAGGCGTTTGGTGAGCCGCGCAAGGTCTTGCGGCGAAGGAGCGTCCGGGGCGTCGGCGGGGCGGGAGAGCGCGGAAGCGACGAGCAGGCGGTCGCCGGGAGGGAGGGCGGGGAGCCAGTGCTGCTTGAGCGGCAGGCCCTCGTCGCGGGCCAGGCAGTAGAGGCTCTTGAAAAACACGAGCTCGGGGCGAACCGCGGGACGGGCGAAGGCGGCGAAGGATTGGGAGAGGAGGGCGTCGATCGCGGCGCGGCTGTCCTCGGGGACCGGGTTTTTGATCAAGACACGGGCGAGGCGGGAGGCGGCGGCGAGCGTGGCGTAGTCGCGTCCGATGCCGGCGTGGCGTTGGAGGACACGGTGCTCGCGCACAAACCAGGGGCCGGAGGCGGAGCCGCCGCGGGCGTGGTTGAGCTCGAGGGCGAGGCGGTCGAAAAGATCGGGCGCGGGGGCGGCGGTGGCGGCGGCTTTGCCGCCGCGCGCGGGGCGAAGGAGGGCGGTGAAGAGGCCGTCAGCGGGGGAAAAACAGGTGAGGACGAGGTGGTCGCCGGTGTGCGGGGCCAGGGAGAGGAGGTGAGCCTCGGTGTGGTGGAGCGGTGAGGACACGTGGAAATGACCAATGACCAATGCCCAATGACCAATGACGAATCAGCGAACGCTACGCGGTGCGGCTTTCGCACGCGCGAGAGGTTTTAGGGAAAAGGGCGGGAGGAGGTCGGCGGCGCGGAGGAGCTTGAGGGCGCGGTCCTCTGCGGCGCGCATGCGGCGTTTTTTGCGCGGCTGGAGGTCGTCGTAACCGGCGAGGTGCAGCCAGCCGTGGATCACGTAGCGCGCAAGCTCCTCGGCGAAGGGGACGTCGTGTTTTTTTGAATACGCGAGGGCGGTGTCGACCGAGACGCAGATGTCGCCGGCGTGGCCGATGCTCTCGTCGCCCTCGAAGGTGATCACGTCGGTCGTCGTGGGGTCGTCGAGGTAGTCGGCGTGCAGCTTGGCGAGGGCGGGATCGGTGAGGAAGGAGACCGAGAGTTCGCCCGCCGGGAGGGCGGGCGAACTCTCGGAATGACCAATGACCAATGACCAATGACCAATGGCGCGTGCGGAAGGGGCCACGAGGGCGGGCCTTGCCTTGGCGCGGCGTTTGGTCGCCGGGCTCAGGGTGGGGAGGTCGGCGGGGGTGAAGCGGAAGTGGGCGTCGAGGTGGGCGAGGGCGCGGGCGAGGGCGCGGCGGTCGAGGCGGAGACGCGGGTGGCGGTTGGCGATGGCGAGTTCGCGCATGCGGTTGTGCGGGCAGTCGAAGGGCGCGCGGGCGGAGGAGCAAGCGGGGTTTCGGGCGGGGCCGATTTGCGGGGGCGTCGGAGCAGGGCGTGGGGCGGCTCGCGGGGCGCCGGCCGCCAAGGCTCCCCCATGGCCCGGGCGCGGGGGCGGAGCTATCGTGCCGGCCGAACCCTTTTCCACCCATGTCCTCCCTTCTCGTCACCGACGATCCGGCCATCCACACCGCAAAGCCCTCGCTGCAGGGGAAAAACATCCTGCTCACGGGCGGCACGAGCGGCATCGGGCGCGCGACGGCCACCTTGCTGGCGGGCTACGGGGCCAACGTCTTTCTTTTCAGCCGCGACGAGCGGCATCTGCGCGAGACGATCGAGGAGATGGGGCGCCGCCCGGGCAAGGTGGGCGGGGTGTCGGCCGACCAATCGCGGGGCGAGGACGTGGAGCGGGTCTTCGCGACCTTCGACGCGGAGTTCGGCGATCTCGACATCTTGATCAACAACGCCGCGATCTCGGCCGGCACGGTGGAGGAGGCCTCGGAGGCGGATTGGCGTTACCAGTTGGAGACGGATCTTTTTGGCTACATCGATTGCACGCGGCGGGCCTTGCAGCGCATGCGCGCGCGGGGCAGCGGGCACATTGTGAACATCGGCTCGATGGCGGCGGAAAACTACACCAGCGGGCTCTCGCTCTACGTGGCGGCGAAGAGCGCGATCCGCGGCTTCACCCGCGCGCTGCGCAAAGAAGTCAGCGGCGAGGGCATCAAGGTCTCGCTGGTGGAGCCGGGGATCGTGGGCACGGGGATCTTCGAGCCGGGCGAGGAGGAGGGGGACGCGGACACGCAGCGCCGCGAGGAGGCGCGCGGAGCGATGCTCAAGCCCGAGGATATCGCGGTGGCGGTGCACTACCTGCTCACCCAGCCGGAGCGCTGCAACGTCACGCAGCTGCTCATCGAGCCCGCGCTGCGCGATTAGCGGCGCGGCACGGGGCTGCGGGGCTTGCGGGGGTAGAGTCGCAACAAGCGAGGGAGGCGCGGGCGAGGCCATGTTGACCACATTCACACCGTATCGGGACCGCTGGGAGGCGGGCCAGGCGCTGGGGCGTCGCTTGCAGGCCTGGGCGGGGCGGCCGGACACGATCGTGCTCGGTCTGCCGCGGGGCGGAGTGCCGGTGGCGGCGGAGGTGGCGCGCGTGATCGAGGCGCCGCTGGATGTGTTTTTGGTGCGCAAGCTCTGCTTGCCGGCGGCGCCGGACAAGGCGCTGGGCGCGGTGGCGAGCGGAGCGGTGGAGCTGTGGAACGAGGAGGCGCTGCGCGCGCGTTGTCCGGAGGATCCGGAGGTGGCGGCGCTGGTGGTGCGGGAGACGGCGGAGTTGCGGCGGCGCGAGGCGCTGTATCGGGGCGAGCGGCCTTTGCCCGAACTGGAGGGGCGGGTGGTCCTGCTGGTCGACGACGGCGTGGCGACCGGCGAGACCATGCGAGCGGCGGTGGCGGCGGTGAGCGCGCGGCGGCCGGCGCGGCTGATCGCGGCGGTGCCTGTGGGCGCGCCGGCGGTGTGCCAGACGCTCGCGCGCTCGGTGAACGCATTGGTGTGCCCGCTCACACCGGAGCCTTTTTACGCCGTCGGTTGCTGGTATGATCGGTATGCGGCGGTGGAGGACGAGGATCTGCGAGACCTGCTCGACGAGGCGGAGCAGCGCTTGGACCTGCGCGGGCGACGGGGTGCTTGAGCGGTGGCGAGTCGGGCTCGCTGCGTTGCTTCGCGGCCGCATGATGGCCGCTAATAGAAGCGCGTGCGGCTGGTGTGGAGGGGCTTCCTGCTTTTGGGCGGGGGGCGCTGTGTCCAGCCTGCGGAGTTCCCCGCTCCATCCCATGCGCTCTCCCGCCGCCGCACTTCCGACGCATCGCAGCCAGCCCGACGCCAAGGGCTTTTTTGGCCGCTTCGGCGGTTCCTTTATTCCGCCCGAGTTGCAGCGGCAGATGGACGAGATCAACCACGCCTACCTGCGCATTTGCCGGAGTCACGACTTCATCCGGGAGCTGCGTTCCATCCGCACGCACTTCCAAGGCCGCCCGACGCCGGTGTATTATTGCAAGAACCTGAGCGACGCGGTGGATGGCGGGCGGATCTACCTGAAGCGCGAGGACCTCAACCACACGGGCGCGCACAAGCTCAACCACTGCATGGGCGAGGCTTTGCTGGCCAAGTTTCTCGGGAAGAAAAAACTCATCGCCGAAACGGGGGCGGGGCAGCACGGCGTGGCGCTCGCGACGGCCGGCGCCTATTTCGGGATTCCGGTCGAGATCCACATGGGCGCGGTGGATATCGCCAAGGAGCATCCGAACGTGGTGCGGATGAAAATCCTCGGTGCGCGCGTGGTGCCGGTGACTTTTGGCGCCCAGACCCTGAAGGAAGCGGTCGATTCGGCTTTCGAGGCCTATCTCGCCGATCCGGTGAACAGCATCTATTGCATCGGCTCGGTGGTGGGGCCGCATCCGTTTCCGCTCATGGTGCGCGAGTTTCAACGCGTGGTGGGGATCGAGTCGCGCGAGCAGTTCCTGGAGATGACGGGCGAGCTGCCGGACAACGTGGTGGCCTGCGTGGGCGGCGGGTCCAACGCGATGGGGATTTTCAGCGCGTTCCTGGATGATCCGGTGCGTTTGCACGCGGTGGAACCCCTGGGGCGCGGGGCGCGTCTCGGCGATCACGCGGCGAGCCTTGGGCATGGGGAGGAGGGGATCATGCACGGCTTCAACTCGATCATGTTGAAAGATTCCGAGGGTCGGCCGGCGCCGGTGTATTCGGTGGCGAGCGGGCTGGATTATCCGTCGGTGGGGCCGGAGCACGCGCATCTGTTTTCCCAAGGCCGCACGGTCGCGGGGGCGGCGAGCGACGAGGAGGCGATCGAGGCGTTTTTCCGGTTGTCGCGGCGCGAGGGCATCATCCCGGCGCTGGAGAGCGCGCACGCGGTGGCCTACGCCTTGCGCCTCGCGAAGGAGCGGGTCGATGAGTCCATCCTCGTGAATCTGAGCGGGCGCGGGGACAAGGACATCGACTTCGTGATGGAGAAATACGCCGCGCACGCGGAGCGCGGCGATTACTGAGCGCGGGTCGCCGCGGCGGGCTCCCGCCCGCCCGGGCGAAGTCTCCGATGACGAGCGCGGGGAAACCCGCGACGCGCGGGGCGGTCGCGGGCGCATGGTCCACGAACAAGACGTGATCGTGATCGGCGCGGGCGTCGCTGGCTTGGCGGCGGCGGGCCGGCTGGGGCGCTGGGGGCGGCGGGTTCTGGTGCTGGAGGCGCGCGAGCGCGTGGGCGGGCGTGTGTGGTCGCGCTACTCGCCGGGCGGCGGGGCCGCCTTCGTGGAGCTGGGCGCGGAGTTTGTGCACGGGGGCAACGCGGCGCTGCGGGCGCTCTTGCGCTCGGCGCGGCTGGATACCCGGAAGTTTGATCCGCCGATCCATTGGCGCGAGGCGGAGGGCCTCGTGGCGGAGGAGCCGGACTTCTGGAAAAATCTCGCGGCGGTGACGGCGGCGGTGCCGCGCGCTTTTGGCGGATCCTTCGGGGAGTTTTTGGCCGGCGGGGAGGGGAGGGCGCTCTCGCCTCGCGCGCGGGAGCAGGCGCGGCATTTTGTGGAGAGTTTTAACGCGGCGCCGCTCGGACGCCTGAGCGCGCAGGCGCTGCGTGAGGAGCGGGGCGGGGCGGGGGAGGCGGATCATCGGGTGATCGGGCCTTACGATGGCGTGCCGGCGCGGCTGCGCGCGCGTCTGTCGGGGGAGCGGGTGCGGCTGGAGCTGGGGCGGGTGGCGCGCGAGCTGAGGCATGGCGCGGGCTGGGTCGAGGTGCTGAGCACGGACGCCGCGGGAGGCGCGGAGCGGGTGGACCGCGCGCGGGCAGCGGTGATCACGCTGCCGCTCGGGGTCTTGAAGGCGCGGGCCCTGCAGATCGTGCCGGAGCCGGAGGAGACGATGGCGCTGGTGGATCGGCTGGGCTGGGGGCAGGTGGCGCGGGTGACCTTACGGCTGCGCGAAGGTTTCTGGGAGCGGCCGCTTTTGCCGGAGCGACTCCGGGCGGGGTCGGGTCGGGGCTTCGGGTTCGTGCATGCGCCGGGCCTGGAGCTGCCGACCTGGTGGGCGACGCTGGCGCCGGCCCCGGTCTTGACTGGGTGGGCGGGCGGCGGGGAGGCGGAGCGGCTGGCGGATCACTCGCCGGAGGCGCTGGGCGAGGCGGCGTTGCGCTCGCTGGCGAGTATCGGCGGGGCGAGCGTGGCGGCGTGGCGGGAGCAGGTCGTGGCTGTGCACGCGCACGACTGGGGCGCGGATCCGTATTCACTCGGGGCCTACAGCTACCCGACGGCGGGGCTGGAGGACGGGCCGGAGCGGCTGGCCCGGCCGGTGGGCGGGACCTTGTTTTTCGCCGGCGAGGCGACCGCGGGGGCGGTGGGCACGGTGCACGGCGCCTTGAAGAGCGGGCTGCGCGCGGCGGGCGAAGTGCTGGTGGAGGTGTCGGCCGGATAGGCCGCGGGGGCGCTTCGCGTCGGATTTGCGCCATCCTCCGGCGTCGCCGGGCGGACCTTCCCTGATTCTCGGAGCGCCGCCGGTGGATTCAGGATGGGAGGATGAGCGAGGGTCCGCATACAGGCGAAGGTGGCGGGGCGAGGGCCGAAGGGCTAGGCGTGTCCACCAGGGAGGCGGGCGTGTGATCTCCGACGCGGGCATCGCAGGCTGGGAGCGGGCGTTTGTGCAGATCGTGGGCGTGGCGGGCGCCGGGATGGAGCTGGCCGGCGTGGCGGTGATCGTGGGCGGGGCGATCTGGTCGACGATCGCGGCGCTGTTGGGATTGCGGAAGAGCCCGGGCGGGGAGGTGTATCACCACTACCGGACGGCGCTGGCGCGCTCGATCCTGCTCGGGCTGGAGCTGCTGGTGGCGGGCGACATCATCCGCACGGTGGCGCTGGATCCGACGGGGATGAACGTGCTCGCGCTGGGCGGGGTCGTGTTGATTCGAACATTCCTGAGTTGCACCCTGGAGATGGAGGTCACGGGTCGCTGGCCGTGGAACCGCAACGAGGAGGAGCGGGCGCGGGATCGGCGGACGGTGTAGGGGCGGCCGGGCTCAGGGGTGGACGGATCTTAGAGCGAAGACGCCAAGACGGGCCGTGGATCGCGAAACGGTATCATCCTGAGAACAGCAGGAGAACCGCAGATGACGCAGATGATCGCAGATGCCGCAGGACGTGATTTTGTGGCGAGGACGCTTAGCGCGAGCTTCGAGCCCATGGGGTCGTGGCGTGGAGGCGTTCGGTATTTGGGGCGGATGCCGGGTCAGAGCGACGCGATCGTGGAGGAGCCGAGCTGGCGCGTGAGGAAAAGGGCGGGGAACTCGGGCTTGAAGTTCAGCTTGGTGGCGAGGGCGTGGTAGGTGGCGCGGTGTTCGGGGAAACGATGACCCAGGGCCGCGGCGAGGATGCAGCGCTCGTTGACGGGGATCATCTGCTCGAAGATGGGCCCGGGGGTGGCGTCGCCGGCGCGGAGGCGGGCGGCGATGAAGCGGTGGTCACGGGATTGGGTTTCGAAGGCGGCGAGCGCGCGTTGGAAGGCGTCTTCCGCCCCGGTCGTGTCGCCTGCCTCGCGCGCGGCGAGGTAAACGAGGAGCCACGACGAGCCTTCGCTCCGGGGTTGGGCGGCGAGCGCGGCGGCGGCCTCGGCGGCGCGTCCGCGCGAGATGGCCACGGCAAAGCGGGCGCTTTGGTAGGGACCGAGGTGGGCGGCAAAGCCGGCCTCGTCGCCGCGCGCGTAGGCGGCGAGGGCCGCGAGCTCGGCGCGCCTTTCCTTGAGTTGCTCCGGCGAGACGAACGGCTCGAGCGATTTGAGGTAGGGCTCCACCAGCGCGGTTTCGGCGGATCGGTCGGCGGGCGCGCGGCGGCAAAGGACCGCCAGCTCTTGGAACACGTAGCCGGTTCTGGTCGGGCTGCCGGGGTGCGAATCACGGGCCAGCAAATCGCGGGTGCGTTTCAGCGCCTCGTCGTCGAGGCGGTTGGCGAGGAGGATGTCGCGCCGGTTTTGCTCGAACGAGAGCGAGGCGAGTCCGCCTTTTTCGGCGTCGCGGAGGTGGGCGAGCGCATCGGCGAAGCGGGCCTCGCCGAGCGCCTCGTAGGCGAGGCTGTTGTGGGCGTAGGCGCAGGGCTGTTCGGCGGAGGCGGCCTGGCGGAGGTAGGCGCGGCGGGTGGTGGTATCGCGCTCGATGCGTGCGATGAGATAAGCGGCCGCCCCGTCGGCCGGATTCTCGGCGGCGAGCTTGCGGTAGAAGGGCTGCAGATCGCGCTCGGGCATCTTGTATTCCAAGTGGTGCTGGTAGGCGCGGTGCCATTCGAGCCGGAGCGGCTGGTCTGCAAGGTGCGAAGCGAAGAAGGTCTCGATGTCGTCGGGTTCCAGCAATCCGGGGGCGGCGTGAAGGATTATCTCGTCGTCGGGCAGAAGGTCGCCGAGCCGGAAGGCGAGGGCGCGAACCGCGTCGGCACGATTATTCTCCCCGGCCAGGGCAAAGAGGCGCTGCGCGGGGATCAGCTCCGCGGCGTGCGCGTAGCGTGTTTTGTCGACCGCCCGCTTGCCAGAGAGGGATATCTGTCCCGGAAAGGGTTCAAAGAAATAGTCCGCGGCAGGGAAGGTGTAGAGGGCGCGGCCGGCGTGCAGTTCGTGGCGGTTTTCGAAATCCGGCATTGTCTGGTCCGTGGGGAAATAGCGGGTGGTTTCGTGATAAACGAGGGCGCTGCGGTCGGGGTTGATGACGGCGACGGTGCGCTGAAGCGGACGTGTCCAGAAGGGGCTGCGGAGCGTGAACGATTCGTTTTCGACGCGGCCGTCGGGGCGGGTCCAGGAGAAGCTGTGCACACCTTCGGCGAGGGTGATCGTGGTGGCGGCGTTCGGCGCGAGGGTATGCGTCTTGCCATCGAGGGTGAGCGTGACGGAGGTGGACAGGCCGTTGACGAGGGCGGTCTGGACATTGCCGCCGCGATGCACGGCCACCCCGATCCAAGCGATGGCCGCGATGGCGGCGGCGATGGCGGCGAGGCGGAAAGACCCGAGTCCGATGGCGGCGCGAGGTTCCGCTGACGCGGGTTGCGGCGCGGCAGGGGGCAGGGCGGGGGGCGGGGCAGGGTCGCCGCGAAGGGGCAAGGGGGGCGGGACGGCGAGGGGCGGGGGCGTGGTGTTTTCGGGGACGAGGTCAGCCATCACCGCTTGGGTGACATCGGTGCCACCGCCGAGATTTTTGACCAGGGATTCGATCGTGTAGATCAGTCCCCAGGGAAAGCCCCACCAGCCGAAGAAGAAGGAGATGAGCGTGAACGGGAGTCCGCGAAGGACCGCGCTCTGGCCGGGGCGGATGAAGTAGATGTCGGAGCCCCGCTTGAACGAGACGATCAGGAGCGAGAAGCAGTAGGTGTAGATGACAAAGCGTGCGCCGCGGTCGACTTCGGCGCGCAGGGATTGAGGGTCGTTGATGCCTTCCAGTCCGACTATTTTCATGGGCTCAGGTTTGGGTTTGGGCGCGGCCAGCTATGTGGAAACACTTAGGAAAAAGGCCGGGTAGGCAGCGCTTGGCGAGACACGAAAACGCCCCGCGGCAGCTATAAGCTGCGGCTATACGATCGGTGGATGGTCGAAAGCTTCGGGCGCGGGTTAACCGCGGACCTGGCCTTCGCCGTCGACGAGGTATTTGTAGGAGCAGAGTTCCTTCAGGCCCATGGGGCCGCGGGCGTGGAGGCGGTCGGTGCTGATGCCGATCTCGGCGCCGAAGCCGAATTCGAAGCCGTCGTTGAAGCGGGTGCTGGCGTTCCAGGGCACGACGGCGCTGTCGACCGAGGCTTGGAAACGGCGGGCGGCGGCCTCGTCGGCGGTGACGATGGCATCGGTGTGGCCCGAGCTGTCGCGGTTGATGGTGGCGACGGCGGTCTCGAGGTCGGGCACGACGCGGATCGCGAGGATGAGGTCGAGATACTCGGCCTTGTAGTCGGCCTCGGTGGCGGGCTGGAGCGCGAGGGGCGGCACGCGACCGGAGGAGGCGGCGGCGGAGAGGATGGCGCAGGCGGCGGGGTCGGCGCGGAGTTGCACGCCCTTGGCCGCGAGGGCGGCGGCGAGGCGGGGCAGGAGCTCGTGCGCGGCATCGGCGTGGACGAGGAGCTGCTCGGCGGCGTTGCAGACGCCGGGGCGCTGGGTCTTGGCGTTGAGCAGTATCCGTTCCGCCATTACGGGGTCGGCGGCCTTGTCGACATAGACGAAGCAGACGCCGGTGTAGTGCTTGATGACCGGGATGGTGGAGTTTTGCGCGACGAAACGGATGAGGGACTCGCCGCCGCGGGGGATGATGCAGTGGATGAGCTCGTCGAGCTTGAGCAGGTGGGTGAGCGCGGCGCGGTCGGTGGTGGGGATGAGCTGGACGGCGTCGGCGGGCAGGCCGGCCTCGGCGAGGGCGCGCTGGATGAGCGCGGCGAAGGCGGTGTTGGTGTGGAAGATCTCCTTGCCGCCGCGGAGGATGGAGGCGTTGCCCGACTTGAGGCAGAGGATGGCGCAGTCGATGGTGACGTTGGGGCGGGCTTCGTAGATGATGCCGATGACGCCGATGGGCACGCGGACCTGGCGGATGCGCAGGCCGTTGGGGCGGGTCCAGGAGTCGAGGGTCTGGCCGACGGGGTCGGGCAGGGCGGCGACCTGGAGGACGGACTCGGCGAGGTGGGCGAGCTTGGCGGGGGAGAGGGAGAGGCGCTCGATCTGGGCCTTGGTGAGCTGGTTGGCCTCGGCGGCGGCGAGGTCCTTGGCGTTGGCGGCGAGGAGCTCGGCCTCGGCGGCGGGGAGGAGGCGGGCGAGGGCGCGCAGGGCGGCGTCCTTTTGCGCGGTGGGCGCGGTGGCGAGGACGAGCGAGGCGGCGCGGGCGCGGCGGGCGATATCGGTGACGAGCAGGGCGAGGTCTTCGGACATAGGAGGCCGCGCCGGGCGCGGAAGGACGAATGACGAAGGACGAATGGCGAAGGCGCAAGCGCCGGGCTGGCCGGCCCGGAGGCGCTCAGCGGGAGGCGCCGAGCTTGGCGGCGAGCTGGCGCAGGGCGGGCCAGCGGTCGGCGGGGATGGCGGGGCCGCTGTGGCGCACGCACTCGCTGCCGACGGCGGAGGCGAGGGCGGCGCAGGCGGGCAGGGGCCAGCCTTGGAGGAACCCGTAGAGGAAGCCGCCGGCAAAGCTGTCGCCCGCGCCGTTCGTGTCCACGACGCGGTCGGCGGGCACGGGCTCGACGCGGTGCAGTTCTTCGCCGTGGGCGAGCCAGGCGCCGTCCTTGCCGATCTTCACGATGGCGACGAGGCCGGGGGACTCGGCGGCGAGGCGGCGGGCGAGGGCGGGGTAATCGTCGCCAGAATCCGGATACAGGGCGCGGATCTCGTCCTCGTTGGCGAAGGCGATGCGGATGCCGCCGGCGCGGAGTTGCTTGAGCAACCAGTCGCGGGTGTGGCGGATGACGTCGAAGGAGGCGAAATCGAGGGAGACGGTGGCGCCGGAGGCGCGGGCGCGGGCGAGCACGGCGTCGGCGAGGGCGGGGTTGAAGACGAGGTAGCCCTCGATGTGGGCGTGGCGCACGCCGGCGAAGTCGTCGGGCGTGATCTCCTCGGGCGCGAGGGTGAGGGCGGCGCCGAGGTCGGTGCGCATGGTGCGCGCGGCGTCGGGCGTGACGAGCGCGAGGCAGCGGGCGTTGGGCAGGCCGGGGGCGGTCTTGTAGCGGGAGAGGTCGATGCCGACGGCGGCGGCCTGGAGGCGGTAGCTTTGCGCGGTGGTGTCGGCCCCGAGTTTGCCGAGGAAGGCGGTTCGCAGGCCGAGGCGGGTGGCGGCGCGGGTGACGTTGGCGGCGCTGCCGCCGTTTTCCAGCTCGGGCGGGGCGGGCAGCTTGGCGACGAGGGCGTCCATCTCGGCGGCGTCGACGAGGACCATGCCGCCCTTGTCGCCGCGGACCTGCGCGAGGAAGGCCTCGGGCACGCGGGCGGTGAGATCCATGATGGGCGAGCCGATGCCGAGGAGGTCGAAGGTGGACATGGGGGCGGAAGTCGAGGAGTCGAAGGGACGAGGAGCCGAGGAGTCGATGAAGGCGAGGGCGCGGGTCGAAGCCAAAAAGAAGCCGCGCCCGTAGGGGGCGCGGCGGGGGGCGGAGGAACATGGGCGGGACGCCCATGCCACCTTCACGGGCAAGATGCCCGTGCCACCCGGATCAGCTTGCCACGGTGAGACCGGTGACGAGGAGCACCTCGTCGTCGACCTCGATCTGGATCGAGTAGTCGCCGGGGGCGGGGAAGGAGAGGTTGCGCACGTCGTTGATGAGGTTGATGCGCTGGAGGGGGCCCTGGGATTCGAACTCGCGGTCGAGGAGGGGGCTCATGCTCTCGGGGGTGAGGCCGAGGGAGATCTTGATCTTGTGCTTGCCGGCGGAGACGTCGGTGAGCGTGAGGAACCAGATCATGAAGGGGTGGGTGAGCGGGAACTGGCGGCCGCGGATGGCGGAGAAGACGCCGAGGATGGTGTGCTTGCCGGTGGCGGGATCGATGTGCACGCCGTCGCAGAGGAGCCAGCAGAGGACTTGGGGCTTGGTGTTGTTGGACATGTTCGGAGGAAGAATGGGTGGTGTGCGGGGATGGGAAACCGCGGAGCGTGGGCGGCGGGAAGCCCCGGGGGAAGTCGAAAGGTGAAGGAATTGATTGGCGCGGGGAAACGTAACCCCATGGTGCCGCATCGATGGGCGAAGTGTTTACGATCGCTGGCAACTGGCTCGAGCCGCTGCGCGCGTATCCGCGCTGGTTGGTGTTGCTGTGCGTGGCGGTGTTGGCGGGGGGCTTGCTGGCGCTGATCGCGCGGCCGCTCAAGTGGGGGCTCTACGCGGGGCTGGCGGGCCTGCTGGGCGTGTTTCTCGCCGTTTTTGCCTGGTGGCTGGAGCAGTGACGCGGAGCGGTTGTCACGGACGATGGGCGGCGCCCCGGGGATTTTCTTGTCAGGGTATCGGGGCCGTCCTTCATCGACCGTTTCCCGATGAAGTATATTTTTGTGACTGGTGGTGTGGTGTCCTCCCTGGGCAAGGGCCTTACGGCCGCGGCGCTCGGCGCGCTTCTGGAAATGCGCGGCCTGACCGTGCGCATCCAGAAGTTCGACCCCTACCTCAACGTCGATCCGGGCACGATGAGCCCCTACCAGCATGGCGAAGTCTACGTTCTCGAGGACGGCGCGGAAACCGACCTCGACCTCGGCCACTACGAGCGCTTCACCAGCGGCAAGCTTTCCCGGGTAAACAGCCTCAGCTCCGGCCAGGTTTACGAGAGCGTGATCCAGAAGGAGCGCCGGGGCGCCTATCTCGGCAAGACCGTGCAGGTGATCCCGCACGTGACCAACGAGATAAAGGAGCGCATCACCGTCGCCGCGAAGGATGTCGACGTGCTCATCACCGAGATCGGCGGCACGACCGGCGACATCGAGGGCCTGCCCTTCCTCGAGGCGCTGCGCCAGTTCGCGCTCGAGCAGGGGCCGCGCGACGTGATCTTCCTGCACGTCACGCTGGTGCCCTACCTCGCCGCCGCCGGCGAACTGAAGACCAAGCCCACGCAGCAATCGGTCGCGAAGCTGCGCGAGATCGGCATCCAGCCCCACGTGCTCGTGTGCCGCACCGAGCACCCGCTCGAGCCCGGCCTGCGCGACAAGTTGTCCATGTTCTGCAACGTGCCGGTGAAGGCCGTGATCGAGTGCTCCGACGTGAAGTCGATCTACGAACTGCCGATCGCCCTGCAGAAGGAGGGCCTCGATCAACTCGTCGTCGATCTGTTCGCGCTCAACAAACCGCAGCCCGAGCGCAACGTCTGGGCCGAGCTCGCGCGACGCATCAACAACCCCGCCCACACCGTGCGCATCGGCGTGGTCGGCAAATACATCGAGCTGCAGGACGCCTATAAATCGGTCTACGAGTCGGTCACCCACGCCGGCATCGCCAACAACGCCAAGGTCGAGGTGCTGCGCATCGACGCCGAGGATCTGGAGAAACGCGGCGGCACCGCGCTGCTCAAGGACCTCGACGGCATCCTCGTCCCCGGCGGCTTCGGCGACCGCGGCACGGAGGGCAAGATCATCGCCGCCCGCTACGCCCGCGAAAACAAGGTGCCCTACTACGGCCTTTGCCTCGGCCTGCAGATCGCGGTCATCGAGTTTTGCCGC
>JAUVVA010000228.1 GCA_030604905.1 Verrucomicrobiota bacterium | reverse complement strand
GTCGGCGTCGAGCTCAACACCGCCTCCAAGCAGCTCCTCTCCTACGTCTCCGGCCTCAACGCCCGCAGCGCCGCCGCCATCGTCGCCCGCCGCAACGAGAAGGGCCCCTTCGCCTCTCGCGCCGAGCTGCTCGAGGTGTCCGGCCTCGGCCCCAAGGCCTTCGAGCAGGCCGCCGGCTTCTTGCGCATTCGCGACGCCAAGCACCCGCTCGACGCCTCCGCCGTGCACCCCGAGCGTTACGCGCTCGTGGAGAAAATGGCCGCCGACCTCGGCTGCACCGTGCAGGACCTGATGCGCGACGGAAAACTCCGCGCCAAGATCAAGCTCGAGAGCTACGTCACCGACACCGTCGGCCTGCCCACGCTCAAGGACATCATCGCCGAGCTCGCCAAGCCCGGCCGCGATCCCCGCGCCCAGTTTGAGGCCTTCGCCTTCGACAGCTCGGTCAACAAGCCCGAGGACCTGAAGCCCGGCATGAAGCTCCCCGGCATCGTGACCAACGTCACCGCCTTTGGCGCCTTCGTGGACATCGGCGTGCACCAGGACGGCCTCGTGCACGTGAGCCAGCTCGCCGACAGCTTCGTGAAAGACCCGGCCGAGGTCGTGAAGCCCGGCCAGAAGGTGCGCGTCACCGTGACCGACGTGGATCTGCCGCGCCAGCGCATCGCGCTCAGCATGCGGAGCAACCCGCAGATCGGCGCCAAAGGAGCGGGGACGCCCTCGTCCCCGGGCCCGCGTTCCCCTGGCGGCTCGCGCCCGGGAGCGCCGAGCCCCAGCTCGGCATTCAACCGCCCAGCCCAGTCGCTCAACAACGACTGGTTCAGCGCCGCGCTGAACAAGAAGCGCTGATGATTCGGCGCGGGGCAAAAGCCCGCTCCCCGCGCCGACTTCGACCATCTACCCCTCCCCCCGCGCCTCGCGCCGTCGGGAAAGTGTCACCCATTGGGTGACACTTTCCGGCTGCCCCCCGGGAACGCCGAGCCCCCGCTCGGCCAAAACCCGCCCGCCCCCCCCCAGCCGGGCGTGTTCTTCTTTGGAAAGACCCATTCACTTAACAACATCCTCTCGCCAAGACGCTTACGCTCCCATAGCCATCGGGTCCCGATCACCTATGCAGCCCTCCCTCCGTCGCCCCCTCGTCCCCCTCCTCTCCGCCCTCGCCGCCCTGGTCGCGCTGCCGCCGGCCTCGCTCGCGATGAGCGCCCCCACGCCCACCGCCCCGGCTGCCGCCCCCGCCGCTCCTGCCACTGCCGACTACGCGCAGGCCCTCGCCAAACTTCGCGCCACCATCGACGAGCGCCTCGCCGCCATAAACGCCGGCACCGAGGTCCCCCACCGCTTCGACTGGACCGCCCTCGACGGCCAGTTCGACGACTTCGCCACCACCTTCCGCTCTCTCTCCGCCCAAGACGCCCGCAACCGCCTGCGCTCCGTCGCCAACAACCTCAAATCCGAGGAGGCCAAGGCCCTCGTCGCCGGCCTCGGCACCGCCCTCGAAGCCGAGCTCGCCGCCGCCGACCGCGCCCGCCAGGCCGCCCTCGAGGAGCGCTTCGCCGCCATCTCCCGCACCGCCCTCGCCGCCCAGCGGGCCGACGAGCTCGATCCGCTCATCAACCAGCTCGAGGACCTCCAGCAAGAGATCAACGAGCAGCGCAGCCCCCGCCAGTCCCGCAATCACCAGCTTCTCAACCGCCAGCAAAACTTCCTCAACAACTGGCAAAACCTGCTGATGGCCGCGCAGGACGGTGATCGCCAAGCGATCCGCAACGCCGAGTCCTCGATCAACGCCGGCTACTCCCGTCCCGTCGGCGTGGATCGCTCCGCCATCCGCGCCCGCGTCCGCGATCTCTCCGCCTCGATCTCAGTCGGCGATGGCGAGGACCGCGTCATTCTGGAAACGCTCTCCCTCAACAACCTCGGGGAAGTCCAGGCGCGCCTCTTCTCCCTCAACGAAAGCTTTGGGTGGAACCAAGCCGCCAACGCCCGCTCGCAGGTCATCACGGCGCTCGACCAACTGCGCGCCGCCACCCTCGCGCTCCAGGCCGGCGACACCGAGCTCGCGCTCCGCCACCTCTCCGGCCAGGGACACATCATCCACCACAGCAACCAGTCCGACAGCCTCGTCGCCCTCCAGCGCCTCCGCGGCGCCTGGCTCGAGCGCCACCTCCCGGCCATCACCGGCATCCCAAAGCTCGCGCCGCGCTCCGAGACCGAGTTTCCCGAACCCTACCTGCGCCGCCTTGTCCTTGCCGCCGACGCCGCCGGTGAGCACGAGCAGGCCATCGCGCTGGCCCGCGTGCTCCGCCGCGTGGAGATTCGCCTGCCCTTCTTCCCCACCCACTCGTCTCCCGCCGTGGACGACCTGGCCGGCGCCTACGAACACTTCGTTGCCGGCCGCCGCCTCGAAGCCGCCGGTCAAGCCGAGGAAGCCGCCAAATCCTTCCGCGCCGCCCTCGTCGCCGGCGCCCCCGCCGGCCTCGCCGCCCACCTCGCCGAGCGGCTCAAAGCCAACTGACCGGCGCGTCGGGGAGCGAAGCGCGCCACCCGCGTCAACCCGCATGTTTTACACGAGAGGCAGAGGAACGCGTCGAGCTACGAGGGCGAAAACGGCGCGGCCGAGCAAAGGCGTGCTCTGGCGGCACGTCGCGCGAGGCCCCGTCGCTTTGGCCCCGTAGATCGGCGCGGGCCGACCCGATTCGTGTGAAACATGCGGGTCAGAGGTGCAGCTTCAGGCCCTGGCGCAGGTAGGTGGGCACGTCGAGATCCTGGCCTTCGAAGAGGTTGCGGTCGCTCTTTTCAAAGGTGCCACGGGTCTCGTGCTCGCCAAAGCTTAGCTCCACCTGATCGGCGGCGAGCGCGGAGGCCGCGCCCTTGCCCTTGCGGGCGGCCGACTTCGCCGGCGCGACGGCCGCACCGAGATCGAGCTCCCCGTCGGCACCGGGCGCGGTGCCGGTCTCCGACGCGGTGACGGCCAAGATGGGATCGGCAGCGTGGCCCGCCGCTTGCGCGTGCGCGAAGGGCGCGGCGGTGGCGCCGCGGCCGCGCGCCCCGGCGGGCGCGCCTCGGCGCGGCGCAAAGACGCGCGAGCTGATATCGCTCGTGCCGAGCACCATCAGCTCGACGCGGCCCTGGCAGTTTTCGTCGATCACGGCGCCCATGATCACGTGGGCGTCCTTGCCGAATTGGTCGTTCACCGCGGCCATGATCTCGTTGACCTTGGCGAGGCTGAGGTCGGTGCCGCCCACGATGTTGACCAGCAGGCGGTCGGCCTTGCGGGCAAACTCGGGCGTGGAGAGGAGCGGGCAGGTCTTGAGGTTGTCCAAGGCCTCGGCGACGGGGTCGGCGCCGG
>JAUVVA010000128.1 GCA_030604905.1 Verrucomicrobiota bacterium | reverse complement strand
GCGTTTTCCAAAACCCCCTCGGCGGCACCGCGCCCAACATGAGCATCGCGGAAAACTTCGCCATGGCCGCCCGCCGCGGCCGCGCCCGCGGCCTCACCTGGGCCCTCTCCCGCGACCTCATGGACGACCTCCGTGCCCGCGTGTCCACCCTTCGCATGGGCCTCGAAGGCCGGCTCGACAACGCCATCGGCTCCCTCTCCGGCGGCCAGCGCCAAGCCCTCACGCTCCTCATGGCCACCTGGCTGCGCCCCAGCCTCCTCCTCCTCGACGAACACACCGCCGCCCTCGACCCCAAGAGCGCCGACCAGGTCATCACGCTCAGCGACGAGATCATCCGCCGCGAGAGACTCACCACCCTCATGGTCACGCACTCGATGCAGCAGGCCGTGAGCCTCGGCGACCGCATCATCATGATGCACCGCGGCCGCGTGCTCCACGACATCCAGGGCGCCGAGAAAAAGCGCCTCCGCGCCGAGGACCTCCTCGACCGCTTCGACGAGGTGCGCCGCCGCGAGCAGCTCGACGAGCCCGCCGCCGCCCTCCTCCAGGAGCTCTACGTCTAGCGTCCGCGCCACCCAATCGTCACCCACCTCACCATTCCCATCATTCCCATTCCTCCCATTCTTCCCATCCCCTAGCCTCCATCCCAGCCACCTCAGCCACCGCCCCCGCTATGTCCCTCCCGCCGCCGCACACGCTCACCCTCGCCAACGACCTTGCCGAGATCCCGCGCGCCGCGGCGGCCCTCGAGGCCTGGGCCGAGCCGCTCGATCCGCCCATGCCCGACCTCATGGCGCTCCAGCTCGCCCTCGAGGAGACCATCACCAACATCATCCACCACGGCCACCGCGACCAGGCCCCCGGCTCCCGCTCCTTCACCGTCGAGTTCAGCGCCCCCGCCCCGGGCCGTATCCGCCTCACCCTTACCGACGACGCCCCCGCCTACGATCCCCTCGCCCGCGCCGAGGTCGACACCTCCGCCCCCCTCGAAGACCGTCCCATCGGCGGCCTCGGCGTGCACCTCGTCAAGAAGCTCATGACCCACGCCGCCTACGAACGCCGTGGCCCGCACAACATCCTCGTCCTCGAACGCGCCCTCGGCACGCCGCCCGCTTCCTGATTGCCCGCCCCGCGCTCTTCCCCTCCCCCTTTCCCGGCTCCGCCATTTCGCCCTCTCACCATGGAAATCACCAAAACCCAGCACGCCACCGCCACCGTCCTCGCCCTCTCCGGCCGTCTCGACGGCCTGGCCAGCCCCGCCCTCGAAAAGGAGATCGACGCCGTCCTCGCCGCCGGCTCCAAGGTGCTCGTCCTCGACCTCTCCGCCCTCGCCTACGTGAGCTCCGCCGGCCTCCGCGTCTTCCTCACCGCCGCCAAAAAGAGCAAAACCGCCGGCGGCCGCGCCACCTTTGTCGCCCTCCCCGCCCCCATCCGCGAGGTCTTCGAGCTCTCCGGCTTCCTCACCGTCCTCGACATCCGCCCCGACGTCGCCGCCGCCCTCTGACCCCCGGGAACGCCGAGCCCCAGCTCGGCCTCCTGCCTCCCCGCCCTTCCGTCGCTCCGTCCTCCGTCGCTCCGCCCTGCTCTGTCCTTCCGTCGCTCTTCTCCACCTCCCCCGCCGCCGATGACCACGCCCGCCACTCCCTCCGCCCACCCCCACTCCCCGCTCTCCTTTGTCGAGGAGATCCTTCTCCTCGCCCTCGACGACACCACCGGCGCCCTCCGCCCCATGCCTGTCATGGGCTTGGATTACGCCCTTGCCGGCGCCCTCCTTGCCGACCTCGCCCTCGCCAACCGCATCGACACCGACCCGCAGCAACTCGTCGTCCTCGACCGCGCCCCCACCGGCGATCCTCTCCTCGACCGCGCCCTTGGCCAGATCGCCACCGCTCCCGCCCCCCAGTCCGTCTCGCACTGGCTCGGCGTTTTCGCCTCCGAGCGCAGCACCCTCGAGCGCGCCGCCCTCGAGCGCCTCGTCGCCCGCCGCATCCTCGCCCAGCAGGAGAAGAAGTTTCTCTGGGTCTTCGGCGTCCGCCGCTATCCCACCGTCGACAACCAGGAACGCGTCGAAGTGCGCACCCGCCTCTCCGCCCTCATCCTCGGCGACGAGCTCCCGGACCCCCGTGACGCCATCCTCATCAGTCTGCTCACCGCCAGCCACCTCCTCGCCCGCATCTTCGACGACGCCCGCTACCACGCCCGCAGCGAGCGCATCGCCACCCTCGCCCGCATGGATCTGGTGGGCCGCGAGGTCGCCGCCGCGATCGACACCCTCGCCCGCGTCCTCCGCACCGCCACCCCCGTGATGGGCATGTAAGGCCGCGGAGGCATAGGTCCCCTAGGTCCCATCCCTCCCATTCCTCCCATCCCCTCCCGCCCGACCATGAGCCCCGCGCGTCCCAGCCTCCTCCCGGTCGCCGCCTTCGTCTCGCTGCTCGTGCTCCTCCTCGGCGCCACCGGCCTCTTCGCCCTCCACCACACCAACGAAAAGACCGCCGCCGACCTCGCCCGCCTCGACGCCACGGAAGACGCGCTCCTGCTCGCCGTGCGCGCACGCGCCTCCTTCAAGACCCAGGTGCAGGAGTGGAAAAACATCCTCCTGCGCGGCCGCTCCCCCGCCGATCTCGCCGACTACCGCGCCCGCTTCGAGGCCGAGGAGGCCCTCGTGGCCGCCGAGCTCGCGCGCCTCGTCCGTCGGCTCCCCGAGATCGCCCCGCCCGCCGACGCGCCCGCCCTCTCCGTCGCCTCGGTCGAGGCCCTCGCCGCCGAGCATGCCCGCCTCGGCGAGACCTACCGTGCCGCCCTCGCCGCCCACGATTTCTCCGCCGACCCCGAGGCCGCCTTCCGCATCGACGCCTCCGTCCGCGGCCTCGACCGCGCCCTGAGCGACCAGCTCGACGCCCTCGCCGCCACCTTCGAGCAGCTCACCACCGCCGAGCTGCGCTCGCTCACCGAACGCGCCACCGCCCGCTACGAAGCCCTCCGCCGCATCACCTGGATCGTCGCCTCCCTCGCCGTCCTCGCCTCCCTCTGGCTCTGCTTCCGCGCCACCCGCCTTACCGCCTGATTCGCGCGCCACGCCGCGAAGCCCATTCGTCATTAGGCATTCGTCATTGGTCATTCCACCGCCGTGGCCCAGCTCCTCGCCCTCTTCCTCGCCGGCCTCGCCCTCTTCTTCCACGGCGTCTCGGGCATCCGCACGCACCTTCAGGGCCTCACCAGCCGCCGCCTCCGCCGCCAGCTCGCCGCCTGGTCGCGCCGTCCCCTGCTCGCCGGCACCGGCGGCTTTCTCTTCGGGGCCGTCACCCAGAGCTCCACCGCCGTCGCCTTCATCCTCACCAGCCTGGTCTCCGGCGGCCTCATGTCCGTCGCCCACGCGCTCCCCATCGTCGCCTGGGCCAATCTCGGCACCGTCCCGCTCGTCTTCTTCGCCTCGCTCAACGCCCACCTCGCCTTCCTCTACCTCCTCGGCGTCGCCGGCCTCGCCCTCGCCTTCGACCTCGGCCCCTCCCGCCTCCGCCCCGCCCTCTCCGCGCTCTTCCACGTCGGCCTCCTCTTCTTCGGTCTCCAGCTCATGAAGGAGGCCTTCGCGCCCCTTCCCTCGCAGGAGGGATTCCGCGATCTCGCCGCCTTCATCCAGGGCTCCGCCCTCGCCACCTTCGTCGCCGGCGCCCTCCTCCGCGTCCTCGTCCAGTCCTCGTCGGCCATCGCCGTCATCGCCATCGCCCTCGCCCACGGCGGCCTCCTCTCCCTCGACCAGGCCGCCATGATGATGTTCGGCACGGGCGCAGGCGTCGGCCTCTCCATCTTCCTCCTCTCCTCCAACCTCCGCGGCGTGCCCCGCCAGATCGCCCTCTACCAAGCCCTGATCAACGGTGTCTCCGGCCTCGTGCTCTGCACCCTGTATTATGTGGAGCACTACAGCGGCGCGCCCTTGGTCCTCTCGCTTTCCGCCACGCTCGCCCCCTCGCCCGACTCGCCGGTCCGCCTCGCCTACGCCTTCCTCTTTCTCCAGTCCACCGCGGTCCTCGCCGCCTTGGTCGGCTCGCGCCCCGCCGCCGTCTGGCTCGCCCGCCTTTGCCCGCCCACCGACGAGCAGGACCTCTCCCGCCCGCGTTTCATCTCCAACGAGGCCCTCGCCGACCCCGACTCCGCCCTCGAGCTCGCCGACAAGGAGCAGGTCGCGCTCCTCGCCCAGCTCCCCGCCCAGCTCGACACCCTCCGCCAGGACGCCCCCGCCGCGGTGCCGCCCGCCGTGCGCCACCGTGCCGCCCAGGCGATCGCCCTCGAGATCCAGGGCTTCCTCCGCGAGATCGTCGAGCAATCGCCCGACGCCCAGGCCTCCGCCCGCCTTCTCGCCCTAGAGCAACGCCACGCCCTCGTTGTCTCCCTCACCGACACCGTCCACGATTTCACCGCCGCCCTCGCCCGCCTCCGCAACCCCGGCGCCGCCTCGGCCCCGCTCCTTGAGTCGCTGCTCGAGAGCCTCGACACCCTTCTCCTGACCGCGATCGACGCCGCCCGCCTCTCCGACCCCGAGGACCTCGCCCTCCTCCTCCGCCTCACCGCCGACCGCGGCGACCTCATGGAGCGCCTCCGCCGCCAGCTCCTCGCTTCCGAGACCACCCTCGACCACGCCCGCAAGTCCGACCTCTTCTACGCCACCAGCCTCTTCGAGCGCGCCGTCTGGCTGCTCCGCCAGCTCGGTCTCGCGCAACAAGCCCTCGCCAAACCCGCCGCCGTCACCCAAACGTAACCCCGCCCGCGCTCGCCTTCCTCCCGCCGCCCGCTCCAAACCAGCCCTACCATGCAAATCACGCCCTCCACCCGCGGCTCCAGGACCGTCCTCACCCTCGCCGGCAAGCTTGACAACGCCGGCTCCGAGCAGCTCCGCGCCGAGCTCCTCCCCCGCCTCTCCGCCGGCCCCGCCTCCGTCGCCCTCGACTGTTCCGCCCTCGATTACGTGACCAGCTCCGGCTTCCGCGTCCTCCTCCAGGCCGAGAAGGAGCAGCGCAAACACGGCGGCCGCCTTCTCCTCGCCGGCCTCACGCCCGCCCTGCGCAACCTTTCCCAGAACGCCGGCCTCCACACCGGGCTCCACCGCGTCCCCGACCTCGACTCCGCCCTCGCCGCCGAGTCCTAGACTCTAGCCACTAGCTCCTAGCCCCTAGCCTCATGCCCAAAATCCTCCTCGTCGAAGACAACGAGATGAACCGCGACATGCTCTCCCGCCGCCTCACGCGGCGCGGCTACCAGATCGTGATCGCGGTCGACGGCCAGCAGGGCGTGGACCTCGCGCAGAGCGAGGCGCCCGCGCTCATCCTCATGGACATGAGCCTGCCGGTGATCGACGGCTGGGAGGCCACGCGCCGTATCAAGGCTTCGGATACCACGCGCCACATCCCGGTGATCGCCCTCACCGCCCACGCCATGGCCGGCGACCGCGAGCAAGCCCTCGCCGCCGGTTGCGACGACTACGACACCAAGCCCATCGAGCTCGACCGCCTCCTTCCCAAGATCGAGAAGTTCGCCGGCCCCGGCACCCCCGCGTAGGGTCGTTTGCCCCCTGGGAGGCCGCGCCTAGGCCAGGGCCTTCGCCACCGCCGCGTCGCCCGAGCACACGCGCAGCGGTTTCTCCAAGCCCGCCACGGCCAGCACCAGCGCCACCTCGTCCGTCGGGTTTGCGACCACCAGCCGCCCACCGCGCTTTTCGACGGTGCGCGCCACGAGCATGAGCAGGCGCAGCCCCACCGAGGCCAGATAAGGCACGCCCGCCAGATCGAGCACCAGCCGCCCGCCCGGCGCCGCCTCGGCCGCGCGCGCCATCGCGCCCTCGATCGCCGCCACGCCGGCCGCGTCGAGCCGCCCGCTCACCCACGCGACCGCGTGCTTCGCGCCCTCCGCCGCCTCCACCCGCACCGTCGCCCGCGTGTTCGTGTCGTTGTTCATCCTCCGACGCCACCGCGCGGCAAGCTCCCGCGCAAGTCGCATCCGCCCTTCCCCCGCGACCGCTTCTTTGTCATCCCTGCGTCCTCCCCAGCCTCCATGCCCGACGCCGCCCCGAGTTCCCGCGCTCCCCTCGCTCACCTGCGGCACGATCTGCGCACGCCCATCAACCAGATCCTCGGCTACAGCGAACTCCTCCTCGAGGAGACCCAGGAAGCCGCCTTGCGCTCCTCCGCCCTCTCCGCCGAGGACCTCTCCGCCGATCTCACCAAGATCCGCCAGGCCGCGAAGACGCTGCTCAACCTCATCAACGAAAACCTCACCGACGAGCGCCTCACCCTCGCCGGCGACATCGTCGACCGCGGCTCCGCCACCGCCGCCCCCGTCCCCGTCGCCAGCCCCGCCCCCAAGAGCGCCGAGCCCCCACCCACCCCACCCCCACCCATTGGGCATTGGTCATTGGGCATGTCAGACCAGCCGACTGCGTCGGCTAGAGGGCATTCCGCCGCAGGCGGCGACTCCCCCGCTTCCGTGGCCGCGCTGCGCGCCGACTCCGCCTCCGAGGAGATCGCCGGGCGCGCCGCCGCCATCACCGGGCACATCCTCGTCGTCGACGACCAAGCCGCCAACCGCGAGCTCCTCGCCCGCCAGCTCGCCCGCCAAGGCCACACGACCGCCACCGCCGAGGACGGCGCCGCCGCCCTCGCCCGCCTCCGCGCCGAGCCCTTCGACCTCGTGCTCCTCGACCAGATGATGCCCGTGCTCGACGGCTTCTCCACCCTCGTTGCCCTGAAGCGCGACCCCGATCTGCGCGACATCCCCGTCATCATGATCTCCGCGCTCGACGAGCTCGCCGCCGTCGTCCGCTGCATCGAGCACGGCGCGGAGGATTTCCTCCCCAAGCCTTTCAACCCCACCTTGCTCCGCGCCCGCATCGGCGCCGGCTTGCAGAAGAAACGCTTTCGCGACCGCGAGCGCGCCTACCTCGCCGAGATCGAGACCGAGCGCGCCAAATCCGACGCCCTCCTCCTCAACGTCCTCCCCGCCGCCATCGGCGAGCGCCTCAAGCGCGGCGAGGAACACATCGTCGACCACATCCCGGCCGCCACCGTGCTCTTTGCCGACATCGTCGGCTTCACCCGCACCGCCGCCCAGCTCCCCCCCGCCGAACTCGTCGCGCGCCTCAACGACCTCTTCACCGACTTCGACCTCGCCGCCTCCGCCCTCGGCCTCGAAAAAATCAAGACCATCGGCGACGCCTACATGGTCGCCGGCGGCGTGCCCCTCCCCGATCCCGACCACGCCGCGCGCTGCGCCCGCCTCGCGCTTCGCCTCCTCGACCTCGTCGCCGGCTTCAACCGCCGCCACGCCCTCGACTGGCGCATCCGCATCGGCCTGCACAGCGGCCCGCTCGTGGCCGGCGTCATCGGCACCCAAAAATTCGCCTACGACCTCTGGGGCGACACGGTCAACATCGCCAGCCGCCTCGAGTCCCACGGCGCCCCCGGCGAGATTCGCGTCTCCGCCGCCACCCGCGATCTGCTCGGCGACGACAGCTTTGCTTTCGCCCCCTGCGGCGAGCTCGAGCTCAAAAATCGCGGCGCCCTTGCCGTCCACCGACTCATCGGCACCGCCCGCTAGCCCGCTTGGTTGGCACGAGAGGCGCGGGAAGGCGGGGGAGCCGTTCGCCTCGTGTGAAACGTGCCGGCGAGTCGACCGTTTGGTGCAGCTCCGAGCAGTCGCACGGCCCGAGTCCGGCGCCCCCGGGAACCCTCGGCTTCCTCGGGCATGCCAAGCGGCGCGGCTGCCGCCCATTCGGGCCTCCTCCGTCACCCTTGAGCGCCCCTCCGCCAAGGCTGCCGCACTGCCACGTAAACTCCTCATAAAGAGAAAGCCCACGCCGCCTTTTTCGTTTTCGACCATGAAGGTTTCCCCCCAGATCGGCGCGAATCTGGCTCTAACGTCCCCTAGCCGCCACCTGACACTCTCATGAAAATCCTCATCACCGACGACGACCGGGACTATCGCGCAATCCTCTATTCCTTCCTTCACTCCAAGGGTCACGACGTCCTCGCGGTGAGCGATGCCCTCCACGCCGTCGCGCTCCTCGCGGACCACTCGCACGACTTCGACCTCGTCCTCCTCGATCTCAACATGCCGCGGCTCAGCGGCGAGGACCTGCTCCACAGCTACGCGCATTGGCGCAATTGCCAGACCCGCTTCGTCGTCCTCTCCGGCCGCGAAAATCTGGACGAGTTTGCCGGCCACCCCAGGGTCGCCGCGATCCTCCAAAAGCCCTTCGCCCTCTCCAAGCTCGAGTCGATTTTGCAGGCGGAAGCCTCCCGCTGCGCCGCCACTTCACAAGCCGCGTTCGCCTCCTGATTCCGGCCACGCGGCTCCTGTGGATCCCGCCTCCGGCCCCCGCCGCTACGCAGCGCCTCACCCCCGGCTTTGCGTAAACTGCGGACACTGCCCATCCTCCCCCTGGTTCGGCATCACAACTGCTTCTAACTTGCCAGCCTCTCGGTAAGTTCCACCCGAAAATGCCTGACCCGGACTACGGACTCGCTACATTGAACATCGCACGGCCCACCCCGTTCTAACCCCACGTGCCATGAAAACGCCCCGCTCTCTCGCGCCGGTCGCGGAACAGCTTTGCGATGCGGTCGTCCTCACCGATACGCAAGGTCGGGTAACCTGGCTCAACCCCGCCTTCACCCGGCTCTGCGGCTACACCCTCGACGAGATGATTGGCCGCAAGCCGGGCGCCCTCCTCCAAGGCCCCGACACCGATCCCGAAACGGTTTCGCTCCTGCGCCACGCCATCCGCGAACGCCTTCCCATCACCGTCGAGCTCGTCAACTACCGCAAGACGGGCGAGCCCTACATGGTCTCCATCTCCCTGAGCCCCTTGCGTAATCGGGCCGGCCGTCTGATCGGATTCATGGCCGTCGAGCGCGAGACCTCCGAGGTCCAGCGTGAGCTCCGCCGCCTCGAAAACGAGGTCGCCCAGCTCTACGGCATCCTCTGCCAAGTCACCGCGGATAACGCCGCCTGAGGCTCCCGCCCGGGGCGGCCGGAGCCGGTGCACCCGCCAAAAGCACCAGAAAAACGCCTCCGCCCTTTGGTGTATTCCCGTCCCCGCCGGCAGGCAGCCGCGCGGCAGGCACGGAGCCTGCAATGCGCCGAGACGATTTCCCACCACTCGTCTCTCACACCACGCTATGCACCTCCCGCTCCCCCTCGCCTTCGTCATGGGCCAGACCCCGATGGAACTCTTCGTCCACGGCGGCTGGATCATGTGGCCGATCCTCCTTACCTCTTTCGTGGCGGTCACCGCGGTCGTCGAACGCTGCATCTTCCTGCTCGGCGAGAACTCCCGCCGCCAACCCGAGCGCGTCGAACAGATCCTCGAAAAAGTGGAGCAAGGCGACATCGACGCCGCCGTGGGCCTCGGCGACAAATCGACCGACTACGTCGCCCGCATCCTGGTCTACGCGCTGACGCACCGTGAGCACTCCCTGACCAACGCCTTCACGCGCGCGGCCAACCAGGAGCTCACGCGCTACCAGCGCGGCATCGCGGTGCTCGACACCTGCATCACGCTGGCCCCGCTCCTCGGTCTGCTCGGCACGGTGCTCGGCATGATGAACACCTTCGGCGCCCTCGGCGAAGGCGACATCTCGGCCAACGCCGGCGCGATCACCGGCGGCGTGGGCGAGGCCCTCATCGCCGTGGCGGCCGGTCTGCTCATCTCCATCACCGCGCTCCTGCCCTTCAACGTGCTCAACGTCCGCCTCGAGCAGGCCCGCCACAACATCACCGACGCCGCCAACGCTCTCGAGCTCACCATGAAGAAGCGCGCCGCCGCCGTGCTTTGAAGCCCGCGCCCGCCGCCGCCTCGCCATGCACGGATCCTCCGCCACCGGCCCCGGCGGG
>JAUVVA010000143.1 GCA_030604905.1 Verrucomicrobiota bacterium | reverse complement strand
TCGGCGCCGACGGCATGGCGGTCTCGAGCGGCGGCCGGGTGGACCAGATTTTGCCGACGGAGGCGCGCGAGGTCTTCGACGTGTCGGGCGCGGGCGACACCGTGATCGCGTTTCTCACCGCGGCCCTGGCCTGCGGCGCGAGCCCGGTCGAGGCCGCGCGCCTAGCCAATCTCGCCGCGGGAGTGGTCGTCTCGAAGATGGGCACCGCCACCGTGAGCCCGGCGGAGCTCCTGGCCGCGAAGTAGAGCCGGAGCGGGTTTTGCCCGCGAAGCGCCCGATGCGGAAGCGGCCGGAGGTCGCCCGCGCCGCGGCGCGTTTTGCCCGGCGTTTTGCCGCGCGTTACATTCCTGTGCGGCCGGATTTTGCCGGTTGAACCGGGCCTGGATTTTGTCGAGACTGCCTCTCTCAACGGGACGCATCTCTTGGCTTCGTAGGCCGGGGTGCGTGTCACACTGACTCCTTCGTCCGAGGAGCGGTTATCTCAACACCAACCCAACAACACGCGTAAACGAAATGGCATTTGATTCCCGGCCGAGAGGACTCGGCAAGCTGGCGTATCACCTCCGATACTTGGTCAACCCCCGGTTCCGGCGTCTGGTGGAGAGGCCGGTTTTCATCGTGGGTTGCGGACATAGCGGCACCACGTTGCTGCTCAGGATAATCGGGGCGCATCCCCACATCCACCCGATCTTGAACGAGACCTACTGTTTCGTCGACGGGCCTTGGCGCCGGATTCGCTCTTTCGACATGGAGGCGTATCGAAGCGGAGCCCGGCGTTGGGTGGAGAAAACTCCCGCCCACATCCGGCACCTTGAGCGGATCTTCGCGAGGAGGCCAAAAGCACGGGTCCTGCTTCTGCTACGCGACGGCCGGGACGTCGCGGCCTCGATCGCCAAGCGCACCGGCGATATCTGCTATGGCGCCCGGCGCTGGGTCCAGGACAACCGGCTCGGGAAACGGTGGTGGGACGACCCGCGCGTCATGCTGGTGCGTTACGAAGACCTGGTGACCCGTTTTGAGGAGGAGACGCGGCGGATTTTCGCTTTCCTCGGGGAGGAGCTCTCCCGGGATCCGAGGGACTTTCGCAGCAAGTTCGCGCTGGTGCGGGAGGAGCAGCGACCCCCGGATTCAAGCGAGGTCAATCATGTCGCCTATCGGCGCTGGCAGGTTTCCCAGCCTCTTTTCGACGGGCGCGGCCGGTGGAAGGCGCTCACGGCGGAAGAAAGGGCGCTCGTGAAGCGGGAGGCCGGGCCCTTGTTGCGCGAATTCGGCTATGCCGATTCCGACGATTGGTGAGCCGGCGCGTCCCCTTTCGGAGGCGCTTGGTGCGAGGCCTTTCCCGCGGGCGGTGAAAATCGTGCATTGCCCGCGTTTTCGGCCGCGCGCTAGTTATGCCCTCCCCAGCCATGCGCATTGGCATCCTCACCTTTCACACCACGGCCAATTTCGGAGCGACTTTGCAGTGCTACGCGCTGTTTCGTCATCTCTCGGCCGCTGGACACGAGGTGGAGGTGCTCAACTACGCGCCGCCGGCCGTGTTCGAGTTCTACAAGAAGGATCTGTTTCGCGGGCCCGGCCATTCCTGGCGCAACATCGGTCGCGTCCTCCGCTTTTATCTGTTCGTGAAGCGCCGCCTTCGGCTGAGCGGTCCGGCGCTTCCGAAATCGGAGGATCTGAGAAGCTTGTCCGGGCGGCATGATTTGCTGGTGGTGGGCAGCGACGAGGTGTGGAAGGTCGAGCCTCCGCTGCGTCCGCTCGACCCCGCTTTCTACCTGGACTTCGCCGATCCGTCGCGGACGCGGCTCGTCTCCTACGCCGCGAGCTCCTCCACCCGCACGGATCTGCGCGAGGTGGCCGACGTGGCCCGGCCCCTGCTGGCGCGATTTCACGCGCGCAGCGTGCGGGACCGCCATACGGCCGACATGGTGGCGGCGCTCGGGTTCGAGCGGCCGGCCGAGGTGCTCGATCCCACTTTCTTGTGGGACTTCTCCGCGGAGAGCGCGCAGGCGCTGGTCGAGGGTGATTACCTCGCGCTCTACGGGGTGCTGGATCGAAGGCAGACGAAGGAAATCCGGGCGCTGGCGGACAAGCTCGGTCTCCGCCTCGTCTCGGTGGGCGCGCGCAATCGCGCCGCCGATCGCAGCGTGCTCGACATCGGGCCGCTGGAGTGGATGCGGGTCATGCGCCATGCGCGCTACATCGTGACGGACTATTTTCACGGGGCGGCCTTCGCGATGCATTTCCGCGTGCCGTTCTCCGTCTACGCCAATCCGTGGAAACGGGTGAAGGTCGCCAGCCTGCTCGAGCTGGGCGGTCTCGGTCATCGCCTCTTTCCCGATGTGGCCTCCCTGGCCGCCTCGCCGGAGGCGGTGGCTCCCGTGGATTTCGCGGCCGTGGAGTCGAGGTTCGCGCCACTGCGGGAAGCTTCGGTGGCCTTTCTCCGCGCGCAGGTCGAGGCGGCCGGTCCGCGCACCTAGCTCGCCATGGACCTGTCGATCACCAGCGACCACGCGAGCGACCGGATATCGCTCTACCGCACCGCTCACGTCTTCTCGGCCTACGCGGAGCTGCGCGATGTGGCGCAGTTGCCCTCGCTCGCCGATTGGAGGGAGCGTCGGGGCGGGCGCATGGTGCTCGTCGGCAACGGCTCCAACCTGTTGCTCGCCCGTCGTCGGATCGACAGCTTGGTGGTGCGCAACGCGCTGCCGCGGTGCCTGGAGCGCCGGGCGGACGGCTTGGTCTGGGCCTCCGGCTCGACCGGGATCATGGAGGTGCTGCGCTTCTGCCACCGCGAGTCGCTCGATTCTTTCTACTACCTCGCCTCGGTCCCGGCGACGATCGGCGGAGCGGTGGCGATGAACGCGGGTCGCGGACGGGATCGTGGCGGCAGCATCTTCGACTTCGTGCGGCGGATCACCTACTACGATCTGGATGCGCGCGAGGTCCGGGAGATCCGGGCCGAGGAGGCCCGCCCGGAGTATCGTCGCACGGTGTTTAGCGGCGCGACCGGCAAGGTCGTGCTTGAGGCGGGGTTCGAGTTCCCTCCCACCCGTCTCGAGGACAACCCCATCGAGACGCGCAAGGCCTACGCCGCCTCGCAGCAGGATTACTCGGGTCCGAACTGCGGCTCGGTCTTCGCGGTGAACGACGAGCGCATCATGCACAAGCTCCGCAAGCGCGGCCTCGCGATCGGCGGCGCGCGTTTCTCCAAGAAAACTTTCAACTGGATTGTGAACGACTCCTCGCGTCCGCTCGGGCTCGTGGCGCTGGTCGCCGTCGCCGAGCTCTGGCACCGCATCGCCCGTCGTCCGGTGCGGCGCGAGCTGGTCACCGTCCGCTGAGCCCACGAGTTTAACCACGTCCCCATGTCCCAGACTTCCCGCGCCCCGGCCAACGCCGTCACGCCCCCGGTGCTTCTCCTCGCCTTCAATCGCCCGGACTTGCTGGCGCGGGTGTTCGAGGCGGTGCGCGCGGCGCGACCGGCCCGTCTTTTTTTGGCGGTGGACGGACCGCGGGCGGGCCGCGCGGAGGAGGCGCGGGCCTGCGCGGAGTGCCGGGCGATCATCGAGCGCGTCGATTGGCAGTGCGAGGTGAAGACCTTGTTTCGCGACCGGAACCTCGGCTGCAAATTCGCGATCAGCGGCGGCATCACCTGGTTCTTCGAGCACGTCGAGGCAGGCATCGTGCTGGAGGAGGACTGCCTGCCGGGCGCGGCGTTTTTCCCCTACTGCGCGGCGATGCTGGAGCACTACCGGGAGGACGCGCGCGTCGGCCTCGTGTCGGGCGACAATTTCCTGCCTCAGGAGCGCTGGAGCCGGAGCGGCCATGGATTCACGCGCTACGCGTTCATCTGGGGGTGGGCGACCTGGAGGCGCGCCTGGCATCGCATGGACCGCGACCTGCAGGACTGGCCGCGGCTGCGCGAGCCGGGCTGGTTGGAGCGCCTGCACGGATCGCAGGAGGAGGCGCGTTACTGGCGCCGGATCTACGATCTCTGCTACGCGGGGCGGCGTTACGACTCCTGGGCCTTCCCCTGGATGTTCAGCAACTGGAAGGCGGACATGCTTTGCGTGTATCCACGCTCCAATCTGGTCACGAACATCGGCTTCGATGAGCGGGGCACGCACACGACCCAGGTCGGCGACACCAACGACGGGGTGCCGGCGGCGGAGAACTTTGATCCGTGGCCCGCGCCGCCGCGGGTCGAGGTGTCGCGCGCGGATGATCGTCTGCTCTGCCGGCGCTACTACAAGGTGCGGCATCGCCCGCTGCGGCGCGCTTTGCGCCGTTTCGGTCGGGGCATCGCCTGGTGGTGGGCGGAAAAGGCCGGCGGCCGGCGGCGTGGTGTGCGGGCGATCCTCGAGCGGTTGCGGGCGGACTTTCCCAATCTGGCGGGCGAGGTGCGGATCGCCGGGAGGCTCTGGGCCTTTGGCGGTGGCGATGCCTTCGCGGATGAATTTCAGCGAGCCTGGGTCGAGGGACGCTACGACTTCTCCTCGCGGGAGGAGGCGCCGCTGATCGTGGATTGCGGAGCGGGTGCGGGAGTGGCGGCCGCGAACTGGAAGCGGCGGCATCCAAAGGCGCGGATCGTGGCGCTTGAGCCGGATCCGGCGCAGCGGGAGCTGTTGAAAAAAAACCTCGCGGCCGAGGCGGCGGACATCGAGTGCGTGCCGCGCGCGCTTTGGCATCGTCCGGGGCCGGTGCGCTTCGTGTCGATGCCGGACGGGAGAGGCCGTGTGGTGGAGGGCGCACCGCGCGACACCGCGGCGCATCTGATCGAGGTGGAGACGATCGGTCTCGGGGACCTTTTGCAGGGACGGGACGTCGCGCTTTTGAAGCTCACCGCGTCCGGTGCGGAGGACGCGCTTCTGGGCGATCCGGCCTTGTTGGCGCGGGTGGCGCGGGTTTGCGTGGACTACCACCTCTCGGGTCGCGCGGGGGCGCGCTTCGAGGAGTTGCTCGGCGTCCTGCGCGGCGCCGGGTTTAGGGTGCACGTGCAAGCCGAGCGGGTGTCGCCGCGGCCCTTCCTCGAAAGGGGCGACGACGAGGGCACCTGGCAAAGCGTCCAGATCTACGCCTTCCGCGCTTAGGGGGCGTTTCTCCTCCCCGCGCTTTCTCTGCCGCTTTCGGGGCTACGACTCGGGGCTCGGGCCGGGGGGAGAGGCGCGGCAGGCTCGGGGGAGGCTGGAGAGCTGTTGGCGCGCGCACTCCGGGCAGATGCCATGCGAGGTGCCGGTCTGGAAGCGCGCGCCGAAATAGTCTTCCATGCTCAGCCATTCCCCCTTGTTCCCGACGCGACGGCACCAGCTGCAAATCCGCAGGAAGGTCTCGAGCTCGTGCAGGCGACGCAGCAGGCGCGAGGTGGTGATGTGCACCGCCAGCCAGATCCCGAGGAGAACCGCGCTTCGCAACGAGACACGCAGCCACTTGAACTCCGGCGAGTCGCCAAAGAGGTGGTAAGGCGCATGCAGGATCTCGGCCGCCCAGATCATCGCGATGAGGATGGAGAAGCCGAGGGCTTGCCCACGGAGGATGAATTTGGCGCTGGGATAGGAACTTTGAGGCACGCTCCATCGGACCCGCCCACGGGCTGCTCCCGCAAGTGTCTAGTGCGCAAAGAGCTGGCGAGTGCGTGCGGGCGCCCGACCTCTGGGTTTTCCTCCCGGTGGATGGGGCGCCTGCCCTTGGTTTGGTCGCCCGGGCGCCGCGTCGCTCCGTGCTCGTCGGACGGAGGCCGCGGGCCTGCTATACGCTGGCGATCAGCTTGGTCAGATCGACGTGGTCGGCGATGAGCTGCTTGATGATCGGGAACTTGTCGTGGTCGGCGGGCTGCGTCTTCACCGACATGTGGTTGATGCGGCGCGTCACCTCGTAGCTCTCGTCCTTCGACGAGATCACCGGGATGTCGGTCATCGCGAGCAGCTCGGCGAGCTTGGGGTGGGGCTTGATCTCGTTGGTCACGATCAGGCCGGCGATCGAGGCGCCGCCGGAGATTTTCGCCGAGGCGAGGGCGGCGAGCAGGATGTCGTCGCGGTCGCCGGGCGTGATGATGAGCGTGCCCGGTTGCAGGTAGTCGACGATGCCCTTGGCCGACATCGCGCCGACGACCACGCGTTGCACGCGCTGCTTGGCGCCGCCGCGGCGGCCGTTGAGCCACTTGCCGCCGATCTCCTCGGCGATCTGCGCGAGGTTGGGCGCGCTCAGCGCCGGCTGCACGGGGAGCACGCCGAGCAGCGGGATGCCGAGGCGGGCGAGGCCGCGGCCGGCGTAGTTGTGCACCATGTCCATCTTGTCGATCTCGACCTTGTTGAGGATCGCGCCGACCACCTCCACGCCGTGCTGGTCGAAGAGGGACTTGTTGAGCGCGAGCTCGTCGACCGGGCGGCCGATGCCACCGGGCGAGACGAGGAGCACCTTGGCGTTGAGCAGCTTCGCCACCCGCGCGTTGGAGAGCTCGAACACCGAGCCCACGCCCGCGTGCCCCGTGCCCTCGATGATGGTGAAATCCTTTTCCCAGGACACGCGGTCGAAGGCGCGGCAGATCTGGTCCTCGAGGCTGGGCAGCATCGACTCCGGGTCTTCGAGGAAGCGCCGGGTGAAGGTGCCGTCGATCGCCACCGGGCTCATGCTCTCGATCGGCACGTGCACTTGGAAAATCGAGTCGAGCAGCACCGAGTCCTCGTCGATCTTTTTGCCCTGCACGTCGACGAAGCGCTGGCCGACCGGCTTGATGAAGCCCACCCGCGGGAAGCGGCTCTGCAACGCCCCGTAGAGGCCGAGGCAGGTGGTGGTCTTGCCGTCGTTCATGCGCGTGGCGGCGACGAAGACGCGCTTGGTGACGGTGTTGGTGGGGGAGGTGAGCAGGGGAAGGGCGGGTTGGGAGAAAGGATTGGGCGTGCCGAGGTTCTCATGCCCGCTGCCCTGGCCCGGGCCGGGCGAGGCGGCGGCGGCTTGGCCGGCGGGGGTGGAGGAGGGGGAGGCGGCGCTGTTTGGAGACTGGGAAGGCATGTGGTGCGGAGGCGGAGGGGGCGAAGGTCGAAAGGCCCAGGGTCGCAGGTCGAGCGCGGCGCGCCGGGTGCGCGGAGAGGGACTTGTTAGCGAGGAGCGGGAAGCGGAGGCGGAAGAAACGAAAACGGACCGAATTCGCGAAAAATTCGGCCCGTGTGCGGGGCGGGGTGGGGGAGGCTCAGGCCGTCCCGTAGAGCAGGCGGCGGTCGATCGCCTGCACCGCCACGATGGCGGCGGCGCCGAAGACGTCGTGCGCGGAGGCGCCGCGCGAGATCTCGGCGGCGGGCTTGGTCAGGCCGGTGAGGATCTGGCCAAAGCTGTTCGCGCCCGCGAGCAGTTGCACGAGCTTGAAGGCGATGTTGCCCGAGTTGAGGTCGGGGAAGATGAGCACGTTGGCGTGGCCGGCCACGGAGCTGTTCACCTTCTTGTTTTGCGCGACCACGAGGTCGAGGGCGGCGTCGACTTGCAGCTCGCCGTCGATCTCGATCTCCAGCAGGAGCGACTTGGCCTTCGCGCGCGCCAGCTCGGTCGCGTGGCGCACCTTCACCAGCGCCGGGTGGTTCGACTGGCTCTTCGAGGCGTAGCTGAGCATCGCCACGCGCGGGGTCTCGTTGGTGAGGTGACGCGCGATCTGCGCGGTCGAGAGCGCGATGTCGGCCAGTTGCTCGGCCGTGGGCTCGGGGATGACGCCGCAGTCCGAGAGGAAGAGCGAGCCCTCGGAGCCCACCTTCTTCTCGTCGAAATCGAGCACCATCAGCGAGGAGGCGTGGTTCACGCCCGGCAGGCGCGGGATGATCTGGAAAATCGGCCGCAGCGCGCTCGCCGCCGAGACCGTGCTGCCCGAGACCAGCGCGTCCGCCTGGCCCGTCGCCACCATCATCGTGCCGAAGTAGCCGGTGTCCTTCAGCGCCTCGGCCGCCTCGGTGGCCTTGATGCCCTTGATGCGGCGCAGCTGCTCGAGCTGCCCGACAAAGGTGCCGAAGTCCTCGCTGCGCTCCGGCTCGATCACGCGCATGCCTTGCAAGTTGATGTCGAGTTTGGCGGCGGCGTCTTTGATCGCCGCGCGGTCGCCCAGCAGGATGGGGGCGCCCATGCGGCGCGTGACCCATTGGCGAGCGGCTTGGAGGACGCGAGGATCGGCGCCCTCGGCGAAGACGATGCGCTTGGGGTGGCGCTGGAGCTTTTCGGTGAGCTTCGGGATAAGCGGCATAAGATGTCCGCGAACGTGGTGGCCCGGCGCGTTCAATACAAGATTCGACCTCGCGCCACCGGACCAAAACCATCCGCGCGCCCCCACGCCTTCGATCCTCGTCTCCCGTCTCCAAGTCCGTCTGCCCGCCCCGTTTAGCCGCCGCCATATGGGGATTTTCCCTCTCCCCGCTTCCCCCGGCCCGGAGGCAAGCCAAAATCCGCAGGAAATTTTTCGGGGATTTGCCCGGATCGGTTTGACGAGGCTCGCGCCGCTTCCCATCCGTAGTGGCGTTTCAGGTCTGTCACCACAACCTGTTGTGGTGAATGGTCTGTTAATAAGTTGCGGCAACTCGGGGTTGCTCGCCGCTTCCCCGCCCGGTTTCTCTCCCGAAAACAACGCCCCACGCCCTTCGTAGTTTCCGTCTCCGCTTCGCTTCGCACCACGGCTTTTCCCGCTTCCCTTTTCCGCCGGCGCGGCCCTTCTCGCCGACCCCCTTTTCGTCCCCGCCGCCTCGGCGTCGCCACCCTCCTCCCAAGCCCACCCTTCGCTCCGCCTCCACACCATGCAGAAAACCTTCACCGTCGGTTCCAAGACCTTCCACCTCGACCAGGACAAAGCCGAGGCCGCCTTCGCCGGCAAAAAGGTCATCAACGGCCAGCAGACCATGTATTTTAATCTGCTCCCGCTGAAGTATCAGTGGGCCTACGAGCTCTACCGCAAGATGAAGGCCAACCAC
>JAUVVA010000036.1 GCA_030604905.1 Verrucomicrobiota bacterium | reverse complement strand
GGCGTTCTTGAGGCCGGCCTCGATCTGGCGGTTGCGCTCGTCCATGGTGGAGAGCGTCGGCTTGATCGCGAAGCGATAGAGCACGAAGGCCAGGATCGCGAAGCTCACGAACTGCATGGCCACGTATCCGGGCTGGATGCCGAAGCGGACGAGCAGGTTGTCGGAGCCGGTGGCGGCGGCGGCGGCGAGGAAGGCGTTCATGGAGCGGCGGGCGAGGGTGGGCGAACTGCGGGAAGGGAAAAGGGGAGTGGCCGGGGCGGCGGCGGCTCGGAAGAGCGCGGCCCGCCCCGGCCGGGGCGATCAGATCGCGAGGGTCGGCTTAGTTGCCGCCGAGCACGAAGATGGCGAGAATGCCGAGACCTTCGGCGAAGGCGCCGAGCACGAGGGCGAGGGGGAGGATCTTGCCCTGGGCCTGGGGGTTGCGGCCGACGGCCTCAACGGTGCGGAAGCCGATCAGACCGACGGCGAGGGCGGCGCCGAAAACGGCGAGACCGGTGGCGATGTTGCCGGTGACACCGGCGGCAGCGGTAGCTTGAGCGATGGGGAGCATGTGTGGATGTGTTGGTTTGGTGTTGAGCCCGGAGACCCGCGTTTGGTGTGGCGCGTGGGCCCGCGATAGCTTCCGGGAAAGGGGGAGGGCGGCTCGGGCGGCGGCTTAGTGCTTGGCGGGAGCGGCGGCCGGAGCGGCGCCGTGGCCGTGCGCGTGGTCATCGTGACCGTGGCCATGGCCGTGACCTTCGTGGCCGTGGTCGTCGCCGTGGTTGCAGATGAGGCCGATGTAGACCGCGGAGAGCAGGGTGAAGACGAAGGCCTGCACGAGGCCGACGATGATCTCCAGGAAGTAGAAGATGAAGATGAAGCCGGTGGCGTGGAGCAGGTTTTCACCGCCGAAGACGTTGCCGAAGAGGCGGGCGGAGAGGGTGATCGGGCGCATGCCGATGGAGACGAGCTCGATCAGGCCGACGAGGAAGAAGACCACCGTGAGGAAGTAATACATCGCGGGGTGCAGCTCGCCCTTGCCGGCCTTGTTGCCGAAGAGGTCGTGCCAGATCACGCCGGGGCCGGCATACTTGAAGATGAGGATGATCCAGGCGCCGAAGGAGAAGAGGGCGAGGGCGAGGGTGCCGTTGGCCTCGGAGGTATGCGGGCGGAGGAGGGGCGTCTGGAGCAGGAACTTGCCCGTCTCGGGATCGGTGAAGCCCCAGCCGGCGGTGCCGATGAAGGGGAGGAGGCCGGACCAGTTGTGGACGAGAATGAAGATGAAAACGCAGAGCAGGATCGGGAAGGCGGCGGGCATGGCCTTCTTGCCGATGATGGGCTCGAGCATGTCCTTCAGGCCGCCGACCAAGGTCTCAAACACCGCTTGGCCGCGGCTCGGGACGATCTTGGGGGTGCCCACCATCCAGCGGATGCCGAGGATGAGGAGGGTGGTGACGACGAAGCTGGTGAGGATCGAGTTGGTGATCGGCAGGCCGAGGTAGGGGGAGAGGTCGGCGGGGGCGGGATCGGCCGCGTGCGCCGTCGCGGCGATGCCGAAAAACAGCGGCAGCGCGACGAGGGTTTTGAGGGCGGAGGCGGAAACGCGGAGAGCCATGGAAAGAGGGGAAAAGGGCAGGAAGTAGGTAGCCGCGAGGGGGTGCGTCAATCTTCGAAGTGGTAGGTATCTCCCATGCTCTGGGTCATTAGCGCGCCCATGGCGCGGGTTTTCCCCCGCTAATGGCCTGCGGCGGGCGAAGTGGCGGGCGGTGGCGCGAACGCCGTGGTGCGAAGTGCCGTAAAGGACTGCGGTGCGCCGGCCAGCGCGCGTTCCTCGAAGACGGAAACGTGCTCGAAGGGCCAGGCGGCGGCGGGTTCTTCGGGGTCGGCCAGGCGCCAGGCGGGGTGCTCGGCGACGACGGCGCGGGCGTAGCCAAAATAATCCGCGTGGTCGGTGCGAAAGTGGAGCGTGGCGCCGGGCGCGGTGAGCGGCGCGAGGGTGTCGAGCAGGGCGGGCTGGAGCACGCGATGCTTCCAATGTCGGCGCTTGGGCCAAGGGTCGGAGAAGAGGATGAAGACGCGGCGCAGGCGGACGGGGGACGCGCCGCTCCAGGCCGCGAGCGCGCCGAGGAAGAGCGAGGCCTCGGCCTGGGCGAAGAGGAGGTTGGTCAACTTTGCGCGAGTGGCCTTCCGGGTGGCGCGGTCGATGCGGTCCTCGAGCAGATCGATGCCGACGCAAAACTCCTCCGGGTGGGCGGCGGCGTAGGCGGCGAGGTAGTGGCCGTGGCCGCAGCCGATCTCGAGGGTGAGCGGGCGGTCCTCGGCGAGCGGCAGGCGCGGGAACACCTGCTCGCGGAGGGCGGCGAGGCGTTGGTCGCGGATGCTGGCGTAGAGATCGAGCGGCACGGGCGGGTGGAAGGACGAAAGCCGGACAGCCAAGCAGGGCGCGGGCGCGGGTCGCACTCCAAATCTTTCGGGCCGGCGGCGGCGCGGCCCGCGCGCCACTAGACGATCACCGAGCTGCGGGCGGCGAGGACGGTGTGGGCGCCGTTGCTCCCGGCGCCGCTGCCGTGGGCGGGACCGGTGCTGCCGCCGCCGGCGTGCAGGGGCAGCGTGAAGTAGAAGGTCGAGCCGACGCCAAGTTTGCTCTCCGCCCAGACCTGGCCGCCGTGCAGGTGCACGATGTGTTTGACGATGCTCAGGCCGAGGCCGGTGCCGCCTTTCTCGCGCGAACGGCCTTTGTCGACGCGGTAGAAGCGCTCGAAGATGTGAGGCAGGTCCTCGGGCGGGATGCCCGGGCCGTTGTCGCGCACCGAGACCTCGACCGTGTTGGCCGAGGCCATGCGGGTGGCGAGGTCGATGCGGGAGCCGCGGGGGGTGTATTTGAGGGCGTTGGAGACGAGGTTGTCGAGGACCTGGCCGAGCTTGAGCGGATCGGCGAGGACGGTGGGCGTGCCGGGATCGACGGCGAGGCTGAAGCGGTGCGCCTCGGCGGCGGGGCGGGCGCGGAAATCGTCGAGCAGGCCGGCGAGGAGTTGCCCCAGGTCGACGCGTTCGCGCGAGAGGCCGGGCTGGGCGGACTCGAGGCGGGAGAGCGCGAGCAGGTCCTCGAGGAGGGAGTTGAGGCGCTCGGTGTGGCGCTGGATGGTTTTGAGGAAACGTTCCCGGTCGGGCAGCGGCATGCTCTCGTGGGAATCGACGAGCGTCTCGACGTAGCCCTTGATCACCGAAAGGGGCGTGCGCAGCTCGTGGGAGACGTTGGCCACAAAATCCTTCCGCACGGCCTCGAGGCGCTTTTGGCGGGTGATGTTGTGCAACACGAACAGCAGGCTGGGCTTGGTCTGGCCGTTGAAGGGCGGGATGGCGGTCGAGGTCACCTCCACCCAGGTGGAGCCGCGGCCGTCGACAAACTCGATCTCCTGGCGGGGCTGGGCGCGGCCGGCGCGCACGTTCTCGACGAGGCGGAGGAAGGCGTCGCTGCGCAGGGCGAGCTCGAGGCGCTCGCCGAGGATCTGGCCGGCCGAGGGGAAGATGGCGTGGAAGGCCTGGTTGGCGAGGAGGACGTAGTTGTGGGAGTCGATGATCAACACCGCCTCCTGCAGGGATCCGAGGGTGGCCTCGAGCTGCGCGAGCTGTCCAGAGCGCTGCTGGTCGAGGCGGCCGAGCTCGGAGTTGAGCTCGCCGACGGCCACGCAGAGATCGTCCCAGTCCGGCCCGAGCGCGCCCGGCAGGTCCTCGCGCAGGAGCGGGCGGCCGGCGCGCAGGGATTCGCGGAGCGAGGCGACGGCCCGGCGGTGCAGGGAGAGCCGGCGTAGCGCGATGCCCAGGGCGACGAGCGTGGCAAGGAAGGCGACAAGGAGCATGGGGCGCGGCGGGGCGAGGCGGACGAAGAAAGCGTGGGTGCGGGCGGGTTGGCGGCCGGGCGCGAAGCCGGCCCGCGCGGCGGAGGACGACGCGGGCCGACGGCCCCTGGCGGCGAAGCGGCTACACGAGCCGGCCCCGCTTGCCAACTCAGGTGTTGGCGGCCTCGGCGGCGCGGCGTTCGGCGAAACGATAACCGACGCCGCGGATGGTCTCGATCCAGTCGGCCTCGGAGCCGAGCTTCTCGCGCAGGCGGCGCACGTGGGTGTCGACCGTGCGGGTCTCGATCTCGGTCTCGTAGTTCCAGACGTTGATCAGCAGGTGCTCGCGGGTCTGCACGCGGCCGCGGCGCTCCATGAGCAGGCGCAAGAGCTTGAACTCGGTGGCGGTCAGTTCGACCTCCTGCTCGGCGACGGTCACCACGTGGCGCTCGCCGTCGAGCACGATGCGGCCCGCGGTGAGGAGCTTGGGCGCCTCGGGCGCGGTCTCGGTCACGCGGCGGAGGATGGTCTGGATGCGCAGGACGAGTTCTTTCGTGCTGAAAGGCTTGCAGAGATAGTCGTCGGCCCCCGTCTCCAGACCCTGGATACGGTCGCCCTCCTCGGCCTTGGCGGTGAGGAAGATGACCGGCACCTTCTTCAGTTTGGCGTCGGCGCGCAGCATGCGCAGGATCTGGATGCCGTTGAGATCGGGCATCATCACGTCGAGCACCACGAGATCGGGCAGGAAGCTGCGGGCCACGCCGATGCTGCGGTTGGGGTCGTTGAGGGTCTCGACCACGAAGCCTTTGGCCTTGAGCGTATAGGCCAGCAGCTCGGTGACATCGGTCTCGTCATCCACGACGAGGATTTTTTTTACGGTGGAGGCGGCGGAGTCCGACATGGGCGCGAAGCGGGAGCGGGAGAGACGGTAAAGTTTGTGACGAAAGGCTAGCCCGCCGCCCCTCCCGGCGGCTAGGGCAAAGGCGGGGCGTTTCACAAACGTTACAGCGGTAAAGGCGGCCAAACGCGGGCTCCCCGCTCTTGTCGATCCGGCGGCGGGGCGGGCCAAGTGCTTGCGCGGGCGGGGGGTGCGGGCTTACACCAACCCCTTTCCCATGCCCCCTCCCCCCGCGCCCGCCGTCATCGTCGTTGGCAGTTACGTGCAAGATCTCACCTGGCGTTGCGCCGCCTTTCCCCAGGCCGGCCAGACCGTGCTCGGGCGCTTCGTCACCGGCCCCGGGGGCAAGGGCTCCAACCAAGCCGTCGCCGCCGGCCGCGCCGGGGCCGACACGCTCTTCGTCGGCGCGGTGGGGGCGGACGCCTTCGCGGAGGTGGCGCGCCGCTTCTACGCGGACAACGGGATCGCGGCGCGCTTCATCCCCAAGCCGAAACACGCGACCGGCACCGCCGGCATCCTCGTCGACGACTCCGGCCAAAACGAGATCGTCGTCGCCCTCGGGGCCAACGAGGCCCTCGCGCCCCGCGACCTGCCGGCCGCGCTTTTCGCCGGTGCGCGCATCGTCGTCACCCAGCTCGAGACCCATCTCTCCGCCGTCGCGCACACGCTGCGCGCCGCCCGCCGCGCCGGCGCCGCCACCGTGCTCAACCCCGCGCCCATGCGGCCGGACTTCGACCCCGCGCTGCTGCGCCACGTGGACATCCTCATCCCCAACGAGACCGAGTTTGTCGCGCTCGTGAACCAGCTCGGCCTCGCGCCCGGCGGCGCCCGGCGACCCTACACCGAGGCGGCCCTCGCCAAGGAAAAACCCGCCGCGCTCCAGGCCCTTTGCCGCCGCCTCGGGCCGCCGGTGGTCATCGTCACGCTCGGCAAGCGCGGCTGCTTCGTCTCGCAAGCCTCGGGCGGCGTCGCGATCCCGGCCCACGTGGTCAAGGCCGTCGACACCACCGGCGCGGGCGACGCCTTTGTCGGCGGCTTCGCCTCCGGCTACGTGCGCCACGAGGGCGACATCCTCGCCGCCGCCCGCCAAGGCCAGGCCGTCGCCGCGCTCTCCGTGACCAAGTTTGGCACCGCGCCCGCCATGCCCACCGCCGCCGAGCTCGCGCGCTTCCTGCGGAAGGCGGGGTGAGCCGCCGCCCCGCCCGCCTGCCCGTCCGGTCGGGGAGGCCGCCACGTTCGCCCCGGGCGGCCCCGCCTCCGCGGCCGCGGCCGCAGTCGCCCCGCGTATCCAGCTTTCCATGACAACCAGCCCCGCCCTCCCCGCCCTCCCCGCCTCGACCCCCGCTCCGGCCTTCGGCCTCGCCGCCCGCCTCTTCGCGCTTCTGCTCGCGTCCGCGCCCCTCGGCGACGCCGCGGTGACGCCCGCCCCGCTCTTTCGCGACGGCGCCGTGCTGCAGCGCGACAAACCCCTGCCCGTCTGGGGCTCCGCCGCGCCCGGCGAGCGCGTCACGGTCTCCTTTGCCGGCCAGACCAAGTCCGCCACCGCCGACGCCTCCGGACGCTGGAGCGTCACCCTCGACCCCCTGCCCGCCAGCGCCACGCCCGCCACCCTCACCCTCGCGGGAGAAAACACCGTCACCCTCTCCGACATCCTGGTCGGCGAAGTCTGGCTCGCCTCCGGCCAGTCCAACATGGAGTGGCCGATCAACCACACCTACGACCGCGCCCTCGACGTAGCCGGCTCCGCCAACCCCCTCATCCGCCACATCAAGGTCACCCGCCGCGTCGCCGACGCGCCCGCCGACACCACCACCTTTGACCGGAGCGGCTGGGAGGCCGCCTCGCCCGCCACCACCGGCCAGTTCAGCGCCGTCGCCTACCACTTCGCGCGCGATCTCCACGCCGTGCTCGGCGTGCCGGTCGGCATCGTCAACAGCACCTGGGGCGGCACCCGCGCCGAGGCGTGGACCGATCCCGACACCCTCGCGTCCAGCCCCGGCCTGGCCTACATCGCCAAAGAGTGGGGCGACAGCCTAGCCTCCTACCCCGAGCGCAAAGCCAAGTTCGACGCCGACCTCGCCGCGTGGGAGCAGCGCAAGGCCGCCGCCGAGGCCGCCGGGCAAGCCTTCACCGAGCGCCGCCCCGGCGTGCCCTGGGGCCCCGGCCACCAAGCCACACCCTCCGGCCTCTACAACGCCATGATCGCCCCGCTCGTCCCCTACGCCATCCGCGGCGCGATCTGGTATCAGGGCGAGTCCAACGCCGGCAAAGCCGACCGTTACCACGAGCTCTTCTCCGCCTTGATCACCGGCTGGCGCGCCCGCTTCGGCCAAGGCGACTTTCCCTTCTACTGGGTGCAACTGGCCAACTACGCGCCCGGCGGCCGCGCCTCCGACACCGAGTGGGCCTTCCTCCGCGAGGCGCAGACGCGGACCCTCGCCCTCCCCGCCACCGGCCAGGCCGTGACCCTCGACATCGGCGATGTGCGCGACATCCACCCCCGCACCAAAAAGGACGTCGGCCGCCGCCTCGCCCGCCTCGCCCTCGCCCGCGACTTTGGCCTCCAGGTCGTCGACCGCGGCCCGGAGCTCGCCTCCGCCACGCGCGAAGGCGCCGCCTACCGCCTCGTCTTTGGCGAGGCCCACGGCGGCCTCATCGCCCCGCTCAACGAACTCTCCGGCTTCGAGCTCGCCGGCGAGGACCGCGTCTTCCACCCCGCCGAGGCCAAGATCGAAGGTCGCGACACCGTGCTTCTCACCAGCCCCGCCGTGCCCGAGCCCGTCGCCGTCCGCTACGCCTGGCGCAACGCCCCCGTGGCCGGTCTCTTCAATCGCGAGGGCCTGCCCGCCGTCCCCGGCCCCCCCGCCCCCGGGTAAACCCCCCCCCCCCCGCCCCCCTCTCCGCCGGCGCCCCCCCCCCCCCCGGCCCCGGCCCGCGCTGGGGCCAGGCACGGCCTGCTCCGTGCTCCGTGCCCCCTGCTCGCTCGCGTTGCGCCCTGCTCCTCGCATCTTTCCTGCTCACTCCCCTTCCCATGAACCTCAGTTCCGCCCAGCTCGCCGCCGCGCTCGATTCGACCAACCTCCGCCTCGACGCCGGCGCCGCCGACATCACCGCGCTCTGCGCCGAGGCCGCCACGCACCGTTTCGCCTGCGTGATGATATACCCCACCAGCGTGCCCCTCGCCGCGCGCGCGCTCGCCGGCACCGGCATCAAGATCGGCACCGTGATCGGCGTCCCCAGCGGCCGCTTCTCCACCGCCGCCAAGGCCGCCGAGATCGACGCCATGGCGGCGGCCGGCGCGCACGAGGTCGACATCGTGATGAACTACGCCGCCCTCCGCGACGGCGACATCGGCCTCGTCGACGCCGAGCTGCGCACCCTCTCCCAGCGCGCCCACAACCACGGCCAACTCGTCAAGGTGATCGTCGAGACCTGTTACCTCGACGCCGACCAGCGCATCACCGCGCTACGCCTCTGCGAGGATGCCGGCGCGGAGTTCATCAAAACCTCCACCGGCTTCGGCAGCGCCGGGGCCAAGGTCGACCACATCGCCGAGTGGGCCGCGGCCCGTCGTGGCCCCATCCAGCTCAAAGCCTCGGGCGGCATCAAAACCCTCGCCGACGCCCGCGCCCTGCTCGACGCCGGCGCCACCCGCCTCGGCACGAGCAACGCCGCCGCCATCCTCGCCGAGTTCAACGGCACCGCGCCCGCGGCGGCTCCGAGCGCGGGGTATTGAGCTCGGCGCGCGCCGCGGGGCGCGGCACGACGAACGGATTATGCTGCGGGCACGAGAGCGTGCCCGCTCCGCGGTCCCGGCTCAGACCGCCGCCTGCTCGGCGGAACGGCGGCGGCGGCCCGTCAGGCCCATGGCCGCGAGACCAAGCAGCAAACCGGCGGTGGCGGGCTCGGGGATGACCGACACGGTGAACACGAAATCGGAGATCGTGGTCACGTTGGTCGCGAAGGAATTGGTTCCGGAGCTCAAGGTGGCGCTGCGGAACTCGAGGGTGTCGCCCGCGCTGACTTGGAAGCCGGAGCCGCCTTGTTTGTGCGCGTCGGTGAGGATGTATTGGAGCTCGCCGGAGAGGTAGACGGCGAAGGAGGCGAGGCCGTCTTTGGAGGCGTTCTCGGTTTCGAAATTGAAGGAGACGAAACCGTCGCAGGGAACCTCCACGATCAGGGAGATTTTGCTCTCAAAAAAGCCTTCTTGTGACGGCGTGCCGGTGCCGAAGGTGATGCTCTGCGGCGCGAGCGTGGTGTCGAGGTAGCTGGTGCCATCGAGCGAAGGCCCGAAGGTGACCGACCACTGTGCGAAGGTCACCGCGCCCGTCGCTCCCGCAAAGGAGTCGAGCGTGTAGATCCCCGCGGGGGTGGTGACATCGGTGATGGCGAAATCGCCGTCGAAGGCCGCGTGGGCGGCGAGCGGAAGGGCGAGAAGGGCGGCCGCGAAGGCGGCGGTGTGGTTGAGCGAGGCGGGACGCATAAGTGGATGCGTCCAAGCGAGGCGGGGGCGCCGGAGCAGGTCGATGCCGCAGCGCCTCCGGCTCTTCCGGAATCGGCTGCGTGGATTTTTCCCGGCCGCCATCGGGCGATCTCCGGGCCGCGCGCGGGGCGTTTCAGCGTTTCTCCACGGCGGCGCCGCTCCACTTCAGCTTGGTGCGCGCGATGGCGAAGTGGCTGTGATCGCGACGCTGGATCAAGCGCAGGCGCGGGGCGGCGAGCGTGATCTCCACGGTGTCGGCGGCTCCGGGCGCGGGCAGGATGCGGCCGTCCGCGGCGACCACCAAGCCGTCGCCGGAGTCGGACACGTTGCGCACCCGCAGCGTCACGCCCGCGCGAAAGATGATGGCGCGGTTGCTCAGCGTGTGCGGGCAGATCGGCGTCATCACCAACACCTCGGCGGCGGGGTGGATCAAGGGCCCGCCGGCGGAGAGGTTGTAGGCGGTGGAGCCGGTGGGCGTGCTGAAGATGAGGCCGTCGCAGAGATAGTCGGTGACGAGCTCCTCGTCGGCGAAGACCTCCAGGCGGACGAGGCGGGAGTTGGCGGCCTCCTTGATGAGCACGTCGTTGAGCGCGAGCACGGGCGGGGCCTCGCCCACGCGGCAGGCGAGCAGGGCGCGCTCGGTGGTGACGAAGTCGCCGGAGAGCAGGATGGCCAGGCACTCGCGCGCCTCGTCGGCGGTGAAGGGCGTGAGAAAGCCGAGCGTGCCGCGATTGACGCCGATCAAAGGGATGCCGGCCTGCGCGGCGGCGGGCGCGGCGCCAAGCAGGGTGCCGTCGCCGCCGATCACGCAGCAGGCGTCGACGTCGCGGAAGTGCTCCAGCGGGGTGGGATAAGCGAGGCTCACGCGCGTCTTCACCCCGCGTGCCTCGGCGAGCGCGACGAGATCATCGGCGAGCGCGCAGGCGCCCGGCTTCTGTTCGTTGACCACGAAGGCGAGGCGTCGGATGGGCGTCATGGGAGGATTAACCGTGAAGAACCGCTAGCGGGCGCTGGATCTGAATTCAGCACTTGAAAGCACGGATGTCACGGATGCGCACGGATAACAGAATCTTTTCCGGATTTAGCGATCTTTAGCGTCGTTCGGCGGTTCAGTTTTCCTTCGTGAGACCGAGGAGAAACTCCCGGTTGCCGTCGGTGCCGGTGATGGGGCTGTCGATCACGCCGACGAGGGCGGCGCCCGGCAGCTCGGCGAGGGCGAAGGCGCGGATCTCGGCGAGCACGCGCTCCTGCACGGCGGGGTCGCGGATCACGCCCTGGCCCTTGTCCACCTCGGCCTTGCCGGCCTCGAACTGCGGCTTCACGAGCGCCACGAGCGTGCCACCGGCGCGGAGCACGGGCCAGACGCGCGGCAGGATGTGGCGCAGCGAGATGAAGGAGAGGTCCATGACCACCGCGTCGTAGGCCGGGCGCGGCAGGATGGCGGGGTCGAGGTGGCGGGCGTTGACCTGCTCGAGGTTGGTGACGCGCGGGTCGGCCAGGAGTTTGCCGTGTAGTTGCGCACGCCCTACGTCGAGGCAGGTGACCGAGGCCGCGCCGGCCTGGAGGGCGCAGTCGGTGAAGCCGCCGGTGGAGGCGCCGACGTCGAGCACGTGAGCGCCGCGCAGGTCGAGCGGATGGGCGTCGAGCCAGCCCTGGAGTTTCTCGCCGCCGCGGGAGACGAAGCGGCTGGTCTCGGCTAGCGAGACGGGAAAGTCGGCCGGATACTCCTTGCCGGGTTTATCGAGCCGCTCGGTGCCGGAGCGCACGAGCCCGGCCATGACGTAGGCCTTGGCCTTGGCGCGCGTCGGGGCGAGGCCGCGGGCGACCAACAGCTCGTCGAGGCGGAGTTTTTTGGGCGAAGGGGCGGACATCGCGGGCGGAAGGGCGGACGAGGGCGCGGCGGGCTCAGAGCGCGCCGAGGGCCGTCAGAAAGGCGCGGGCGAGGATCATGTGGCCGACGGGCTGCGGATGGATGCGATCCCAGGCGATCGTCATCGGGTGCACGTGGGCGAGCACGGCGTCGAAGGCGGCCTGCGTGTCAACAAAGGTCGCCCCGTGTTTGTCGGCGAGGCGGCGCACGATGGCGCCGTAGTCGTCCATGCGCGCGCGCATGGGGTCGGCGCGGTTGGACTCGATGAAGAAGGGTGTGGCGAGGATCAGACGCTTCGGGGTGGAGAGCGTGGCGAGCGTCCGGGCGGCGAGGTCCTCGAGCGTGCGCTCGTATTCCTCGGGCAGCACGTGTTCCTCTTGGCGCAGAGGGGTGTCGAACTGGCGCCAGACGTCGTTCACTCCGATCATCACCGAGACCGCGTCGGGCCGGAGCGCGAGCACGTCCGGCTGCCAGCGGGCGGCGAGGTGGCGCACGGTGTTGCCCGAGGTGCCGCGGTTGAAGACGCGGATGCGATCCTGCGGACGGGTGGCGAGCAGCCACGACTCGACGAGCGAAACGTAGCCGCGGCCAAGGCCGGCGCCGCCCCAAGGCTGGGGCTCGCCCAGCGGGTCGCGGCCGGCGTCGGTGATGGAGTCTCCGATGAAGAGGAGTCGGGAGGAGGGCGGGAGAAGCACAGGAAGCAGGAGGTGGACGGGGGGGCGCGGAGGCGGAAACGCGGGCACCTTGCGCGGCCCCCGGAGCCTTGTCGAAGGCGTTTCCCGCCCCCTCGGCACCCGTGCCCGAGGCCGGAAAAGTGTCACCCAATAGGTGACAACGGAGGTCCTGCCTGCGCCCTAGCCGCACTTTCCCTACCAACCAAGTGCCTGCGCATCAGCGGACTATGCAAAAGTGTCACCCAATGGGTGACAAAATGCTCAGGCGAGCGTTTGGCGGGCGGGGCTCCAGCAGGTGGTGCGGCCGCCGATCTCGGCGCGTTCGAGGGGTTTTTTGGTGCGCGGGCACAGGCCGCCGTCTTCCCAGCGGTGCTGGAAAAGCCAGGTCGCGGGCGGGTCGGGCCAGGCGGCGGCGGTGTCGGCCGCGCCGATGATGCGCAGGGCCTCGCGCGCCACCCAGACCGTCTCGCGGTGGAGCTTTTTCACCTCGGCCGGCGAAAGCTCGCCGCAGCGGCGGGCCGGGTGGATGGCGGCGCGCCAGAGGATCTCGTCGGCCATCCAGTTGCCGATTCCGGGGAAGCGCTGCTGCATGAGGAGCACGGCCTTGATCGGCGCGCGGGCCCGGCGTCTCAGAAATTCGGATACGGCCTCGAGGGTGAACTCGGGGGAAGTGACCGCCGGCGCGAGCTGCGTCCACCACTCGGGCGCGGTCGAGCCGGCGTGAAACTGCACCCGGCCAAACATGCGCGGATCGGCGAAAACCAGCGACTGGCCGGCGGCCGGCTGGTCAAGGATGAGGTGCTCGGACTTGGCGTCGGGCAGGCCGGCGGGGCGGACGCGCAGCTCGCCGGTCATGCCGAGATGGATACCAAGCCAGAGCGCTTCGCCGTCGGCGGCGGTGAGGCGGAAAAGGATCTGCTTGGCGGCGGCCGCGGAGGACTCGAGCCGCGCGCTGGCGAGGCGGCGGGCGAGGCGGGCGCAGTCCACGCCGCGGAGCACGCGCGCGCGGGGGTGGAGGCGGACGGTGGCGATCACATGGCCGAGGCCAGGATCCCAGCGGCGGCGGATGAATTCAACTTCGGCGAGCTCGGGCATGGGCGGAAGGCCGGGGTGCAGGAGCCCTTGGGCAGGCAGGATTTGTCTTTGTCGGGCACCAGCTCGCGGAAGGGGACGGTGAGGTGGTGGGCGTGGACGAAGGCTTTGCCTTTGAAATCAAGAGAGGGCATCAGCGGTAGAAGCGGGAGGAGGCGGAGTGCGACTTTCCAAGATCATGCGCATGCACGGCAGATCGGAGCCGAGCACCTCGTCCACCAGCCCCAGCCAGTAGGCGGCGGCAGCGGGCATGCGGTTCTCACCGGTTTGCAGGCGGCGGCAGAGGCAGATCACGAAATACCAAAATTCGGACATGCGGCTTCCCGACTTCTCTTTCAGCCACGCTTCGGCCGCGGCCGGATCTGCGCGGCGGGCCTTGTAATCCTCCAACTCATCCTTCGAGAGCATGATGGCGCCATGCTCCGCAACCAGTCTGGCTTGGTGCCGGCGGTGTTCGCCGCCAAAAAAATCGATTACTTGGAAAAAATGCCGGCGCAGCTCATCCCAGCCGGCTTCGGAGAGGGACCATTCGCCGGGGCGGTTCGGGCGCTTGCGCTCGTAGTCGAGCAGGGCTTTGACGAGCCTGATTTCCACCTCGACCCAAGGCTCCTGCTCGGCTCCCGCCGGAGCGTCTTTGGGAAAAACTTCGCTGATCAGCGCACGCACCAGACCGGCCGTTTCAAGCTGATGGCGGCGCGCCTCTTCCACCCAAGCCGAAAAAACCGGGGAAATTTCGGCCAAGCGCCGACACATGAGTTCGGTGAGAACGGCGGCCGGCGAAGAGAGGTTCACCTCGCGGGGATCGGCATCGATCTCGTGGCGATGGATTGTGAGAAGAAAAAGCAGGCGCGAAACGATCCGCTGGGCCAGTCTCAAGGCGAAGCGTTCGTTGGCGCTTTGCAGGTTGCCGGCCATTTGGTGGGCATCCTCGACCGTCACCCCATCGGCCGAACTGCGAGTGCCGTGATAGTGGACGATAGCGTCGGGGAAGGCGATGGCGTAATCCCCTGAGATGAGCAGATCGGCGGCGGCGCTGGCGGCACGATGGGTGACGACGGTGGTGAGCGGACATTCGCGCCCATCGTGATCGGGGGTGCGGAGCAGCGCGACCAACGCATCCATAACGTAGGTGCTGCCACCCGGGCTATCGATATAAACCGTGACCGGGGTGCCGGGCGTTGCACGGAGCCGTGTGATGTCCGGCATTAACCGGGTCATCAACTCGGGCGTGATCAGCCCTAAGACATGGATCGAGCGCGCGGGGTTTTCCCGATAAAAATCGGCCGGCATGCAGTAAGATCAACCCTGAGATTTATTCAGAATTGCCCCGGCCAGCGTCCAGAGCTCGCTGTTGTCGCGCGGCTTTGGACGCCGAGCTGCGATTTCTGCTAAAAAGGGACGGAGGTCGCCGTTGTTGCGCAGATATTCTTCGCGCAAAATACCGATCACCACCTGATGGGGGTCGGGCGGTTCGGGAAGGTCGAGCGGGAGCTGACCGAAGCGCGGTGGTTGTTGGGCGACCATGGCTTGAATGAAACAATCGGACGGGAGAAGGCAATGCGAGTTCCCCAGGCGCGTTGGGGATTCAGGCGATTTCCCAGGCGTAGGGGTGCTTGGAGAGCAGCTTGTGGCCGGTGTCGGTCAGCCAGGCGACGTCCTCGATGCGGCAGCCGCCGAGGCCGGGGTAGTAGAGGCCGGGCTCGACGGTGACGACCGCGCCGGTCTTGAGCGGCTCTTTGACCGGGGCGCTGACGCGCGGGGCCTCGTGCACGGCGAGGCCGAGGCCGTGGCCGGTGCCGTGGAAAAAGCCGACCGCGCCCTTCGGCGTGGACTTGGTCTGGTAGCCGCGGGCCTCGAAGACTTTTACGCACTCGGCGTGCACCGCCGCGGAGATGGCGCCGCCGCGGAGGACTTTGCGGGCGGCTCGCTGCGCGGCGGCGACGGCCTCGACCAAGGCGCGCTGTTCGGCGGAGGCGCGGCCCTTGAGGTAGGTGCGCGTCATGTCGCCATGGTAGCCGGTGGCGGCGTGGCGCGGGAAGATGTCGATGATGATGAGCTCGCCGGGGCGGAGCGGACCGGTGCCGCGGCAGTGCGGGTCGCAGGCCTGGTCGCCGCCCGCCACGATGGTGTCGAGCGCGAGGCCGCCGGCCTCGAGGCAGGCGATCTCGATGGCGAGGCGCACGCGCTCGGAGGTAAGGGGCGTGCCGTCGAGGAGCAGCTTGCGGCCGGAAGTCTTGGCGCGGCGGAGGAGCGCCTCGGCGGCGGCGAAGCCGGCGGCGGCCACGCGGTTGCCGGCGCGGATGGCGCCAGCCTCGCGGGCGTCCTTGATCTCGCGCTCGGGCAGCACGGGGCCGATGGCGACGGTGACGTCGAGGTGCAGGGCGCGGAGGCGCTCGAGCAGGCCGGCGGGAAACTCCTCCGGCACGAGTAAGCGGCGGATGCGAAGCTTGGCGGCGAGCAGCGCGATGATCTCGGCCGGGGTGGGTCGCGGGCCGGAGCCGGCGGGGCGGACCTCGGCGAGGAGGGGCTCGAGGGCGAGGATCTGGTCGAAACCGGATTCCTTCAGGCCGCGGCCAAACTCGAGCGCGTTGAGCACGGCGATCTTTTTGCCCTCGTGACGCAGGGCGATGAAGGGGTCGTGACACTCGAAGCGACCGAAGTAGAGCAGGTCGCGGCTTGAGTGGGTGTCGGCGTAAAAGAGGAGGGCGGGCGCGGAGCGCATGGCCAGCTACGCTGGAATGACCAATGACCATTGTCCAATGACCAATGGGGTGGACGGAGCGGCGGGCTTGGATAAGACGGGGTGATGAATTTCTTTCTGCTGAAGCGGATGGCTTGCATGGCGGCGGTGCTCTCGTTGGCGGGCTGCGCGAAGGGGAGCGAGCGCGCGGCGGAGGGCGGGGCCACGACGGCGGCCGCGCCGGCCCCGGCACGGGTGGCCACGGCGGCGGAGGCGAAGGGGCCCGAGGCCTGGTTTCCGCTGACCGTGGGCGGGCGCGAGCTCCGCGTGCAGGTGGTGGTGACGCAGGCCGAGCAGGCGCGGGGCCTGATGGGGCGACGCGATCTCGGGCCGGACGACGGCATGGTCTTCGTGTATCCCTTTCCCCAGCAGATGAGCTTTTGGATGAAGAACACGCCGACCCCGCTCGACATCGGGTTTTTCCGTGCGGACGGGACCCTGGGCGAGGTTTACCCGATGTATCCCTTTGACGAGACGCCGGTGCGCTCGGCCGCGGCCGACTATACGCTGGCGCTGGAGGTCAACCAGGGCTGGTTCGCGCAACACGGCATCCGGCCCGGCGCGAAGGTGAACCACGCCCAGCTCGCGGCGGCGCTGCGCGCGCGGGGTTTCCCGCCCGAGCGCTACGCCGTGCGGGCGGAGTGAGCGCCGACGCGGAGGCGGGCGGAGAAGCGATGCTGAAGGGCACGAGGGCGTGCCCTCTCCCCGCTCAAGCGGCGTGGCGTTCGTAGGCGGCCTCGAATTCGCCGACGAAGGAGTCGAACATGCGGGCGCGGTTGACGTGACCGGCCGCGTTGTAGTGCGCGACGAGATTGCGGCAGCAGCGCGCGAGCACATCGCGCACGGGGCTGGGCGCGAGATCCGCCGCCGTGGGCTCAAAGCCTCGGGCGCGCAGGTAGAGCAGCAGCTCGCCCTGGGTGCGGAAGGCGCCGCGTTCGAAGGGGTCGATGAAGAAGGGGGTGTCCTCGGCGTAGGCGCCGACGAGGAAGTGGCCGGGCAGCGCGACGGGCTCTAGCTCCACGCCGATGCGCCGGGCCACGAGCAGGTAAACGATGGAGAGGGTGATGGGCAGGCCGGTGCGGCGCTCAAGCACGCTGGGGAGGAAGCTGTTGTGCGGGTCCTCGTAGTGCTCGACGTTGCCGTGAAAGCCGGCCTCGTGGAAGAGCACGCGGTTGATCACGCGGCAGCGCTCGCGCAGGCTCGACGGCTCGGAGATGAGCTCGCGACAGCGGGCGGCGAGCCGGTCGAGATCCTCGGTGACGAGCGTGGCGTCGACCTTCGGCAGGGCCGTGCGGGCGAGCAGGAGACAACCGGTCTCCAACTCGTAGTGGAGCGAGCGGATGAAGCCGCGAAACTCCGCCACCGGATCGGTAAAGCGCAGGTCGGCGAGCAGGCGGCGGGCATGCCACGCGAGCATGCGGTCGGGGCCGGTGGCCAGGGAGTGCAGGAACTCGCGCGAGGCCTCGGGCCGGGCGGCGAAGAAGGCCACGAGCGCGGCGCGAACCGTCGGGCTGCTGTCGTCGATCAGGGCGGAGAAACTCTCGCGTTCCCTGAGACTGAAGATCGGGGTTTTCACGGCACCGCCACCAGAGATCTCCCCAGCCCCACCTGCAATTCTGAAGCAGGAGCGGCAGCGGGGAAATGATGCGTAGGGGATGCGTGGGAACCCGCAGCGCCGACGCCCTGTCTTCCCCTGCTTCGCCCGTGGGAGATTTCCCGACGGGGACCCCGGACGTGGCGGACGACGCGAGGGAGACTCGGACCTGCGTCGAATCAGCGTGCGCCGTAGAGCGCGGTGCCGACGCGCACGCAGGTGGAGCCGGCGGCGATCGCCGCCTCGAGGTCGCCGCTCATGCCCATGGAGAGTTCGGGCAGCGAGACGCCGAAGCGGGAGGCGAGCGTGTCGCGCAGCTCGCGCAGCGCGGCGAAGGTGCGGCGGGCGTGCTCGCCGGTCTCGGCCTCGGTGGCGCCGAGGGGCGCGATGGTCATGAGCCCCTCGACGCGGAGATGGGGCGCGGCAAGCGCGGCCTCGAGCAGGCGCGGGGCGTCCTCGAGCTCGCAGCCAAACTTGGCGGGATCGCGCCCGGCGTTGATCTGGAGGAGCACCGGGAGCGGGCGCCCAAGCTCGGCGGCGGCGCGATCCAGGTGGCGCACAAGCTTCTCCGTATCGACGCTCTGGATACGATCGAAGGTCTCGGCGGCGAGGCGGGCCTTGTTGCTTTGCAGGTGGCCGATGAGTTCCCAGCGCGGGGCGGGGATGGCGGTCTCGGCGGCGGCAAGGAGCGCGGCGGTCTCGGGGCGTTTGGCGGCGGCCTCCTGCACGCGGTTCTCGCCGACGGCGGCGAGTCCGCGGCGCGCCGCGTAGACGGCGGCGATGGCCGGATGGGTCTTGGTGACCGGCAGGAGTTTTACGTCGGCCGGGGCGCGTCCGGCGGCGCGGGCGGCGGCGGCGATACGGGCCTCCACCGCGGCGACGCGGGAAAAGAAATCTTCATAGAGGATATTCATTGGCGCGACGTTTCTCGGTTGCGTGGTGATAAGAGATATTTATCTCAGACAGACCGTTCACCCCAATCGCCGACATGCAAATCGAGAATTTCAAGATCTTCGCCGACCTCGTGGAGACGAAGAGCTTTTCCAAGGCCGCCAAGATCAATGGCATCACCCAATCGGCCGTGAGCCAGCAGGCGCGGGCGATGGAGAAGCACTTTAAGGCGCTGCTGATCGACCGCAGCCAAAAACAGTTTCAGCTCACGCGCGAGGGTTACCAGGTCTACGAGTCGGCGAAGGAGATCCTGCACGTCTACGACAAGCTGGATTCGGATCTGCAGGAGCTGAAGAAGGTGATCAGCGGCACGATCCGCATCTCGACGATCTACTCGATCGGCCTGCACGAGCTGCCGCCCTACATCAAGAAATTCCTGCACGATTACCCGTCGGTGAACGTGCGCGTGGAGTATCGGCGCTCGAACCTCGTGTATGAGGACATCCTGCACAACTCGGTCGACTTCGGCCTGGTGGCCTTCCCGCTCAAGCAGCGGCAGATCGAGGTGATCCCTTTCCGCAACGACCGGCTGGTCTTGATCACGCCGCCCGGGCATCCGCTGGCGAAGAAGGGCGAGGTGTCGGTGGCGGAGCTGCAGGGGCAGAAGTTCATCGGCTTTGATCCCGACATCCCGACGCGCAAGGCGGTGGATCAGATCTTCCGCGAGAACAAGCTGGAGAGCGAACCGGTGATGGAGTTCGACAACATCGAGACGGTGAAGCGCGCGGTCGAGATCGACCACGGCATCGCGATCGTGCCGCAGGCGACGGTGCAGCAGGAGGTCAAGGCGGGCACGCTCGCCATGCTCACCCTGAAGGGCAAGGAGTTCACCCGACCGCTGGCGATCCTGCATCGCAAGGGGCGCGTGCTCACGCCGGCGATGCGCAAGTTTGTCGACACGCTCGGGCTGGAGCTGAGCGCGACCGGCTCGGCCTGAGCGAGGCGAGCGGACCACGGGAAGCCCACCGGGAGGCGCGGGGCGTGCCGCCTCGCCCGCCTGCCGTGCCCCGCCCTCACCCGTTTGCGTAGCGCTCCCCCGGGTGCGGCCCTTGCCGCCCGGGCCGGACCACGCATCCTTGCCCGGGACGCGCCTCACGCGCGCCTCCGCCGCCCCCGCCCATGCTTGAAGGCCAATTCGCGCTCCCCATCGGCTTCGACCTCGCCGCGACCTTCGCCTTCGCGCTCACCGGCGCGCTCGCCGCGATTCGCCGTCGCTACGACATCGTGGGCGTCTTTTTCCTCGCGCTCATCTGCGGGCTCGGCGGCGGCCTCCTCCGCGACGGCCTCTTCATCCAGAGCGGCCCGCCCGCGGCCTTCCTCGACGGGCGCTACCTGCAGGTCGTCGCCGTCGCCGCGCTTGTCGGCGTGCTCCTGCGAGAACGCGTGCAGCGCTTCGGCCGCGTGATCGCCACGATCGACGCGCTCGGACTGGGCGCCTACGCCGCCTTCGGCACCCAAAAATCACTCGCGGCCGGCCTCAGCGTCCCCGCCGCGATGGTGATCGGAGTGCTCAACGCGGCGGGCGGCGGCATCCTCCGTGATGTGCTCACGCGTGAGGAGGTGCTCGTCTTCAAGCCCGGCCAGTTCTACGTGCTCGTCGCCTTTTTCGGCACGGTGATTTTCATCGTGTGCGGCACGCTGCTCGGCTTGAGCGCTCCGGCCGCGGCGGTGATCACCATCGCCGCCACCTTCGTCATCCGCACCCTTACGGTCTGGCTCAACTGGCACACCACTCCGCTCGGCCCGCCCCTGCCTCCGGCGAGCGCGCCGCCTCCGCCCGAGAAAAACGACCCGATGCCACGCGGCTAAGCCCTCGCACACTTCGCGCGGGCAGCCCGATCCGGCGCGAGGCGGCGCTGGTCCCCGCGCTGCCGCGAGCCCCGCTAGCGGCGGCTTGGCTCCCGCACCCCATCCGGTTTCAGCGGCGGGGGCGCCCGCCACTGCGCGCTTTGGTGGGCCCTGCGGGATTCGAACCCGCAACCAAGGGATTATGCGCACCACTTCGGCTTTCGCCGCCGCGCGGCGTCCCGCCGGGGACGTCGCGCGTTCGTGGTCCGGACTATGCCTTCGCCATGGAGTCGCACCCGGGCGGCGCGGCTCTTTAGGCGGGTGATTATAGTCTCTACACCTTCGGTGCGCCGCGTTTTCACGCCACGCGCCGCTTGGCTCGGCGTTGGGAGTTTAAACCGTTCGCCGAAGTTACACCTGACTGACGGCGGCTTTCGCCGCCGCCGACCCGATTTCTCAAGTCCCCTGCTCTGACCATTGAGCTAAAGGCCCGTCTCCAAAGAACCCCCGCATGACGGGCCAGGCCCGCCTCCGCGGCAAGCCCGGAGCGGACGTGGCCACGCTTTCCTCCCCCGAACGCGCCCGCGCGCCCGCGGAGCGCGGCCGCCAAGCTCCAAGCCCACGGCGACGAAGCCCACGGCCATCCGCGGACAGGCGGCCCCCCGAACGCCGGACAGACCTCAGGCGGAGACGGGGGCGCTTTTGCCGCGATTCGCGCGCAGCGCGTCCACCACGCGGGGCAGGACGATCAGGCTCGCCACCAACATCGCGGAAATGAGCAGCGCCGCGACCAGCTTGTCGCCATCCCCCCGGAAGACCGCGATCCAGCCCACCGAAGAGCGCCAGACAAAAGCGAGCGTCACCAGCCCCAAGGTCCCGAGCGCCGCGTGAAGCGCCCATCGTTGCCCCGCCGCCCACGCGATCGCCCACGCCAAGGAGAGTCCGCCGAATATGCCGCCGGACTTCAGGGCCGTGGCCGCCTTTTCGGGATTCGAGAGATAACCGAGCAGGCCCATCGTGAACAGGAACAAGCCGTAAGCGGCCAACCACCAGGAGAGCGCGGGAATTTTCATGCGGTGAAAAAGTCGGGCCACGCAAACGAGGCGCCCACCGGCGTCAATCTGGAGCGGACTACAAAGCGCGGCCGGTTTTTCGAGCCCCTCGGGGCGCCGACCGTGCGCCGGGTGCCGTCACCGCCCCGGCCGGAGGCTCCGGACGCGCTCCCAGCGCCTCCTCCACCGCACGCGCCGCCAGCACCCAGGCCCGCCACTGCTCCCCGTTGTTCTCGATCCAATGCGCCGCCGCCTCCCGCGGAGAGCGGCCGCGCCCCAGCTCGGCGAGCATCGCCAGTTGCGCCTCGTTGCCGTAACGCATCGCGCGCAGGAAGGACGCCGCCACGGGATCGGACTCCGCCAAGCGCATGGAAAACAGCTTGGTGAGCGGTTCCAGCGGATAGGCGCTGGCCGCGCCGCCCTGCCCGGCCTTGGACCACTGATCCGGATCGTGGCGGGGCAGCTCCACCGCCACCAGTTCGAGCTCGGTGAAGAGCGCGTGGGGCGTGTAGAGATAAAACATCACCGGCTCTCCGGCCTTCGCCGCACGGCGCACCTCGGCGACCAGCGCCGCCTCGGAGCCGAGCGGCACGACCTCGAGTTGCAGCCCCAGGTTGGCGATGATCTCCATGTCAAACTGGGTCCAGGTAGGATCACCGGTGAGCAGACGCCCCCGGCCCTTCCCGCCCGGCGCAAGCAAGTCCGCCCTTCCGCCCGCGCCAAGACCGCGCCACGAACCGAGCTCCGGGTGACGCTCCACGGTGGCGCGCGTGGTAAACCAGCCGATTTTCCCCCTCACTCCCAGCGGGCCGCCCGGCGCCACCGCGCGACGCTCGACCACGTAGCGCTGCCAATTCGCACGATGCCCCGAAGGCCAGAGCTCCAGCACCGCGTCGGCCCCCCCGCCGGCGAGCAGCGCCCATTGCGTCTGTTCGTCGGCCTCGACCACGAGCACGCGTCTTCCCAGCTCACGTTCGAGCAAGAGCGAAGCGACCTGCACATTGAGCGCCGAGGCCGGCCACGGATTCACCACAAGCCGTAAAGGGGCAAACTCGGCCGCCGCGCGCGACGCGGCCAGGCTCAGCAACGCCAAAACCACACACCACCAAAACTGGGGGACGCGCATAGGAAAAAGGGCAGTCTGCACCTCCGCCCGCCCCGCGACAAGCCGCCCGTTATCCCGCGCCAATCGCCGGCTCCCGCCCCGCGCTTCCCACGCCTCCCTCGGCCCCCGGGCGCCCCCCGACCTCGGCGCCGCTCCGACGCGGGGCGGAGCCTCGGCCGGTCACGACAAACCTTCGCGCAGGCACCACGCGTAGCCGAGCAGGGGCAGGATGGCCAACCAGCGCGGGAGGCCCCCGCAGACGGCGACCATGAGCGAATGAAACACCGCCGTGCCCGCCAGCACGAGCAACGCATCGCCGAACCAGGCGGGCGCCACGAAAGGCATGAGCACCGCCGCCAGCCCGAGGCAGAGCGGGATGCAGATGTGCCCGTCCCCCACCTGCGAGGCGTAGACGATGTCGGCCCGCATGCGCCACGCGTAGTAGCCCGCCAGCGCCGCGTTGGGCAACACCATCAGCCAGGCCGTCACCCAACCCAGATGATCCGCGCCCAAGCTGCCCTCCGGCCGGGCCCGCAGCCAATCCACCAGCCAATCCAAGCTCGCCATCATCACCCAGGCGCCCAGCAGCGCCAGCACCACGTCCACCACGATCAAGGGGGAAAATCCCTGCCGCCGCGTGATCTGGTGCTTGCGCACGTCGTAGAGGTGAAAGCCCTGCCAGAGCAGAAAGAGGCCGATCAGCGCGAAGCCGTCGCCCCGGTCGAAACGCCCGTCCAGTCCGAGCGCCCAGGCGATGAGCGCGAAGGCCGCCGCGGCGCCGAGCGTGAGGTGAAGCGCCAACGCGTTCAGCCGCGTTTTCGTATCCGCGTCGACTTTGCCCCGCCCGCCGCCCCCGGCTTTTTTGCGCGCGCCGCGTCCCGCGCCCCGCGGGCTCGCCCCGCTCCCCGCCGCCCGCAGGCTCAGCGCGCCAAACAGAGCCACGCCCGGCAGAATGAGCAGCAAGTTGGTGAGATTGTTGCCCAGCGCGTTCACCGCCACCTCCTCCGCCGGCACGCCCTGCTGGCGGGCCACCCAGACGAAGAGCAGGTTTCCCATCCCCGAGCAGAGCGGCATGACCAGCGCGCCCAGGGCCGTGCCCTCCAGCCCTCGCTCCAGCATCACCTCCAGCCGCCACACCAGCAGCAGCGAGGCGGCGAGGAAGAGGACAAGGTAGGTGGCGGGATGCCCGAGCCCGAGCGTATCGTCGAGAAAGCCGGTCAGCGAAAACATGGACGGCCCGCGAGCAAAACCGCCCGCCCGCCCGACGCCAGCGAGGAAAAGTCGCCGAGGTGTAAATCGCGCGCCGACTCATCGTCACGCCAGGGTGGTTTTTCGGTCGAAACCCCGCGGGGGGCGGACGATGCTCCCCGCCGCCCACCCGGGCCGTCAGGCAGCCGAACCTACGTGTATCCACCCGGCACTTACGTCCGCAGTCTGGCACCCTCCGGCCCCGCTGCCACGAGCTCGGGCGTCGGCACATCGCATGCTGAAAGCCCCGGCCAGCACGTCCACCCGCAACCAACACCATGACCAACCGCAAGCTCGCACTTCGCCTTCTGGCGCTCATGGCGGCGACCGCGCCCGCGCTTCGCCTCCCCGCCCAAGACAGCCCCGCCACTCCCGCCGCCACCGGCGACGAAGTGATCACCCTCGACGCCCTCGATGTGAACGAGGTGCCCATCGAGCAAAACATCATGCCGACCTCGCGGCCCTTCAACTCCGTCTACGGCACCGACCGCAACATCACCGAGATCCCGCGCAACGTCACCATCATCTCCCGCGAACAGCTCAACGCCATCGCCATCCGCGACGTCCGGGACTTCTCCAAGCTCACCTCCTCGTCCTTTACCCGCACGAACTTCGGCGCGCCCGGCAACCCCGACATCCGCGGCCAGTTCGCCGACGTGTTCATCAACGGCATGCGCGAGCGCATCACGTCCAACGGCAACGGCCTGCCGATCGACTTCAACGCCGTCGAATCGGTCAACATCGTCAAGGGCCCCGCCACCCCCATCCAAGGCGCCTCCGCCTACGTCGGCGGCTTCGTCGACCTCATCACCAAGCGCCCCAGCTTCGCCGGCCAGCGCACCGAGCTCACCGGCACAGTCGGCTCCTACGACGTCTACCGCTGGACCGTCGACCACAACTCGCCCGTCAACGACCAGCTCGCCCTGCGCGTCAGCTACTCGGGCGAGGACAGCAAGGGCTACTACGAAAGCGAATATCGCAAGACCCAGTCCCTCTACGGCGCCCTCACCTGGAAACCGACCAACACCTACGAACTCTTCCTCAACTCCTCCTTCTCCTACATGGAGTATACGGAGAACTGGGGCTACAACCGCCCCACGCAGGATCTCATCGACAACCGCCGCTACGTCACCGGCACCAACATCAACGGCGGCTCAGCCGCCAGCCCCGCGGACCCGCAAAACGCGGCCAACGTGCAGGGCGCCGCCAATATCATCGCCTTCGGCCCCACCGTCGCCCTCGACCCGAAACGCCGCCTCCTCAAGCCGGGCGACAACTCCCTGGGCAAGAACTTCAAGCTGCAAGCCATCCAGACCGTCGACTCCAGCCCGGACCTCCGCATCGTGAACAACAACCTGTTCACCTACACCCAGCGCGAGACCTTCAGCTCCTACTACTACAACGAGGTCGTCGATCCCTCCATCACCTTCGAGACCCGCCTCGAGTTCCAGCGCAGCTTCGAACAAGGCTCGATCAACTACGGCGCCGCCGCCCGCTATGCCCGCGTCACCGCCTACAACGACTTCTTCTTCGAGCCCGCCAACGTCTGGGACCTCTCCCAGCCCCGCTCCGGCATCGATATCACCCGCTCCGGCCCCTTCCAGGCCTCCATCGGCACCGATCGCCTCCCCGTGCCCGGATTCCCCGGCTACTTCGCCGCCGACACCGGCGACACCAACGACTCCACCGCCATCAGCGTCGGCCCCTTCGTGCAGGGCGACTACCGCGTCACCGACCGGCTGACGCTCCTCGGCGGAGGCCGCGTTGATTTCCTCAAGGTCGAGTCCACGACCCCGCTCTTCAACTCCAACCGCGCCGAGGAGAGCGTCGGCCTCCCCAACGTGAACGGCAGCGTCACCTACCGCGTCACGCCCGCGACCACCGCGTATTTCACCTACAACTACAGCCGCAACACCGCCGGCGCGATCGCCAACGGCGGCGGCTTCTCGCCCTCGGCCACCAACAAAAATTCCCTCACCCAGCCCAGCACCCTCTACGAGGCCGGCGTGAAGTGGGCCCTCCTCGACAACCGCCTTTTCATCGGCACCGCCGTCTTCGACCAGGTGCGCTACGTCAAGCCGCTCAACTCGCCCGCCGTGCCCTACAAATACCAGGGCTTCGAGATCGAGGCGAATTACCAGCCGAACCGAAACTTCTACGCCACCGCCGGCTACTCCGTCATCGACGCCGAGGCGGGCAGCAGCGGCTTCGAGGCCATCATGCTCGAGTTCTCCCGCCTCCCCGGCCAGCAGCAGGCCTCCGGCGGCGGCGCCTTCGACTTCACCCCCGTCGGCAACATCCGCGTGCAGGGCCTGCCCAAGCACCAGTTCAACGCCCTCGCCGCCTACACCTTCGACAACGGCTGGGGCGCCTCGATCAGCGGCACCCTCCACAGCGAGATCAACAACAACTGGGCCGGCACCATCGTCATCCCCTGGCAGTTCAACATCGACGCCAGCGTCTTCTACACCCGGAAAAATTGGGAGGCCCGCCTCACCATCCTCAACCTCACCGACGAGCTCAACTTTGCCCCGCCCAACGGCGTCTACGGCAACGAATCGATCCTCATCGAGCGCGGCATCCGGGGCGAGTTCACCCTCGCCTACCGCTTCTGATCCAGCCGCACCCGCGCCCCGGCCTCCTCAAGCCGTCGCCCCCGCCCGGGCGGCGGCTTTTTGCGACCGCCTCCCGGCCATGGTGGAGAAATGCCGTCCCCGGCTTCCGCGCTCGACGTGGCACGGGCATCCTGCCCGTGGGATAGACGTGGCATGGGCGTCCCGACCTTGGGTTCGTCTCGTGCCGAGCCGGGCTCGGCGCTCCCCAGAGCAGACCGCGCCTGCTCCCCCCGCCCTTGGTCATCGGTCATTCGTTCATTGGTCATTCGTCATTCGTCATTCCGCGCGAAGCGCGGCCCCGTCCCATCCTGCGCGCAAAAGTCCGCCCCTCTCCCCGCCGCCTGGGCGTCGTCAGGCACAGCGCCTGCAAACGCGCGCCCATGCGACTCCTCCTCCGTTTCACCCTCTCCGCCCTCGCCCTCGCCTCTCTCATGCTCCCCGCTTCCGCCCAACCCCCGCCCCCGCCCGGCGGCGAGAAAGTCTTCATCGCCATCGTCGGCGGCACCACCTTCGGCACGCCCGAGAGATTCGGCGAAGGCCTGGCCGAGCGCGAGGGCGACTTCAGCTTCGAGACCAAGGCCGGCCCCAGCCCGCGCATCCACCGCCTGCGCTACAAGGGCGTGCCCTTCTACTACGTGCCGCTCTACGGCATGGACTCGCGCCGGCCCGGCGAGCCCGAACACGTCTTCCACGTGCGCACCTGGACCGCCCTCTACGAGCTCGGCGTCACCCACGCCCTCGGCGGCGCCACCGCCGGCGGCATCCGCCCCGAGCTCGACTTCGACGACATCGTGCTGATCGACGACTTCATGGAGTTTCGCACCACCCGACCCAACAACGTCCTCGAAGTCTCCGGTCACCAGCGCCCCGGCGTCTTCCCCAATTTCGAACACCCCATCAGCCCCTCCCTCCACGCCCTCTTGGTCGCGGAGTCCCGCAAACGCGCCGCCGAGACCGGCTACTCCGGAAAGATCCTCGAGCGCGGAGTCTTTTTCCAGTTCGCCCCCGGCCGCTTCGAAAGCCCCGCCGAGATCCGCGCCATGGCGCAGCTCGGAGCCGACATCACCAGCATGCACCAGGCGACCTGCATCATCTACGCCCGCCAGTTTGGCATCCGCTACGCCTCCATCTGCTCCGTGTCCAACCCCGCCGTCGGCGTGCGCCCCTTCACCTTCGCCCAGATGCAGCAGAGCGTGCAAAACATCGCCGCCTTCGCCGTGCCCGTCGTGCTCGAGGTCGTCGCCCGCATCCCGGACGATCCCGCCGCCATGGGACCCGAGCCCTCCAGCACCGGCGACACCTACACCGGCAGCTACCTCAACCCGAAGGGCGAAACCAAGGAGCTCTAAACCCCGCCCCGCCGCCCACCCTCCACGAGCCGCCATTTCCCGTGTCAAACCAGCCGCCCCCTTCACCTCGCCGTCGCTTCCTCCGCCAAGGTCTCGCGGCCGCCCTCGGCCTCGGTTTCCTCGGCCGCGCCGCCGCGTATCCACAGATTACTACGTCGGGCCCCGCGCCCGCAGCCCCGTCCACGCCTTCCGCCCTCCGCTCCCCGCCCTCTATCGCGCCGGCCTCGGCCCGGCCCCGCTCCTTTCCCGCGCTCTTCGAGCGCATCAAGCGCGAGGCCACGCCCGAGCAGCTCTACCGCTTCCTCTACGCGATGCCCAAGGGCGGCGACCTCCACCACCACCTCGGCGGCGGCTTCCTCGCCCGCCGTTGGTTCGCCGTCGCCACCGACCGCCGCCGCAACGGCGGCCAGACCTTCTACACCCGCCACCGCGTCCTCCAGCCCACCGGCCTTGCCACCGGCCGCTACGCCTCGCTCCCCCACACCGCCTTCTGGATGACGATTCGCGAGGCCGAATACGCCTCGCTCTCGAGCGACGAGCGCGCCGAGTTCAAGGCCCTGCCCGATCTCGACGACGCCGAGCGCGAAGCCTGGATCTCCTCCATCAAGCTCGACCGCCCCGAAGAGGGCCGAGACGAGTTCTTCGAATACACCTGGACGCGCCTGAACCACCTCCTCAGCAGCATCCACGTCTGCTCCGAACTCGTCGTGGAAAACATGCGCCTCATGTCCGCCGAGGGCACCCGCTACCTCGAGCTCATGACCGGCTTTGCCGGCTGGCGCGACGAGAAGGGCCGCCAACTCCCGCCCGCTGAGGCCGACGCCTTCTGGCGCGCCCGCCTCGCGCAGGCCGATGCCCGCGCCACCGGCGTGCTCGTGCGCTTCAAGACGCTCATCCTCCGCTTCGCGCCCGACGCCGAGGAGCAGGCCCGCCGCCAGTTCGCCCACGTCGACTCCGCCCGCGATCTCTGGGTCGGCGTCGACATGGCCGGCCGCGAGGACAACAACAAGGGTCACCCGCGCCGCTTCACCGCCGTCTTCGACGAGCTGCTCCGCCGCTACCCCGAGATCGCCATCTCCATCCACGCCGGCGAGGCGGAGAAACCCGACAGCCACATCTTTGACTCCCTCCGCCTCGGCGCCCGCCGCATCGGACACGGCATCAACCTTATCCGCGACGAGCCCACCTTCCAGCACCTGCGCCACGGGCGGCACCTCATCGAGATCAACCTCGTGAGCAACCACCTCCTCGGCTACGTGCCCGACCCCGATCAGCATCCTTTCCCCATCTACCTGCGCCACGGCATCCCCTGCTGCCTCAACACCGACGACCGCGGCATGTGGGACTCCAATTTCACCGACGAATACTTCGTCGCCGTGAGCCGCTTCAACCTCTCCTGGGGCGAGCTCACCCAGCTCGGGCGGCACAGCCTCGAGCACGCCTTCCTGCCGCCCGAGGAGCGCGCCGCGCTGCTCGCCGACTACGAACGCGAGCTCACCGCGTTCAGCACTCGTTTCGCCGAAGACACCTGGCGCGACACCCTCGCGAATGTCCCGGCCGAGACCTACGGCTACGGCCGCCGCCACCTCGGCCTCGCCACCCTCGCCCGCCGCCTCCCGCACGCCGGCCCCTTACGGGTCTAGGTCCTTCAACAGCCGCATCCCCAGATCGATTCCCGCGCAAACCGCCTCGGCGATGATTCGTGGGCCGGTTCAAGCATAGGCATAAGAGACACCAAGGCGCAGACTCCCGCAACGACTTTTGGGCTGCCTTGAACCCAGCCCCCCCATTGTATGGCCCGCGGCCTGCTTCCTCCGCGCCTCGTCATTGGTCATTGGTCATTGGTCATTGGTCATTGGTCATTGGTCATTGGTCATTGGTCATTGGTCATTGGTCATTGGTCATTGGTCATTGGTCATTGGTCATTGGTCATTGGTCATTCGTCATTCGTCATTCGTCATTCCGCGCCCCGCGCGCCCCCACGTCATGCCCCTCACCCGCTTCTCCGTCGCTCCCCTCCACAAGGTCACCCGTCAGCTCGCCGCCGTCGCCATGGGCCGCTCCGTGCCCGACCTCGTCATCACCGGCGCACGCCTCCTCTCCACCTACACCGACCGCATCCACCCGGATCGCGAAGTCTGGCTCAAGGCCGGCCGCATCGCCTGCGTGAAGCCCGCCGGCACCGCCAAAAAACATTTCGCCACCATCGCCGGCGCCAAATTCGCCACCCACGACGCCGCCGGCGCCCTCCTCGCCCCCGGCCTCGTGGATCCGCACGTCCACATCGAGAGCTCGATGATGACCGCCTGCGCCTACGCCGAGGCCGCCCTGTTCAACGGCACCACCACCCTCTTCTGCGACTCCCACGAGATCGGCAACGTCTGCGACGCCGAAGGCATCGAGTGGATGCTGCGCGACGCCCGCCAGGCCCCGCTCAACATCTTCCTCACCGTCCCCAGCACCGTCCCCGCCACCTCGCCCAAGTTCGAGACCGCCGGCGGCGACCTTACCCCCGCCAAGATCGGCGCCCTCTTCGACCGCTGGCCCGAGGCCTGGGCCCTCGGCGAAAAAATGGACTTCGTGCAGGTCGCCATGGGCGACCCCCGCTCCCACGCCGTCCTCGCCGAGGCCCTCAAGCGCGGCCGCCCCGTCTGCGGCCACATCTACGGCCGCGAGTTCGTCGCCGCCGGCGCCGCCTCCGGCATCACCGACACCCACGAATCCATCGACCGCGACATCGCCGACGACTTCCTGGAAAACGGCCTCTGGATCTTCCTCCGCGGCGGCAACCCCTCCACCCCCTGGCACTCCCTGCCCGAGGCCATCAAGACCGTCTCCGAGCTCGGCGCCTCGCCCAAACGCGTCTGCGTGTGCACCGACGACCGCGACGCCGACGACCTCTTCCTCTTCGGCCTCGACTGGGTGGCCCGCCAGACCCTCGCCGCCGGCTTCTCCAAACCCGCCGCCTGGTCCGCCGGCTCCCTCCACCCCGCCACCCGCTACGGTCTCGACGCCGAGATCGGCGGCATCGCCCCCGCCCGCCGCGCCGACCTCGTCCTCCTCAACGACGACCTCGTGCCCCAGTCCACCTGGTATGGCGGCCAGCTCGTTGTCAAAAACCGCAAGATCACCCCGCTCCTCGACCAGGCCCTCTCCAAACGCTACGCGTATCCGAAAAAAGCCTACGCCACGGTCAAGCTCCCCCCGGCCGCGAAATCCGCGCCCCTCGTTCCCGCCCTGCCGACCAAGCCCGTCACGGCCAACTGCATCCGCACCGCGCTCCCCGGCATCATCCTCTTTCACGAGAAAGTCTCCCTCGCCCCCGCCGCCTCCTGGGCCGAGCACTTCGCCGCCCACGGCCTCTGCTTCGTCAGCGTGCTCGAGCGCCACGGTAAGAGCGGCGCCGTCGCCCACGGTCTGCTCAAGGATTTTGGTCTCCGCTCCGGCGCCGTCGCCAGCACGGTCGGTCACGACGCCCACAACCTCATCGTCGCCGGCACCAACGAGGCCGACATGCGCCTCGCCGTCGAGACCCTGCGCGAGCTCCGCGGCGGCGTCTGCGTCGTGGATAAGGGCAAGGTCCTCGCCTCCGTCGCCTTGCCCATTGCCGGCCTGCTCAGCGACAAGCGCGCCACCGTGGTCGCGAAAGAGACGACCAAGCTCAAAAAGGTCTGGGCCGCCGCCGGCTGCACCCTCCCCTACATGGGCTTCAACCTGATCCCGCTCTCCGTCATCCCCGAGATCCGCATCACCGACAAGGGCCTCGTCACCGTGCCCGGCATGAAGCAGGTCCCTCTCTTCGAGCCGGCCCGCGCGTAACCGGGCCCCTAAGCGGGCGCGGCGGGTGCCAGGCTAGATCCGCCGCAGGGTAGTCACGCACTCCAGGTGCCTGGTCTGCGGGAAGAGGTCGAAGGGCTGCACCGCCGTGACCGCGTAGCCGGCCGCGGTGAAGGCCCGCAGGTCGCGCATCTGCGTCGCCGGATCGCAAGAGACGTAGACCACCACGCGCGGCCCGTATTCAAAAAGTTGCGACAAAAACGCCTCGTCGCAGCCCTTGCGCGGCGGGTCGATCACCATCGCCGTCTCGGCCGCCGGCAGGTCCAGCCCCGCGAAGATCGCCGAGGCGTCGCCGGCGCGGAAACTCGCGTTGGCGATGCCGTTGAGCTCGGCGTTTTGCCGCGCGAAGGCCACGCTGCTCTCGCTGATCTCGATGCCCTCCACCCGCTCGAAGGCCCGCGCGCAGACCAGCGCGAAGAGCCCGCTCCCGCAGTAGGCGTCGACGAGGAAACGCGCCCCGCTCGCCGCCGCCTGCGCGCGCACGTAGGCCGTGAAGGCGGGCAGGATGAAGGGGTTGTTCTGGAAAAAATCCCGCGCGAGAAACCTGAGCCGCAGCGGCGCCGCGTCCGGCCGCTCCGGATCGGTCACGGTTTCGGTGATCACCGCGTCGTAGTCGGTCGTCACCGCGCCCGAGGCCTCGCGCAGCAGCAGGGTCGCCCCCCGCTCGTAGTCGCCCGCGGCGGCCTTGGCCCGCACGCGCTCGCGCGCCGCCATCAGCTCGACGTTGATCGCGTCGGTCGCGATCGGGCAGCGCGGCACGTCCACGATGTCGAAGCGCGTGCCCTGTCGCAGAAACCCGATCGGCAGCTGCGCCGCATCCACCCCCGGCCGCGGCGGATTGAAATGCGGCGTGATCTTCGAGCGATAGCCGAACTGCTTCGGCGAACCGACCACCGGCGACACCGCGAACTCGATGCCGGCCATGTGCCGCAGCAACTCCTCCACCTGGCGGCGCTTCCACTCCAGCTGCGCCGCATAGGTCAGGTGCTGATACTGGCAGCCGCCGCAGCGCCCGAAGAGCGGGCAAGGCGGCTCGGCCACGCGCTCGGGCGAGGCCTGCAAAATCTCCACCAAGTCCGCCTCGGAGTAGTTCTTGTGGTTGCGAAACACCCGCGCCCGCACCCGCTCGCCGGGCAGCGTGAAGGGCACCATCACCACCCAGCGCGCCGCCGGGTCCTCCGGGTGCGGCACCCGCGCCAGCCCCACCCCGAGGTTGGTGAGCGTGGCGATCTCCAGCTCGAGCTCGGCGTGATAGGCGAAGGGACGGTCGTTGAAGGCTTTTTTCTTAACCACGAAACACACGAAACACACGAAAGGCGGAGGGAAGAGGATT
>JAUVVA010000131.1 GCA_030604905.1 Verrucomicrobiota bacterium | reverse complement strand
AGTCTATCGCCAGCACGAAGGTGCCCGCTTGGGCGAAGGTGCCGACCGACTCCCGGAGCGCCATCGCGCTGGTGCGGTTTCCGGGACTGAGCCGCACCACCCCTTCGGCGGCGTGGTGCACAAAAGGCTGCCGCCCCCCGCTGGGATTCACGAAACGAGCCGCCGGCTCGTTTGAGAAATCGTCGGTGAAGGTGGCGGCCGACAAGATGGTGGCGGACAGCGTGCAGAGAAAAGCGAGGCAGGCGGGGTGAAGGTTCATGGCGGCTCAAAGCCTGCGAGGTTTTCCGAAGGGGGCCAATCCCGGGATATTCACTGCGTAGCACGGCCCGGCCCGGGCTGAGTTACGATTAACGCAGGCCTCACCTTGCCGCCATTTTCCCGTCCGCCCATGGTCCCCGCCTCATGTCCTTCGCCCCGGGCCTCGCCTCGCCCTCCCCCGTTCCCGCCGTTTTGCCCACGCCCGCCGTTTCCGCGGCCAGGTCCCGGATCGTCGATCCCGTCAAGCTCGCGGCCTCCGGTGCCGTCAGCGGGCCGCACCGCATCCTTGAGCTGAAGGGACGTCGCGGCGTCAATCCGACCAGCGTCCACAGCGCCATCCGCGTCGGCTCGCACAACTTGAACGAAGCTCGGGGCACCCTCCGTCTCTGGTTCTTCGCCCTCGAGGATCTCGCCGCCAGCGTGCAGTTCCCGCACATGGCGATGGATAACCCCCACTACTCCAACTACTGCTTCCTCGGCGACTGCTCCACGCCGCGCGACTACGGGGAATCCAACTTCTTCTTCGGCTGGTTCCGCCAGAACGAACTCCGCGCCCAGTTCTTCCGCGGCAGCGTGCACCCGAACGGGTTTATCGCGCCGCAAAAAGCGTGGGTGCAGGCCATCCCCTTCAACTACTTCGAGCAGCACCACTGGTATCAGCTCGCCATCACCTGGGACGAGCCCGCCAAGGAGATCCGCCTCTACGTCAACGGACTGCTCGTCGGCGTGAGCGACCGCTTCAACAAGGATTTCATTCGCCAACGCTGCGCCGACACCGTCTACGCCGGCTGCCCCGCCCTCTGCCACGGCGAGGTGGAATTCATCGACGGCATCCTCGACGAGGCCACGCTCTATCGCGACTATCGCGCCGCCGCCACCGACCACAGCCCCGAGATCGAACGCGCCCTGCGCAAGCGCTTCTATGGCGACCAGCTCGAGGACTTCACCTTCCGCCCCGACTCCGCCGCGGGCTGGGTGAAACAACTGGAGCTCTCGATGACCGAGCCCGACCTCGCCCGCCATTTCTACATCCAGGGCGAGACCGACTCCGTGAAGTATGGCGCCCACGCCGAGGGTCTGCTCGTCCAGACCCCGGAGGTCACCTTCGAGCCGCAAAATCGCCATCGCCAGGGTTACCTCTGGACCGAGCGCAGGTTCGAGGGCGACCTCTACGTCGAGTTCGACTGGAAGTCGCTGCGCCCCGGCGGCCTCTCGCTCCTCATCACCCAAGCCACCGGCATGAGCCGCGAGGATTTCATGGCCGACTACCCGCGCAAGACCTGCGGGCAGATGCACACCGTGCACGGCGAAAATGTGCGCAACTACCACTGGGAATTCTATCGCGAGATGCACGACGTGCGCAACGACGTGGGCACCGCGTTCAGCCGCAAAAACCCCTTCGCCTTCCGCAACGGCTTCGGCAGCGCCCCCGCGCCCTTCGCAAACGGCGAGTGGCATCGCCTCCAATACCTTCAGCAAGGCGGCCGCATCCGCGGCGCCATCGACGGCAAGATCCTGCTCGAGGTCGACGACGACTCGCGCCGCAACACCGGCTGCGTGCTCAACTGCGGCCACCTCGCCATCCGCGCGATGCTGCACAGCACCATGCTCTACCGGAACCTGCGGGTCTTCACCCAGCCCCCGCCCTTCCGGGTGCTTGGATCGACGGCCGCGGGGGAAGCCTGAAAAACGGCGGATGCCGCGAGGAACGCAGCGGAGTTGAAACCCTGACGCCCCCACCGCGCTGGTGAACAGAACCGGGTGACGGTTTCGTCGCGGGGTGTAACCTGCGTCGCCGCGGGGAAGAGCCCGGCATTCCTCCGTCGCCCGGCACCTCGGCTTTCCTACTGCCCTTCCCTCAGCCGCTCCCCTAGGCTGGCGCGATGCCCGCCCAAGCCTCCGCCTCTCCCGCCCGACACCCCGACGCGCGCCCCCTCCGCGTCATCGTGCTCGGAGCCGGCTTCGGCGGCGTCGCTTTCTGCAAGGCCTTCCGCGAGCCCGACGTCGAAATCACGCTCATCGACCGTCAAAACCACCATCTCTTCCAGCCCCTGCTCTACCAGGTCGCCGTCGCCGGTCTCTCCGCGACCGACATCGCCGAGCCCATCCGCTCGATTTTCCGCCAGCGCCCCGACATCCGGGTGCGGCTTGGCTCCGTCCGCCACATCGATCTCGCCGCGCGTCGCGTCGAACTCGAGGACGGCACCCACCTCCCCTACGACCGCCTCGTCATCGCCCTCGGCGGCGCCACGGGCTACTTCGGCCACGACGAGTGGGTGCCGCATGCCCCGGGCCTCAAAACCCTCGACGACGCCCTCTTGATTCGTCGCCGTCTCCTGCTCGCCTTTGAACTGGCCGAGCTCGAGACCGATCCCGAGCGGGTGAGGGAACTCCTCACCGTCATCATCGTCGGGGCCGGACCCACCGGGGTCGAACTCGCGGGCGCGGTCTCGGAGCTCGCCCGCCGCGTCTTGCGCTGCGATTTCAGCCAGATCGACCCCACCCGCGCGCGAGTCCTCCTTGTCGAGGCCGGGCCGCGCGTGCTCCCCGCCTTTCCGCCCGAGCTCTCGGAAAAAGCCCGCCGTCAACTCCAGTCACTTGGGGTCGAAGTGCGGCTCGATTCTCCCGTCGAGTCGATCGGCCGCGGCGAAATCACGTTAAAACGCATGGCGCCGACCGAGGGCGAGCCGGATGGCCCGCCCCCGGAAAGCCCGGCCCCCGTGACCCTCCGCGCCGGCCTCGTCCTCTGGGCCGCCGGAGTCTCCGCCGCGCCCCTCGCCCGCGGCCTCGGCGTGCCCACCGACCGCGCCGGCCGCCTGCTGGTCCAGCCCGATCTCTCGCTGCCGGGACATCCCGAGGCCTTCGCCATCGGCGACATCGTCTCGATCGCCCGCGCCGAGGGCGCACCGCCCGTGCCCGGCGTCGCGCCCGCCGCCATGCAGATGGGCCGACACGTCGCGCGCCTGCTCCGGGACGAGATCCGCGCCGCCCGCGCCCGGTCCGGGGACGCGCCCGGCGCCGACGCGACGCCCCCGCGTCCCGCCTTCCGCTATCGCGACAAGGGCAACCTCGCCACCATCGGCCGCGCCGCCGGCGTCGCCCAGATCGGCCGCCTGCGTTTCTCCGGCTGGCCCGCCTGGCTCACCTGGCTGCTCGTCCACCTCGTTTTCCTCGTCGGGTTCCGCAACCGGCTCTTCGTGCTCATCTCCTGGATGTATTCATATTTCGCCTACAAAAGCGGGGCGCGCGTCGTCACCGGTCTGGATCATCCTCCCGCGCCGGACCTTCCGCCGCTTGGGAAGAAGCCCGATCCGCGAGGTCAGTGACGCACCCCATGGGGCTTTGGGGCGCTGTGGTGGCTCCGCCACGTTGCGGTGTCACCGCGGGGCGGGAAACGATTAGGGCGCGTCATCCGACGCCAACCAAGAACCACCAACCAACCGATACCATGAAGACCGCCCTCAAATCCCTCCTCGGAGCCGCCCTGATAGCCGCTCCCCTCACCCTGACCGCCCAGACCGACACCCGCACCCGCTACGCCGCGGGCGACGCCACCACGTGGGGGCCCCGCGCCGGCGCCCAGGAGGTCACCATCGGTGGCTCGGGCTTCGCCAACCGTCGCCTGAACGACTCCGCCGGCGGCATCAACGCCTCCTACGGCTGGTATCTCAACGACACGCTGCTCTTCGCCGTGCGGCAGGGCTTGAGCTACTCCAATCCCGCGGGCGGCGACTCCTCCTGGACCGGCACCACCCGCCTGGCCCTCGACCAGCACCTCATGCCCCGCGGCGCCTTCCGTCCCTTCGTCGGTGTCAATTTCGGCGGTCAATACGGCCGCAACACCAACGACACCTTCGCGGCCGGTCTCGAGGGCGGCGTGAAGCTCTACGTGCAACAGAACACCTTCGTCTACGCCATGGCCGACTACTCCTGGGCCTTCCGCCGCGCCCGCAACGTCGACAACAACTTCCGCGACGGCGGCTTCGCCTGGACCCTCGGCCTCGGCTACAACTTCTAAGCTTTAGCCCGATCCCCCGCCTCTCCCTGCCCGGCATCCCCTACCGAACGGGGTTTCGAACCCCACGGCGCCTCCCGCCGTGGGGTCTTTTTTTTCACCTCCATCTTCATGTCCACCGCCACCGCTTCGACCTCGCCCACCTCTTCTCCCACGCCATCGGCTTCGTCCTCATCGCAGGGCTCCATCCCTCGATCCCGCCTCGTTCTTTTCCTTCGCACGCTCGCCGGCTTGCTCGTGCTGCTCGTGCTTGTGCGCCTGCTCCTGCCCTGGTTGCTCGATCGCGCCTTCATCCACAGCGGCTCGCTGTCGCCCGCCTCCCATCCGGCCGCGGGCACGGCGACGGCCGCCTCGCCCGGCCTCCCGCTCCCGCTCTGCGTCTGATCGGCGGGCCCGCTTCACGTCGCCGAGGTCAAGCGCCGCGCGGCGAACGTTGCGAAACGCCCCCGGGTCCTCCGTCCCAACCGCGTTTTGCGCCCTCGCGCCCCCGGTGCGCCAGACGCGGGTTCGAGCTTAGTCATTCCAGCGCAGGCGCCTGTCTTCTTGTCCGCGCCTTGGCCCGCTTTGGGCGAGGTAACCCGAGGTCCCTATCACGTCCCTCGCTCCGCCTCATCCCCCCGTCGCCATGCCTTCCCCAATTGATCCCCGTCCCTCCCGCCCCGCCGTCGGCGCGCTCCACACCGAGCCCGCCGTGGTGCCTCCGCTCTGCTGGGGCTCGATCATCGCCGGTGCGCTGGCCGCGCTGAGCGTGCACCTGCTCGTCACGCTCTTTGGCATCGGCCTCGGCCTCCACATCGTTGAGCCGCTCAGCGACGCCGAGCCCGCGCAAAAGTTTGGCCTCGGCGTGGGCATCGCCTGGTGCGTGAGCGCCCTCATCGCGCTCTTCGTCGGCGGCTGGATCGCGGGACGCTTTGCCCCCGATCCCGGCCGCGGTCTCGGCGGCCTCCACGGCTTTCTCGTGTGGTGCCTCGCCACCGTCGTCCTCTCGCTCGTCCTCGCCGGCGGAGCTCGCATGGTCATCGGCGGCCTCGCCAATCTCACCGGCACCGCCCTGCGCGGCGTGGGCGCCGCCGCCCAGCCCGCGCTCGAAGCCGGGATGGACGCCGCCGGAGACGCGCTCGGCAACCTCACCCGCGAGCACGGCGACGTCGTCGGCAGCTTCGTCCGCGAACTCGCGCCCGGCACCGAAGGCGGCGGGGGCATTCGCGAAGAGGTGGCCGCCGGCGCCGCTCGTTCCACCCGGGAGGTCAGCTGGGCCGTGTATCGCTTCTTCGCGCTCGATCCCGAGGAACGCGGCCCCGAGGCCCGCGACGACCTCGCCGCCACCATCGCCGAGCACACCGACATGGACCGCCAGGAGGCCGGCCGGCGCGTGGAGGAGATGGTCGCCACCCACGAACGCATGCGGCGCCAACTCGAGGAACTCAGGGACCAGGCCGCCCTCCGCGCCCGGGAAGCGGCCGACACCGCCGCCGATCACCTCAAGCACGTGGCGGTCTGGACCTTTGTCGCCTTCCTCATCGGCGCCATCGCCGCCTCGCTCGGCGGCGCCGCCGGGGCCCGCGTGCGCGCCCAGACCGATGCCGGCGCGCCCCGCACCCCGATCCGCCCGCAATAGGCCCGCCCGCTCTCCCTTCCCGCTTCGCTTCACCATGAAAATCTGTCTGCTCGCCAACCACTCCAGCGAGGGCCACGAACCGGAGAGCCTCGGGCTCCTCGCCGGCGCGCGCGCCCTTGCCGCCGAGGGGCACGATGTGCTCCTCGTCTCCCCCGAAGATGCCTCCGCCCACCGCCCCGGTCTGGCCCCGCGCTTCATCCGCAGGCTGCTCGACCGCGGGCCCGAGGAGACGCCCCCCGCCCCGCTCTTCGCGCCCGACATCCTCCATGCCCAGCATCCCTTCCTCGCGGGCGAGGAGGCGCTCCGCCTCGCGGCCGAGCACGACCTGCCCCTGGTCTTCACCGCCGGCCGCGCCCGCCCTCTGGCCGTGCCGCGCACGCCGGTGGAGTCCGCGGCCCTGCTGACCTTTGTCGACGCGCTCGACGTCTGCTTCGCCAACCGCTGCGACGCCGTCGTCACCCCCTGCGCCGCCCTCGCCGTGCGGCTTTTCGAACGCGGTGTCACCCGCCCCATCCACGTCGTGCCCGATGCCGACGACGCCGAGACCGCCGGGCCGCCCGCACGCCGCCTGCTCGAGATCTACGCCGAAACCATCCGCCAACGCCGCGCCCGCGGCGGTGGCAACCCCGGACCGGGCGGCGGCTCCGCCCGCCTCGAGCGCGAACTCGCCCTCGCCTGGAGCCGCGTGCACCCCTCGGACACCACCCGCGCCCGCCGGTCCCGCGGCGCTTTCGCGTCGTTTCGCGACGGCGTCGCGCTGACATGCTGAGCAAGATCGGAGACCGCTGGCGCACCCTGCGCGAATGGGTGACCTTGGGCGAGTGGATGCCCCGCATCCTCCGCCTGCCGCCGCCTCCGCAGGAAGGCTTCCGGCCCGGCCTTTTCATCGTCGAGATCAGCGGCTGCGACAAAGCCGCCTGGGAAACCGCCCGCGCCCGCGGCGCCCTCCCCTTTCTGGATTCCTTGGTCGCGCGACAAAACTACCGCGTCGTCGACTACCACGCGGGCTGCCCCTGGAGTCGCGTCGCGCGCGAGGCCGAGCTTTTCCACGGCCTGCCCGGCGCTCTCGCCGGTGAACTTGTGCTACCGCTGGGCGGCGAGGCACCGCAAGATCTCGCCCGCCGCGCGGATGCCCTCGCCGCCGACGCCGTTCTGGGACGCCGCCACGAGGGACTGCTGCTCCACGGCGCCGCCTGGGGCACCCTGTTGCCCGGCGGCGCCGCCCCGGCCGAGTTTCACGGCCCGCTGGGTGACCGCGCCGAGGGGTGGGTGGAGCGCCTGCGCAATCGCTACGGGGCCGCCCTCGATCTGCGGCGAGGCGTGCCGGTCGTCTACCTGCACCGCGACTGCACGCCCCCGGCCGATCTCTCCGGCGATGCCCTCGCCGATTGGTGGCGCGGCCAGGACCGAAAACTCGCCCGCCTCTACCACCGGGCCGGCATGTCGCGCCGACGCGACTACGAGACCTGGCTTCTGCTCGGCCCCTCCTCGACCCGCGGCGACGCCTTTCCCGCCGACTACGCGCGTCTCCTCCAAGCGACGATCGGCGACGCCTGGCAGGTGACGGCCGATCCCGCCGCCCGACCTGGACCCGCCCGCATCCCGCCCGGCCCTCGCCTGCTGCGCGTGCTCGCGCGCGACGCCGTCGCGCACCTTTACGCCGACGGCAAGATCGATGACGCCACCCGCCGCGAAGTCGCCCTGCGCATCCTCAAGGCGGGCGCGGGGGTGGCCGCGGTGGTGTGGCGCGACTCCGCCGGCACCGCCCGCTGGCAACGCCCCTTCGGCGACGAGACCGGCCTCACCACCCAGCCGCCCGAACACCAACTTCGCGCGTGGCTGCCCTACCTCGTGGAACGCGACGCCGAGTCGCTGCTCGACCAGCCCGATGCCGGTTGCTGGCTGGCCCTCCGCGCCTCCCCCGTCTCCCCCCCTCGTCACGGCGTCGCCCTTCTGCCCCGTCGCGCGCGCGTCGGCGCCGGGCGCGGCGACTGGCTGCGCCCCTCCCAGCTCTACGCCGCCGCCCGCCACGCGCTCGGCCGCGAGCGCCTCACGCACGCGCCCGGGGCGCCCTCGCCGGCGGCGTCCACCGAACCTGGCGCCGACACCGACAGCTTCCGCTTCGCCACCTACAACGTCCACCGCTGCATCGGCATGGACGGACGACAGTCGGTGCGCCGCGTGCTTCGCGTGCTCGGCGAGGTCGACCCCGACATCGTCGCGCTGCAGGAAGTCTCGGCCATCGGCGCCAACCAGGCCGAGCAGATCGCCGCCGAACTCGGCATGCAGGTCGTCTTCTGCCCCACCCTCCACGGCGACGAGGCCTACGGTCACGCCCTGCTCAGCCGCCACCCCTTCACGGTCAACGCCGTCGGCCTGCTCCCGCTCACCCGGCCGGCGCCCTACAAGGAGCCGCGCGGCGCCATCTGGGTGCAGGTCCAGCTTGGTCTGCGTTCGCTGCACGTCTTCTCCACCCACCTCGCGCTCGGCCGCGCCGACCGTAGTTTGCAAGTGGATACATTGCTCGGGCCCCACTGGATCGGCGGACTCCCGCCCGACACCCCGCTGATTCTTTGCGGGGATTTCAACTTCGCTCCGCCGGGGAAGAACTACCGTCGCGTCGCCGCCCGCCTGCGCGACGTGCAGCTCGCCCATCCCCGCGGTGTCGTGGTGAAGACCTTCTCCACCGTCTGCGCCGTCACGCGCCTCGACCACATCTTTCTCTCCCCGCACTTCGTGGTGAAGGACGTGAACTCGCCGCGCACCCACCTGACGAGCGTGGCGTCCGACCACTACCCGCTGGTCGCGGACCTGCACTGGCCGAGGACGTGAATCCTCGGCGGGCGATGACGAGGCCTCCCGGAAAAAGGGAGGCTTCGCAGCCGGCTCATCAGCCCAGCGCGGCGAGCAGACGCTCCAGCTCGGCGCGCTTGGCCTGCTGGTCGGCGAGCTGCTTGCGCGCGCCCTCCAGCACGGCCGGCGGGGCCTTGCTGGTGAAGGCCTCGTTGCCAAGGCGCGCCTCGGTGCCGGCGATGTGTTTCTTCACCGCCTCGAGCTCCTTGGTCAGGCGCGCGCGTTCGGCGGCGGCGTCGACCTTCACCCCGGTGTCGAGGTAAAGCGTGCCGAGCGGGGTCACGATCGCCGGCAGCGCCGGCGCCGAGGCGGCGCGGGCGAGCGAGGCGGCGCCGGCCAGGCGGGTGAACTTCGCCGAGGCGGAGTCGAGCGCGGTCCAGGTGGCGTCGTCGGCCACGACCGAGAAGAGCACGTCGCGCTTCTGCGCCACGGCCTTGTCGGCCTTGAGCTGGCGGGCGAGCGTGACCGTCGCCTTGAGCTTGGCCACGCGACCGGCGGCGGCGGTATCCAAGTGGACATTACGCTCGGCGAGCGCGCCGCGGAGGTCCTCGGCGGTGCCGATACGGGCGTCCTGGAGAAAGCGGGCGCCGGGCGCGTTGTAGCCGAGCAGAGTCCAGAGCTCCTCGGTGATGAAGGGCGCGAAGGGCTCGAAGAGGAGCAGGAACTGGCGGATCACCAGGTCCTGCACCGCGAGCACATGGTCGCGCGCGGCGGGATCGGCGAGGCGGGCCTTCGCGACTTCGACATACCAGTCGCAGAAATCGGAGTAGAAGAAGGTGTAGAGCCCCTGGGTGGCGGCGGCGAATTCGAAGTCGGCGAAGCACTTCTCCAGCAGCGCCTGCACTTCGAGCAGCGCGGCGAGGAGGGCGTGGTCGTCGTCGTCGAGCTGCTTCGCGTCGATGCGCGCGAGGATGGCGGCGAGCGAGGAGTTGTCGCTCATGGGGCCGCTCATCTGGCGGAAGCGGCAGGCGT
>JAUVVA010000109.1 GCA_030604905.1 Verrucomicrobiota bacterium | reverse complement strand
CTCCTGGGGCGGCCGCTTCTCCGCCGGCCCCGCCGACCTGATGCTCCGCTTCAGCGAGTCCGTCTCCTTCGACAAGCGCCTCGCGCCCTTCGACATCGCCGGCAGCAAGGCCCACTCCGCCATGCTGGCCCACGTGGGCCTGATCACCAAGAAGGAGCGCGACGCGATCCACGCCGGGCTCGACCAGATCCTCGCCGAGATCGAGGCGGGCAAGTTCACCTGGAGCACCCAGCTCGAGGACGTGCACATGAACATCGAGCAGGCGCTGACCAAGCGCGTGCCGGCCGCCGCCAAGCTCCACACCGCCCGCTCGCGAAACGACCAGGTGGCGACCGACATGCGTCTCTGGTACAAGCACGCCTGCGCCGAGATCATGGCCCGCCTGCGCCTCGCCCAGCGCGCCCTGCTCGCGCTCGCGCAGCGCGAGGGCCACACGCTGATCCCCGGCTACACCCACCTCCAGCGCGCCCAGCCCGTGCTCCTCGGGCACCACCTGCTGGCCTGGCTGGAGATGCTCGAGCGCGACCATTCGCGCTTCGCCGCCGTGGCCAAGCACGCCAACTGGTGCCCGCGCGGCGCCGGCGCGATCGCGGGCACGACGCTGCCCATCGACCGCGAGTTCACCGCCAAGGCCCTCGGCTTCGTCGACGAGAAGGGGCGCCCGCGCGTGACCCAGAACTCGATGGACACCGTGGCCGACCGCGACCTCTTCCTCGAGTTCGCCTCCGCCTGCGCCTTCTTCGGCGTGCACGCCTCGCGCATCGCCGAGGACCTCATCCTCTGGTCGAGCGCCGAGTTCAAGTTTGTCGAGCTGCCCGACGCCTTCTGCACCGGCTCCTCGCTGATGCCCCAGAAGAAGAACCCCGACTCCTGCGAGCTGCTCCGCGGCAAGTCGGGCCGCCTGGTGGGCAACCTCTCCGCGCTCCTCACCATGACCAAGGGCCTGCCGCTCACCTACAACCGCGACCTCCAGGAGGACAAGCCGCCGGTCTTCGACAGCCTCGACACCACCGCGATCTGCGCCGAGGTGCTGGCCGGCACGCTCGAGGGCCTGGAGGTCAACGCGGAGCGCTGCGCCGCCGCCGTATCCGATCCGGCACTACTGGCGACCGACCTCGCCGATTATCTGGTCGAGCGCGGGGTGCCCTTCCGCGAGGCGCACCACGCGGTTGGCGCGGTGGTGAAGCTGGCCGAGCAAAAAGGCCTGCCGTTGGACAAGCTGGCCACGGTCGACGTGAAGGCCTGCCACGCGGGCTACGGCGACGATTGGGCGACGGTCTTCGACTTGAAGCGTGCCATGGCCAAGCGCCGGGGCACGGGCATGCCGAGCCCGGCGCAGTTCAAGAAGCAGCTCGCGCGCTGGGAAAAACTGCTCGCGGCCAAGTAAGCCTCCATCCGGCTAAAAGCACGGAGCACCCCGCGCGCACGGGGAGAGGCGCCGCTTGCGATCGCGATCCCTGACGGTTCGCCGTGAACCGCAGGGAGGGTTTCAGCGCCCGCGGGGCCCGGCTGTGCGCGCCACGGGCCCCGTCGCTCCGGGTTTCAGGGCAGGAGGGTGATGGACACGTCGTCGAGGCCGATGCCGTGGTCTGCGAAGCGGTTGTTCACGTCGAACCAGCGGATCCAGAGCGTCTGGCCGGGGGCGAGGGCGAGGCCGCGCACGGTGAGGTCGAAGGGGGTGACGTTCTCCGGCGCGTTGCCGTCGAGGGAGCGGGCGTTGGTGCCCTCGCCGCCGCCGCCGAAGGGCGTGGTGTAGACGGCGCCGGGGATGAGCGTCCAGGCGCCGCCGGAGCTCAGGCTGTCTCCGCCGATGCGGTAGGAGGCGGTGAGGGTGCTTTGGCGCGCCTCGCTGTTGGCCAGGCGCCAGAGCTCGACGCGGTAGGCGAGGCGGAGGGTGTCGAGCGTGACGCCGGTGCGGTTGACGAGGGCGACGCCGGTGAAGATGCCGCCGGAGCCGACGCCGGGCGTGCGTTGGTCGGTGGGCTGGGTGCCGAGGGCGGCGTCGACTCGGGTCGGGGTGGTGCGGGCGCCGGAGGCGCCGCGCACGGGGTCGGAGCGGTAGAGGTAGAAGGCCTGCTCAAGGCGGCCGGCCCCGGAGGTGGGCAGGATGTTCTCGGGGGTGGAGAAGGTGCCGCGCACGCCGTCGTAGAAGGCGGCAAACCAGCCGGGGAAGGTGGTGTTGTCGCGCCAGACGAGCACGGCGTTGTCGGCGGCTTCGCTCAGGTCGAAGGTCTGAACGTAGGGCTGGCCGGGCGTGGTGTAGTCGACCTGGGCGGAGGCGGGGGCGACGGTCAGCGCGAGGAGTGCGGCGGCCGGAAGGGCGAGGGAGGAGGGAAGGCGCATGGTGGGAGGAAGGAGTGGGAACGGTGTGGGGGGACTGCAGGGTTATGATTCGGGTTCGCTCGGCGGCTCGGTCTCCCGCGCGGGCGGACTGCCGGGGGATAGCGAGGACGAGCTTTACGGGCGGAGGAGGGCTTGGATGGCGAGGGGGATGAGGTTTTCGACGCCGGGGGTGTTTTCCGGATGGGGACTGATCGTCAGCACGCGGCCGCGTCCGTAGGGCGCCATCACGATCGCGGGGCTGTCGAGCATCACGCCCGGCTGGCCGCCGGGGCGCACGATCTCGGAGCGGAAGGTGGCGAGCACGGTGAAGGGCGGCAGGTCGGGGCGGTTGAGCGCGCGGATGACGGGGCCGTTGTTGTAGCGAACTTTGAATACATCTTCCACCGGGGCGAGCGCGGAGCGGCCTTCCTCGGTGAGCTGCATGTCGACAAAGGCCTGGCCGCGCCAGCGGTTGCCGGGGGCGAGGCGGGCGTTGAGCAGACCGAGGCTCCACTCCTCGCCGACGACGGCGAGGTAGGCGCCGGCGCAGATGCCGAGGTAGCGGCCGCCCTCGGCGACGTAGCGGCGGATGGCGTCCTTGCCGGGCTCGCCGAGGGAGCGGGCCTGGTTGACGCTGTAGCCGCCGGTGAAGGCAACGACGTCGAAGAGGGCGAGCGTCTCCGGGACGATGTCCTCGGGGGCGAGGCGGGTGACCTTGATCTCGCGAAAGTCGCGCAGGGTGTTGCTGACGTTGACGATCCCGCCCTCGGCGCTGCCGTGGCCTTCGTAGACGCCGACGCGCAGGGGGCGGGTCTCGGCGAGGAGCGGGCCGGGGAAGATGGTGCGGTGGCCGTTGATGTCGGGCGGGATGACAAAGGGGGCGCGGCGCGGGGCGGGGGAGGCGGCGGGCGCGGCGGGTTCGGCCGGGGCGGCGCTTTGCGCGGGCAGGGAAGTGGCGCCGACGAGGCCGAACACGAGGGCGAGGAGAAGAAGGGGGCGGAGCATGAGCATGGTGTTCGGCGCGGCTCGAGGCCGGTCTAGTGTAATGCCGGATCGGTGCCGAAGGAATGGCGAGGAGCTACGCCATGGGAGCGAGGCGGCGGAATGACCAATGACCAATGACCAATGACGAATGGGGGAATAACGACGGGGCGTTGGAGGCCTGTGCGCGGTTACCAACCACCAAATATCTTGTCTTAGTCGGGGATGAGGCGGAGGGCGTGGCTGGCGTTGTTGAAATACCAGGAACGGGGGCCGAAGGGGCGGAGTTGCACGCCGTCGGGGATGCGCGCGCCGTCGGCGTCGCGGTGGGCGGGGCCGGTGCTGTCGAGCACGAGCGGGCGGTCGTCGGGCGAGCGGCCGATCTCGCCGACCCAGAGCACGACGTGCGAGACCTGGCCCTGGCGGTTGCGGATGAAGAGCAGGTCGGCCGTGCGGAGCACGCGCGGGAACTCCTCGTAGTCGCGCGGCAGCTCGATGCGTTGCACGCGGGTGCGACGGCCGGGGCCGGGGCCGAGCACCTCGGTCATCTCGGCCTGGCCGCGGATCGAGGTGTTGGGGAGGAGACCGAGGGCGAGGTTGTAGACGAAGCCGGTGAAGTTGGAGCAATCGATGCCGGGACCGGTGGTGGTCTGGTTGGGCGCGCGCGGCCAGTCGGCGGGCGGATCCCAGTGCGGGAGGTGGCGGTGTTGGTAGCCGATGCCGACGTAGCGGAGGCCGGTGGCGATGACGCGTTCGCGGGCCCATTGGGGCGGGCGCGTCGTGGCGCTGTTGGGCGGGGGGAAGTGACGCACACGCGGGCCCCAGTAGCCCCAGCGGCGGTGGTTGGAGGCATCATACCAATCCCGGAAGGGGACGTCGGCGTAGGTGCGCCAGTCGGAGCGCGGTCCGCGGAGGAGGTCGCCGATCAGCTCCTCCTCCGAGAAACTGAACTCGACGCGGTAGGGCGAGACGTAGTCGGAGGCGGGGGCTTCCCGGGCGCGGACGGCGGCGCTGAGGGCGAGGAGGAGCAGGAGGGGAAAGAGTCGGCGCAGCATGGCGGTGGGGTGGGCGATCAGTCGGGGATGATGCGCAGGGCGTGGCTGGCGTTGCGGGCATACCAGGTGCTGGGCGTGAAGGGGCGCAGCTGGATGCCGGGCGGGATGGGGTTGCCCTCGATGTCGCGGTGGGTGCCGTCGGTGCTGTCGAGGATGAGCCACTGCTCGCGGCCTTTGTGGCGGCCAAGGGGGCCCACCCAGAGGACGACGTGCGAGAGGCGGCCGCTGTTGTTGCGGATGAAGAGGAGGTCGGCGGGGCGCAGCACGCGTTCGTAGTCGTCGAAGTTTTTCGGCAGCTCGATGCGGCGGACGGGAGTGGTGCGGCCGGGGCCGGGCCCGGCGATCTCGGTCATCTCCGATTGCCTTTGGATGTCGGTGCTGGGGAAAAAGCCGAGGGCGAGGTTGTAGGTGAAGCCGGTGAAGTTGGAGCAATCCAGCCCTCTTCCGGCGCGGGGGCGTTTCGGCGAGCTGGGCCAGTCGGCGGGCGGGTCCCAATCGGGCAGGTGGTGGTGTTCGTAGCCGAGGCCGACGTAGCGGAGGCCGGTGGCGAGCACGCGTTCGCGCAGCCAGCGGGCGTCCTTGCCGGCGGCGATGGAGGGCGCGGGCAAATGCTTCATGCCCGGGCCGCGGTGCTGCCAGCGGCTGTGGTTTTCGCGCTTATACCATTCGGAGAAGGGCGCGCGGCCCCAGTCTTTCCAGTTGGCGCGAGGCCCCTGGAGCAGGTCGGGGATGAGTTGTTCGTCGGTCCAGGTGAACTTGACGCGGTAGGGCGACTCGTAGGCGGGGGCGGGGCGTGCTTCGCGGGATTGCGCCGCGGCGGAGGCGGCGAGGCCGAGGAGGGCAAGGGTGGCGAGGAGGAGACGGCGCATGGCGGGGGAAGGGTGGCGGGGTTCAGGGGCCGGTGACCGGGGCATTGGCGGGATAGCCGCGGTGTTCGATCCGGGTGGGTAACTGGAAGGCGAAGCCGGCCATGAGGTAGACCGCCTCGGCGACGGGGACCTCGAAGCGGCCGGCGCGGATCGTGTAGCCGTGTTCAAGCCCGGCGGGGCCGGTGGGCGTGAAGTTTTGGCCGTGGGGATCGCGGAAGGTGATGAGGTCGGTGGCGGGGTCGTAGCCAAGCACGGCGAAGGCGTGGTTCTGGGAGAGCGCGGGGACTTTGCGGGTGCGGGGCGAGGTGCCGGCGGTCATGAGGCGTCCTTCGGCGCTGGCGGCGGCGAGTTCGGCGCGCAGCTCGGCGATCTTTCCGGCGCGCTCCGCTTCGGTGGCGGTGGAGCTGGGCAACCAGGCGCGGCAGGAGACGCGTTTGATGGCGTGGCCGGTGAGCACGCTGAGCATGGTGCCGGCGGAGCCGCCGCGGGTGACGACCGCGTAGGGTGTGGCGCTTGCTTGGGCGGAGCCGGGCGCGGCGGATTGGCGCCGGAGCTCGCCGACGGCTTTCTCGTAGGTGGCGGCCCAGAGGCCGGTGCCGCCGCTGTCGGCGCCGAGCGCGATCTCGCCGTCGGTGAGCGGCGTGATGGTCACGGCGTTGTCGGCGCCGAAGGTCACGGTGATCGTGGAGCCGTCGGGGGCGGGGGCGAAGAGCGCGGGGACGGCCTCGGGGCGGGCGTGGGTGAGGGCGATGAGCGGCGCGAGCGAGAAGCAGGAGCCGAGGCGGCCCTGGCGCAGGCGCTCGATCGTGGGCGGGCCGGTGAAGAGCTCGCGCGGGGTGTCGTGGATGCGGCGGAGCGCGGCGTCGAAGGCGCGGTCAAGGCTGGAGCGCGAGGCCGCTGCCGCGGCGGCGGTGGCGCCGGGATCGGCGTCGTCGCGCGAGCCGTCGTCGCGGGTGTCCTCGAAGCGGATGCTCGGCGCGAGCTCGACGAGGCTCTCGCGGGTGAAGGCGTTGATGGGTTGCTGGCGGTTTCGGGCGAGGCGGCGGAGGGCGACGGCGGCGGCGGCGGATTCGCCGGTGACGGAGGGGGAGGCGATGGCCGAGTCGAGCTCGGCGAGGCTGAGGGATCCGTCGGCGTCGGTGTCCCAGGTGGCGAAGGCGTCGAGGGCGTGGCGGACGGCGGCGGAGCGCGCGGGCGCTTCGGCGCGGGCGAGGGGGGCGGCGAGGGCGGTGAGGAGGGCGAGGGCGAGGAAGCCGCGGAGCCTCGCTCCGAACAGCCCAGGACCTTTCGAGCGAGGCGACGACGGCCTGGCGAGGGTTTGGAGCGCGGTGGGAGTCATGGCGGAGCGGGTTTATTGGGAGACGCGGACGCGGAGGAAGCGGCGCGGGCTGAGGGAAAGCGGGGTGGCGTCGGTGACGGTCACGTGGCCGTGGAGCTCGGCGACGGCGACGCCGCCGACGAGCGGGGTCCAGGCGGGGTCGGCGGAGGCGCGGCGGGCGAGGGCGTGCCAGGGGCCGGCGGGGGAGTCGGCGCCCTCGATCGTCCAGGTGAGGTCGCCGGCCTCGGTGGCGCGGAGGAAGGAGAGGGTGAGGCGGCCGTCGGCGAGGCCGAGGGCGTAGCGCGGAGGGGCGGCGGCGGGGGCGCGCGGGGTGCCGGCGAGCGCGTATTCAAGCAGCAAGGACAAGCCGTCGCCGTCTGGATCGGCGCTCGCGGCGAGGGAGGGCGGGAGACCGTGGGTGCCGAGCCAGGAGGCGAAGGTGGAGCGGGCGGAGGCGAGGGCGGCGATCTCGGCGGGGGAGAGCGCGCGTTGATAGACGCGAACGTCGCGGAGGGCGCCGCGCAGGAAGCCGGAGCCGCCGCCGGCGGCGGGGCGCCAGCCAAACCAGAGCAGCTCGTCGGGCGAGAGCGTCTCGGAGCGGCCGGTGGCGCTGCGGCGGAGGACGCCATCGGTGAAGACGCGGGCGGTGCCGTCGGCCGAGACGGCGAGGGCGTAGTGGAGCCAGGCGCCGTTTTGCCAGGTGGCGGGGGAGCTGCGGGTGACGTCGAGGGCGTTGGCGGCGAGACCGCCGAGGTTGCTGCGGAGGGCGACGGTGCCGTTGGCGGGGTTGGTGGTGGCGAGGTAGAGGTGGAGCGAGCCGGGGGCGGAGCGCGTCCCGTAGGTCGCGATGTTCTGGTCGGCGATCTCGCCGCCGGCATCGAGGCGGAGGAAGAAGGCGAGGGTGAAGGCGCCGTCGGGGTCGAGGGGGAGCTTGGGGAGCGCGAGGGTGTCGTCGATGCCGTCGAAGGCGAGGGCGGGCGCGCCGCCGGCGGGGGTGGGGACGGTGATGGCGGCGGGGCCGGAGGCGGCGGGGCCGTTGGCGGGTAGGGTGGTGGCGTGGAGGTCGAGGCCGGAGCTGTCGAGGGCGAGGTTGCCCTCGAGGTCGCCACGGAGCCAGACGGCGAGGCCGGCGGGGCGGTCGTCGTCGCGGATGCGGATGGTGGCGGAGGCGGGGTGGCCGACGAAGTGGGCCGGGCCGGGGCCGAGGGCGAGGGTGAGGCTGCGGTCGGGCGCGGGGCGGCCGTCGTCGACGAGGGGAATGTCGAGGTCGAGGGAGCTTTGCCCGGCGGCGAAGGTGACGCTGGCGGGGGCGGAGTGGTAGTCGGCGCCGGGAAGAGCCGAGCCGGACCAGACGAGCGGCACCGTGAGCGGCGAGGCGCCGTGGGTGCGGGTGAGGCGGAAGCGGGCGGCGGGGGCGGACTCGAAGACGGAGGGCGTGAGGGCGGAGGCACGGACGGTCTGGCTGAGGCCGTCGTGGAGGGTGAGGACGAGCGGGGTGGTGTCGGCCGTCTGGGTGGCGCTGGGGGCGAGGGTGAGGGTGAGGGTTTTGTCGCCGAAGGCGGGGCCGGTGGCGGCGGGGCTGAGGGTGATGCTGGTGGTGGTCTGGCCGGCGGAGAAGAAGACGTTGACGGAAAGGGAGGAGCTGTAGTCGCCGCCGGAGCCGCGCACGGCGCTGCCGCCAAGGGTGAAGGCCATCGAGGTGCTGAGGCCGAGCCAGCCGGAGCGGCGGAGGGTGAGGGTGAGCGGGGGGCCGCCGCGGGCGAGGGTGAGGGTGGCGGGCGGCTCGATGCGGGTGACGGAGAGGGTGCCGAGGTCGTAGCCGTAGTTGTCCCACAAATACGGCTGGAGGGCGTGGGCGAAGCGGGTGGCGAAGGCGGCGCGCGAGGACTCGGAGTCGCGCACGCCGGACCAGTGGGTCTCGATCTGCACGCCATGGATGACGTCGTTGTCGTGCAGGCAGGAGTGGGTGCGCACGATGTAGCCGCCGTTCCAGAAAGGGTTGTCGCCCGGTGAGGGAAACTGGGGGGAGGGCCAGGCCTCGACGCCGCGGCGGGTGAGGAGGTCGCCGAGGCTGCGGTGGCCGCGGAGGAGCTCGGGGAAGGGGACGCCTGGGCGGGAGAGCGCGAGGGTGCGGAGGGTGCTCATCCAGGCGTAGCCCGGGTGGTTGAGGGCGGCGTCGGAGAGGTTGAGCTCGGCGTTGCCGAGGGCGTAGCCGAGCTCGAGCCGGGCGATGGCGTGGCCGTGCCCGTGGATGTCGACGAGGTGGGCGAAGCCATGGGCCGAGCGGGCGGCGGCGCGGGCGGAGGAGATGAAGCCGTGGTATTCGCGCCAGGCCTGTTCGGCGACGGGGTTGCCCTGGGCGGCCTCGATGATCTCGCGGTTGGGGTCGAGCTTGATGCGGCGCAGGTGGCTGATGACGAGGTGGGGTCGGCGGCCGGTGCGGGCAAAAATCTCGTCGAAGACGGCGATGGCGAGTTCGCGGGTGTTGGTGTCGACCGCAAAGCTGCCCCAGGTGCGGTCGGGTATCTCGGACGGGGTGAGGTGGCCTCCGTGGGAGGCGCTGAGGATCAGGGGCAGGTCGCCGGCGCGATACTCGATGTAGTTGTTGCGGCCAAAGTAGGTCTGGCCGGGAACGTTGGGCTGGGCGGTGGCGAGGACCGCGAGAAACAGCCAGGCGAGGACCGGGGCAAGGCGTCGCATGGGCTTCGAGCCCGGGTCAGGGAGCGGGCGCGGCGGCGACGCTGAGAATGGGCAGGCAGCCGTCGCCGCAGCCGGCGAGGTCTCCCTCGGCGGCGGAGAAGGGGAGGGGCTCGGCGAGTTCCGGAAGGGTGAACGCGAAGGTCACCGGGTTTTTCAGGTAGCGGAGGACGGAGCTGGAAAAGGACGAGACGAAGCGGGCGCGGTTCTCCTCGGTGTCGCGCATGCCGGGGAAAGGCAGCTCCGCCTGGATGGCGGCGACGGGGTGGTCGTTTTCGAGGCGGGAATGGAAGCGAACAATGTAGCCGCCGCGGAAAAACTGGGCGTCGCCGATGTGGGGAAACTGGGGTGAGGGCCAGGCGGGGATGCCGGCGCGGTTGAGCAAGTCTCCGAAGCTGTTGGGACCGCGGACGAGCAGCGAAAGGGGGAGGTGGGGGTGGCTTTGGGCAAGGGGCCGCAGGGTGCTGAGGGTGACATACTCGGTGCGGTCCAGCTCCTCATCGGTCAGGTTGAGTTCTTCGGCGCCGAGGGCGTAGCCCAGTTCGACGCGGGGGATGGCGTGGCCGTGGCCGTGGATGTCGAGGAGGAGACCGCGACCATGTTCGGAAACGACGCGGGCGCGGGCCTCCGCGATGTAGCCGTGGAACTCCCGCCAGGCCTGTTCGGCGTGCGGATCGCCCTGGGCGGCCTCCTCGATCGGGCGGTTGGGGTCGAGCTTGCGGCGGTGAAGGTGCGAGACGATGAGGTGGGGGCGGCGGCCGGTGAGGGCGACGATCTCCTCGAAGGCGGCGATGGCGATCTCGCGGGTGTGGCGGTCGGTCACGCGGCTGCCCCAGGTGCGGTCGGGGATCTCCTCGGGAGTGAGGTCGCCACCGTGGCTCGCGGTGAGGATGATGGGCAATTCGCCCACGCGATACTCGATGTAGTGCTCGCGGCCGAAGCGCACCTCGCCGGGCGTCGCGGAGACGCGGACGACGATGGAGAGGAACACGAGGAGGAGGAGCGGAGGAAATGACCAATGACCGAGGACCAAGGACCAATGGCCGGGAGCGGGGGTGGGGCGCATGGGAGGGAGGGGGAGGGAGGGGAGGGGGAGGAAATGACCAATGACCAATGACCAATGACCGATGACGAATGGCGGAGGGCGGAGGGCGGGGGGCTTAGGCTTCGTCGAAGAGGCCTTGGATCTCGGCGAGGTCGCGGGTGCGGGTGAGGGCGAGGGCGAGCAGGATGCGCGCCTTTTGCGGGGAGAGGGCGCGGGCGGCGATCCAGCCGAGCTTGTCGTCGTCGACCTCCATGTTGCGGTTCACGAGGCCGCGGCCGGTGCGGGAGGAGCGGACGATGATGATGCCTTCGCGGGAGGCGCGTTCGAGGGCGGCGAGGAGCGGGGCGGAGGCGTTGCCGTTGCCCACGCCGGCGAGCACGATCCCGGCCGGGCGGCGCTCGGCGGGCAGGGCGAGCAGGGCGTCGACCACGGTGGCGTCGGCGTCGCCATGGGCCGCGACGACGACGACGCGGGGCAGCGTGGCGGCGTCGAGCGCGGCGAGGTCGAAGCCGCCGCCGGGGGCGGGGCGTATCGATGAGGCGGATACGGTGAAGGCGGGGCCGGCGGGGGAGGCGGAGCCGACGGTGCCGTCGTTGGGCGATTGGAAGGTGTCGATGGCCTCGGTGGCGGTCTTGCGGACGTCGCGGGCGGGGTGGAGCTCGCCGTTGAGGAGGAGGAGGGGGCCGTAGCCGCGGGCGGAGGGCGAGGCGGCGATGGCGACGGCGGAGCGGAGGTTGTTGGGGCCATCCGCCTCGGGGTGGGTGGCGGGCAGCATGGCCCCGGTGAGGATGACGGGTTTCTCCGTGCGGAGCACGAGGCGGAGGAACCAGGCGCTCTCCTCCATCGTGTCGGTGCCGTGGGTGATGACGAGGCCGTGGACCTCGGGCTTGTCGAGGTGGGCGGCGGCGCGGCGGGCGAGGTTGAGCCAGCGCTCGGCCGTGATGTCCTGGCTGGCGATGTTGGAGACCTGTTCGCCGTCGAGGTGGGCGACTTTCTCGAGGCCGGGGAGCTGCGAGAGCAGGTGGTCGAGGGTGAGGACGCCGGGGCGGTAGGCGGCGGCGCCGGGGTGGGCCTGCACGCCCGCGATGGTGCCGCCGGTGGCGAGGATGGCCACGCGCGGGCGGGCTTCGTCGGCCGCGTGGAGCGCGCTGGCGGCGACCGCGGTCGCGGTCAGCAGGGCCCGGGTGAGGGCGCGCTTCGCCGCGAAGGGCCAATGACCGGGGACCCGTGAGCGATAGGCCGGGCGCGTTGACGCGGGGGAGTGCATGGGGGAGACGCGAAGGGTTTACTTCGCCGGCGAGAGCCAGAGGAGGGCGCGGGAGAGGAAGTGTTCGAAGCCGGGGGTGCTCTCGGGGTGCGGGCTGGAGATCATCACGCGGCCGGAGCCGAAGGGGGCGATGGCGACGGCGGGGGTGCCGATCTGGGCGCCGACGGGGGTGTCGTTTTCCGCGACCTCGGTGCGGAAGGTGAGCACGGTTTCGTAGTCGGGGATTTCCGGGCGGCCGTGGGGGCGGATGATGGGGCCGTTGACGTAGCGGATCTTGAAGCCGTCCTCCTTGATGCCGAAGAGCTCGGCGGAGGCGGGCGTGGCGGAGACCTCGAGGTTGGCGCGGCCGCGCTGCCAGCGGGGCGAGATGGTGCGGGCGTCGAGGATGGCGAGGCCCCACTCGAAGCCGGAGCAGGCGAGGTAGGCGCCCGCGCAGATGCCGAGGTAGCCGCCGCCGGCGCGGACAAACTCACGCACGGCCTCGCGTCCTTCGGGGCCGATGGCGTTGGCCTGCGAGCGGGCGGCGCCGCCGGCGAAGATCAGCACGTCAAACTGGGAGCGGAGGTCGGTGGTGGCGTAGAGCTCGGGGGAGAGGCGGGTGACGCGAAACTCGTGGATCTGGGCGAGGTGTTTCTCGACGGCGGCGACGTTGGATTCGCCGGAGCCGGGGCCGCGGTAGATGCCGATGCGGAGGGGGTGAATCTTGGCCGGGGCCGGGACGACGACGCGGTGGCCGTTGATATCGGGCGGGGTGGTGAAGCGGGGGGCGTTGGGGCGCTCGGCGCTGTTGTCATCCTGGGCAAGGAGAGCGGGGGCGCCGAGGACGCCGAAGGCGAGGAGCGCGGCGAGGGAGAGGGAGGAGGCGAGGGTGCGCATGTGGAGGCGGGTCGGGGGAGCAGGGGATGAACCGGGATGATGGCGTGGAGCTACGCCCGCGCGCGGGGCACGCGGGAGCGCGCGCCATGCCGTGGGCAGGGTGGAGTGTAGCCGAGCCCGGCCCCGACAGACAGGGCCCCCGCCTACGCCGGGGCAGGGGGGAACGCTACGACATGGGCGCGCTCAGGCGCAGTGGGTCGTGGTCCCCTTATCTGACACCACATGCCGGGGCGGGCCTGGCTGTGGCAAGCAAGTGGCGCTAGCTAACGGCGAGCGGCGGCTTGCGCGGCGGCGTGGGCGTGGCGGCGCAGGTCGGCGGCCTCGTCCGCGGAGAGGGTGGGCGGCACGTAGGCGATGGTTTCGGCGCTTTGGCCAAAGAGGGTCTCAAACCAGACGCAGGCGGCGAGGTAGCGGCCGGCGTCGTTGGCGTGGAGGTAGTCGTGCCAGAAGCGCTGCTCGCCGCGGACGTTTTGCCAACGCCAGCCCATGTGCAGGCTGTTGGGCTGGGCGG
>JAUVVA010000192.1 GCA_030604905.1 Verrucomicrobiota bacterium | reverse complement strand
GCGTGGCCTGCGCCGTCGCGGGGCGCGCGCGCGCCCGCCCGCGCCGCGGTGCGGGCGCCCGATCACGGGCGCCCGGCTCGGCCATGGTCGGCAACATCGTGACGGATCAACCGTGTTGGCCGGCGTGGATGCCCTCGGCGATCTCCTCGATCATCTTGCGGTTGAAGGCGGGCAGATCGTCGGGGCGGCGGCTGGTGACGAGGCCTTGGTCGCAGACGACCTCCTCGTCGACCCACTCCGCGCCGGCGTTGATCAGGTCCTGCTTGATCGACGGGTAGGAGGTGAGACGGCGGCCCGAGACGAGGTCGGCGTCGATCAGGATCTGGGCGCCGTGGCAAATCGCGGCGACGGGTTTCCCCGCCTCGAAGAAGGCGCGCACGAAGGAGACGGCGGCGGCTTCCATGCGGAGATGGTCGGAGTTGAGGGTGCCGCCGGGGAGCAGGAGCGCGTCGAAGTCCTCGGCGCGGGCGGATTCGATCGGCTGATCGACGAGCAGCGATTTGCCGAAGCCCTCGCCGGTCCAGCTCCGCACGGAGACGGATTTCGGCGAGACGATCGTGGTGCGGGCGCCGGCTTGCATGAGCGCGGCGCGTGGCTGGCGCAGCTCGCTCTCCTCGAAGCCGTCGGTGCAGAGGATGGCGACATGCTTGCCGGCGAGGTTGTGCGTATCGGGGTTATTCATGTGGGGGGAGCATTTGAGGGTGGGACGGGTTGAGAGCGGCGCGCGGGGGCGGGCTCGTTTGAGCGCAGGAAAATCGCCGTTCCGGGCACGCAAGCGCGGAGGTCCAAAACCGGCGCCACTCCGTGACGGGGTCGCGGAAAAACCCCCGTTCCGGCCGCCCCCCGCGGCCTATAGGCTCGAAGCAACCTCCTGCCTCACATGAGCCTCCCGCCTCCGAATCCCTTTCGCTCGCTTCGCGAACACGCGCGTCACGCGCTTCTCGGCACGGGCTTGCTGCTCGCGCTCTGCGCGGCCGCGCCGGCCTTCGGCCAGGTGCGGGTTTTCAGCAACGGCGACAGCATCACCTTCGGGATCGGCGCCACCGACATCGCGACGCGCTCCTACGCCCCGGTGCTCGCCGGACAGCTCGGCCCTGGCTACACCGTGCAAAGGGACGGCACCGGCGGCGCCACCTTGCTCCGGCGCGGGCAGCCCTCGTTTTTCAACACCCAGGGCATCCGCGCCACGAGCGACGCCAACCCGGACGTCATCACGATCTTCCTCGGCACAAACGACTCGAAGCCGGAAAACTGGGTCTATCGCGACGAGTTCGTGGGCGACTACGTGTCCTTGATCGACACCTTCCGCGCGCTGCCGGCCAATCCGCGCATTTTCATCGCGCTGCCGCCGCCGGCCGCGGCTCCGAGCCCGAACGACGTCAGCGGCCGGGTGATCGCGAACGAGGTCTTGCCGCGCATCCTCGAGGTGGCGCGCGCCCGGGATGTCGCCGTCGTCGATCTGCACACGCCTTTTCTGGACACCTTTCGCGTGCAGCTCGTCGACGGCATCCATCCCAGCGACGAGGGGCACCGCGTGATCGCCACGGCGATGCGCGACGCGATCGTGGACGGCCGGCACCTGCGCGCCTTGCCCGGGCCCTGGCAACGGTCCGCGGTGGGCGGCTCGCCGCTCCATGCCGGTGCCGACGCGCAGGAGGCGCCCGGCGGCGCGATCATCCTCTACGGCGGCGGTGCGGGCTGGACGGGCGGGGCCGACGGCTTTCGCGTGGCGCACGTCGCGGTGAACGGCGACGCCGAGGTGGTGGCTCGGCTCACCTCGCTGCGTGCCGCCGATCCCGCCAGCGAGACGCGCGCCGAGGCGGGTGCGGGGGTGAGCTTTCGCGAGGGCGTCGGCGCGGACGCGCGACACTTCACGCTCTTGAGCACGCCCGGCGGTCTCTCCCTGCGCTGGCGCGAGGGCGCCGGCGCCAACACGGGCGTGGTGACGCTTTCCGGCGTGCGTCCCCCGGTCTGGCTGCGGGTGCGCCGCACGGGCAACAACTTCATCGCCAGCTACTCGACCAACGGCACCAACGACTGGCGCGCGGTGGGCTCCACGCGCACCTTGGCGCTCGCTCCGGTGACGCAGGCCGGGGTGGTCGCGGCGAGCGGGCAAACGGATGCCCTGGCGCGGGCCCGTTTCGAGCAGGTCAACGTCGCCGATCTGGCCAACTCCGGTCCGCCCCAGCCGCCTCCGAGCGCCCCGGGCGGAGGGCGTCCCCTCGGTGCGAGAGGCCCCTGGGCGATCGACTCGGGCGGCGGGGTCTATCGCGGGGACCGCGAGGCCTCGTCGCGCTGAGCCGACCTCCATGCAGTTGATCGGGTCGGATCGAGGGATCTCGGCGGCCAAACGGCGCCCTCCTCAGCTCGACGGGCTCCAATCAGCCGAGGCCGGCTGAGCCGCGATTCGACGACAGCTCGGCGAGGCTGGAAGGTCCCGCCGGGATCAAACGCGGCGGGCGGGCGCAACACGGGCCCGCGGCGGCTCAACCCAGGCCGTTGCGCAGGCACCAACGCACGAGCGAGGGCACGTCGCGCAGGCCGAGCTTGGCCAGGATGCGCGAGCGGTGCTTCTCCACCGTGCGCGTGCTCAGGCCGAGCTTGTCGGCGACCTCCTTGGAGAGGAAGCCGCGCGCCACGAGACGCACGACCTCCTTCTCGCGCTCGGAGAGCACCTCGGCGCCGACGCGCGGGAGGTCGGGCTCGCTGCCGACCGCGGGCACGGGCGGGGGCACGGCGGCGGAGAAAAACATGCCGCCCTCGAGGACGCGTTGCACGGCGCGCTCGATCTGGTCGAGCGGGGAGTTCTTGTCCACAAAGCCGGCCACGCCGAGGCCGACGAGTTCGGCGGGCAGGCCGGCGTCGGGGTGGGCGGTGAGCACGATGATCTTGAGCTGGTGGCCCTGGCGGCGGAGCTCGCGGATGACGTCGCGCCCGTCGGTGTCGCGCAGGTAGAGGTCGACGATCACCAGGTCGGGCTGGCGCTCGAGGCAGGATTTGAGGCCGTCTTTGCCGTCCTCGAAGTCTCGCACTTCGCAGGGGGCGAAGCGGCGCGTGAGGGCGTCCTTGAGGAGCTCGCGCAGGGTGGCGGTATCGTCGATCAACACGAAGGAGCGGTGCTGCGCTCCCGGCTGGGCGGCCTTGGTCATACGCCCGAGGGTGGGCGAAGGCTGCGCCCGCGCAAGCGCGATGCTTGGCGTAATCCCACGCAAGCCACTTGCTTGCGGTGGGCTGTCGGCGCGCGGCCGGCGGGAAGGCCGCGGGCGGAGGGATGGGCGGGATGGGACGGATCGGACCACGGGCGGGACGCCCGAGCCACGGCGGGGACGGACGAACCCACGGGCGGGACGCCCGGGCCACGACAGACTGGGGATCATCACGGGCGGGAGGCCCGTGCTCCTCCGAGGCTCAGGCGTCGAGGCCGAAGACGGCCTTCGAGTAGGCCTCGGGGTCGAAGACCTGGAGGTCTTCCTTCTGCTCGCCGAGGCCGACGTAGTGGATCGGGATCTGCAGGGCGCGCCAGATGCCGACCACGGCGCCACCGCGGCTGGTGCCGTCGAGCTTGGTGACGACGAGGCCGGTGAGACCGAAGCTCTTGTGGAAAACGCGCGCCTGCTCGATGGAGTTGCTGCCGAGGGACCCGTCGACCACGAGCCAGGAAAAATGGGGCGCGGAGGGGTCGAGCTTTTGCAGGACGCGGCGGATCTTCGCGAGCTCCTCCATGAGGTTGCTCTTGGTGTGGAGGCGGCCGGCGGTGTCGATGATGACGACGTCCTTGCCGCGGCTGCGGCCGGCCTGGAGGGCGTCGAAGGCGACGGCGGCGGCGTCGGCTCCGGTGTGGCTGGAGACGATGTCGAGGTCGAGGCGCTCGGCCCAGGTCTTGAGCTGCTCGACGGCGGCGGCGCGGAAGGTGTCGCAGGCGGCGACGAGGACCGATTTGCCCTGTTGTTGGAGGGACCAGGCGAGCTTGGCGGTGGTGGTGGTCTTGCCGGAGCCGTTGACGCCGATCATCACGATGACGGCGGGCGCGCCGTCGGGGCGTTTTTCGAGGGCGGGGGCGCCGGCGCTGCCGGCGAGGGCGCGGGTGAGCACGGAGGCCCCGATCTCGGCGGCCTGTTTGCCCTGGAGCTGGGGATCGCGGCGGTAGGCCTCCTTGATCTGGGTGAGGATCTCGTCGGTGGTCTCGACGCCGAAGTCGGCGGTGATGAGCGCCTCCTCGAGCTCGTCGAGGGAGGAGGCGTCGATCTTGCGTCCGCCGAAGAGGGCGCGCGTCTTGCCGGCGATGGCGGCGACGGTCTTGGCGAGGCCGTCCTTAAACTTTTTGAAGAAGCCGAACATGGGTAAGCACGGAGGACGCGGAGGGGCGCGGAGGCAAAGCCGGATCGAGGGAAAATCCCCCGCGCGGGTCTCCGTGATCTCCGCGAGGCGGGCGGGGCTCAGGTGACTTTGCGGGCGTCGCGGCCGAGCTGGTCCTTGAGCTTGTCGAGGATGCCGTTGATGAAGCGCTTGGCGTCGGCGTTGGAGAACTGCTTGGAGAGATCGATGGCCTCGTTGATGGAGACGACGGGGGGGATGTCGGTGCGGTGCACCATCTCGAAGATGGCGAGGCGGAGGATCGCGAGGTCGATCTTGGCGATGCGCTCGAAGTCCCAGTTTTGGGCGAGGCCGCGGATGCGGCCGTCGATGGCGTCGCAGTGCTCGATGACGCCGTGGATCAGCTCCTCGCCGAAGGCGTAGTGCTCGCGCGGCTTGCCGTCGGCGAGCTGGAGGTTCTCGAAGAAGACGCGGAGGTCCTCGCCGAGGTGCTGGGGGCGGTTGAGGCTCCAGGCGTAGAGGTATTGCAGGGCGGCGGTGCGGCCGTCGCGGCGCTGGGCGAAGAGGGCTTTGTTGCTCATCTCAGGAAAGGGAACGGTGGAGGGCGGCCATCTCGAGGGCGGCGGCGGCGAACTCGGAGCCGCGGTCGTAGGCGCCGGTGCTGCGTTTCTCGGCCTGCTCGCGGGTGTTGACGACGATGACGCCGTTGATGACGGGCACGCCGGTGTCGAGGGCGACGCGCAGCAGCGCGTGGGAGACGGCGTCGCCGACCATCTCGTGGTGGTTGGTGTCGCCGGCGATGAGGATGCCGAGGCCGATGAGGGCGTGGAAGCGGCCGGTGGCGGCGAGGCGTTGCGCGGCCCAGGGCACTTCGTGGGAGCCGGGCACGCGCACGAGCTCGATGGAGGCGGCGGGCACGCCGGCGGCGCCGAGCGTGGCGGTGGCGCGGGCGACGAGGGCGTCGACAAGCGTGGCGTTGAAACGGGCCGCGACGATGCCGAAGCGAAGGGCGGCGGCATCGGTCACGGACACTGGCTTGGGCGCGTCGAGGCTCATGGGAAAGAAGGGAACGGAAAGGGATGCGGGCCGGCCCGGCGCGAAGCAAACGGGAAAAGTGCGCGCGCGGCGGAGCCGCGCGAATGACCAATGACCAATGACCAATGACGAATGCCGAATGGCGGAGAGCGGGCGGTGAAAGGCGGAGCGGGGAGGGAACTCCAGGCGTCGCGCAGCGGGGCACTCCAACGCTCGGGGCACGAAAAACCCGCCGGCTCCGGGGAGCGCGGCGGGTTGAGGAAAAACGGACTTCTTCGGACCGCTTACTTCTTGGCGGCGGTGCCGCGGCGGAACTTGGTGGTGAACTTCTCCACGCGGCCGGCGGTGTCGACGATGCGCTTCTCGCCGGTGTAGGCGGGGTGCGAGTCCATCGTCACGTCGCGCACGACGACGAAGTATTCGACGCCATCGATGGTCTCCTTGCGGTTGGACTTCATCGTGGACTTGGTGAGGAACTTCTTGCCCGAGGCGACGTCGAGGAAGCAGACGTTGTTGAGGG
>JAUVVA010000173.1 GCA_030604905.1 Verrucomicrobiota bacterium | reverse complement strand
GGGATGTGCAGGTTCTCGCGGGCGATGTATTGCCAGACGTCCATCTCGGTCCAGTTGGAGAGCGGGAAAACGCGGAAGTGCTCGCCGAGGTTTTTGCGACCGTTGAAGAGGTTCCAGAGCTCGGGGCGCTGGTTCTTCGGGTCCCACTGGCCGAACTCGTCGCGGTGCGAGAAAAAGCGCTCCTTGGCGCGGGCCTTCTCCTCGTCGCGGCGGGCGCCGCCGAGGCAGGCGTCGAATTTGAACTCCTCGATGGTGTCGAGCAGCGTCACGGTCTGGAGGCCGTTGCGCGAGGGGTTCGGGCCCTTCTCCTCCTGGCAGCGGCCGGCCTTGATCGAGTCCTCGACGTAGCGGACCACGAGGCGCGCGCCGATGTCGGCGGCGAACCAGTCGCGATACTCGATGGCCTCGGAGAAGTTGTGGCCGGTGTCGATGTGGACGAGGGGGAAGGGAATCTTGGCCGGCGCGAAGGCCTTTTGCGCGAGGCGGGCCATCACGATCGAGTCCTTGCCACCGGAGAAGAGCAGCGCCGGGCGCTCGAACTGCGCGGCGACTTCGCGAAGCACGAAGATCGCCTCGTGCTCGAGCTGGGCCAGGTGGGTGAGGTTGTAGGAACTCATGTCGGAGATGGGACGAAGACGGAAACGGGAAGAAAAAGGATCGAGGCTTCAGCGAAGCCGCACGCGGGGCAAGACCGCGGCGTGGAGTTGCGCGAGGCAGGCCTCGGGCGGCGCGGCCTCGGTGTCGATGAGCAGCGTGCCGGCCTCGGCGGCCTCGGGCGCGGGGGCGCCGAGCGCGGCGAGTGACGGCTCCTCGAAGGCGGAGTCCTTGCCGGTGAACTGCCCCACCCCGCCGGCCGCCGCCTTGGCGTAGAGGCCCTTGGGATCGCGCTGCGCGCAGGTGGCGAAGCTGGCCTTCACGTAGACCTCGAGCAGGTCGGCGGGCCCGATGATCTCGCGGGCCAGGGCGCGCAGGGAGCGCAGCGGGGTGATGAAGGAGCAGAGCGTGACGAGGCCGGCGTGGGCGTGGAGCTTGGCCACCTCGGCGATGCGGCGGATGTTTTCCGCCCGGTCGGCGTCGGAAAAGCCGAGGCCACGATTGAGCCCGGTGCGGATGTTGTCGCCGTCGAGCAGCTGGGTGGCGAAACCTTCCGCGTGGAGGCGGCGCTCCAGCGCGATGGCGAGCGTGCTTTTACCGGAGCCGGAGAGGCCGTAGAGCCAGACCACCTGGCCGCGCTGGCCGAGCCGCGCCTCCTTGTCCGCCCGCGGCAGCACGCGGTCGAAGATCGGGTGAAGATTGGTAGCGGCGTTGGCCATTTGTTGAGTATCTTGGTCAACTCGCCTAGGATTAACCTGCACTGCAAGCTAAATCCCCCGCCGGAAAGGGGAATTAGCATCGCTAAGCGACGCGTGGCGCCGACCGAATCCGCCCAATCCGGCCGCCGGAGCCGGCTCCCTGCTTGGCGGCCGGGGAGGATCCTTCAATCACAGATTACACAGACAACACAGATGGAACTAGTTATCCTAAAAAACGGCCGTGGGAACCGCAGATGCCACCGATGGACGCAGATAACCAAAAGATGGAGGCTCTGAAACAGCTCTCCTCGTCGGGGAACCAGCTTTATCTGCGCACTCTGCGCGATCTGCGGTTACGTGCACGTCGGGATTCCGCGACGACCTTCCGCCTCACCACCTCGCACGATACTCCGCCGGGACATTCGCGGAAGTCGGGTTAAGACTGAATTGGCCGCAAAGAGGCGCAGAAGTCGCAAAATCAATCCAAAGCTGCGGTAACTCTGCTTTTTTGCGCCTCTTGCGCCTTTTTGCGGCCATTCTCTGACCGCATTTACGCAAGTCATTCCGATGACGAGAGCCCCTGCGCTCCTCCGTGCTCTCCGTGTCTGCGCTCCGTGCTCTCCGTGTCCCGTTCACCGCCGCGCTCTCCTCCTGGGTTTAGTGTCCACCCACAAAAAGCCCCGCCGGTTTACGGCGGGGCGGGCGGTAGGGGGGCCTTGACGGCAAAGCGGCGGCTCAGGAAGCGCTGCCGGACTTGGGCTCCTCGCCGGCCTCGGGCTCGGCGCTGGGCGCCTCGGGGGCGGGGGCTTGAGCGGGGGCTTCGGCCTCGCTCGCGGGCTGCTCCGCGGCGGCCGGTTCGGCCGCGGGGGCGGCGGGCTGGGGCGCCTCGGGGAAGTTTTCCGGATCCACCTCGGAAGCCTCGATCTCGCGCTTGCGCGCCTCGACCATCGGGGGCGGGCAGAAGAGCGAGCCGTCGACAAACTCGGTCACGTAGCCCTCCTTCACCAGATAACGCAGGTCGCCCTTCAGGCGATTCAGCTTCTCCTGATCCTCGGCCGACACCGGCTCGGGCGTCTGGCCCTCGGCGGGCGCCGGGCGCGGCGCGAGTTGGAGCAGGCGCTGCGGCAGCTCGCTCTCCTTCACCATCGGGTTGGTCTCGATAAACGCGATCAGCGCGCTAAGCGATTCCGAGAAGCTCTGGCCGGGCACGCGGAAGCGTCGCTTCACCGCGCACACGTAGCTGATGCCCTTGGAGCCCTTCTTGAAGATCGTGAAATGCTCGCGGCGCAGGCGGCCGCGGAGAGCGTTGGCCGTGTCGAGCGGAAACCTGCGCTGGGCGGCGAGGGCGCCCTCGACCGCGCGGCGGATTTCGCTCGCGGCGGGCAGGCTCTCGAGCAGTCGGCCCGGAAAACGCAGTTGCTCGACGCTGCGCACCACGCGCTCGCGGGCCGTGGTGAGCAGGTGTTGGCGAGCCTCCTCCAACGAATCGAAGGAAGGGCCGGCGGGCGCGGCGGCGTCCGGCGCGGCGGCGGCGACCTCGGACGCGGGGGCCTCGGACGAGTCGGCGGCGGCGGTTTCGCCCTCGGCGGGCGCGGGAGCGGGCGCCTCGGCCTCGGCCTTCGCGCCACCCTTGGCGGGAGCCGCCTTCCAGGTGTAACGCGTGGCCTTCTTCATTTTCTCCAGCCACTGGGCCACGACCTCGGGGTCGCGCACGGTCTCGATCTTGGCCTTGTAGGCCTCGAGCGGCATGCGGATGTTGGCCGCGTGGTGCTGCGCCAGGATCTGGTTGTAGCGGTGGTAATTCGGCGGGGCCAGCAGGGTGCCGGTGATCGTGCAGCGGTTGACGACCTGGAAATTGCCCTTGGGCGGGTCGACCTCGACCTCGGCGGTCTCGAAAAACTGGCCGAGGTGCTTCTCCAACACGTGGGAGATCGCCGCATCCTCGGTCTCAAAGGGCAGGCCGTCGGGCACCGAGATGAAGAAGGGCGCGGGCTTGACCGAGGGCGTCGGCGCCTGGGCCTCGCCTGCTTCGCCACCGCCGGAGCGGCCGCCACCGGCCGCCGGGATGCGCTGCACCACCGCGACGAAGCGGTCGTTTTTCTCCACCACCGACTTGGCGATGTAGAAAAGCTCAAAGGTGCGGCAGGACTTGCGGATCGCGTCGGCGAGGACCTTGAAACTGGCGTCCTCCGGATAAAAGGTGACGGTGAAGAAGGGGCTCACGTAGGGCCCCACCGGCTCGCGCGGGGGACCACGGAAATCACCGCGGCCACCGCCTTGGTAGCCGCCCTCGCGGCGCGGGCCACGCTCGTCGCGACGCCCGCCCTCGAAACGCGGGCGCTCGCCGCCGCCGGCGCCACCGCCACGCGGGCCGCCGCGATCATCGCGGCGATCCGGGCCACGCCCCTCGCGCGGGGGCGCGTCGCCACGGGGAGCCTCGCCCTCGCCACCGCCGGCCGGGCGGCGAAACTCGCGCCGGTCGCGACGCGGGCCGGGGGCATCCCCGCCGCCTTCGCGCCGCGGACGATCCTCGCGCCGCTCCTGGCGTGCGCCACCGGGCGAGCCTTTGTCCTGCGACCAGGAGGTGCCAAAGCTGAATCCCTGCAATTGAGAGAGATCGAGCTTGTTGAGCCCTTGATCGGGCGTTTTCGGGGAGGGCGTCTCGTCCATGCGAAAAAAAGCGGGCGTCGCGAAAGGGCCTGCGGAAGATGATGAGCTGGTGGCGTTGGGGGCCTGCGCCGGATAGGCACAGGTCATGCCAGCTTCACGGGGGGCCCGCCACAGGCAAGCCGTTTCCCGGGGGCCCCCTGTGGCGTTTCGGTAAATCGCCGGACCGGGCGGGAGCGCCGCCTCGCGCCCCCGCCGTCAGGCGTCCATCGCGCCGGGCGCGAACGCGGCCTTCTCCGCCTCCTCCTTCACCGGGGTGGCCGTCAGCGGATAGCGGAAACGGCGGCCCTCGTAGTTGCGAAACACGATCTCCTCGTCGCCCACCGTCTCCACGTAGTCCGGGTTCATCGGCACTTTGCCGCCGCCCCCGGGCGCGTCGATCACGTATTGGGGAATTGAATACCCGGTGGTGTGGCCGCGCAGGGCGCGGATGATCTCCAGCCCCTTGCGCACATCGACCTTGAAGTGCGAGCCGCCGGTGATCAGGTCCATCTGGTAGAGGTAGTAGGGCCGCACGCGCATGCGCAGCAGGCGGTGGACGAGGGCTTTCATCACCTCCGCGTCGTCGTTCACCCCGCGCAGCAGCACGGACTGGTTGCCCAGCGGCACGCCCGCGAAGCTGAGGCGCTCGCAGGCCGCCTTCAGCTCGGCCGTCGCCTCGCGCGGATGGTTGACGTGGATGCTCATCCAGATCGGGCCGTGCTTTTTGAAAATCTCGCAGAGCTCGGGCGTGATGCGCTGCGGCAAAAAGACCGGGATGCGCGAGCCGATACGGATGAACTCCACGTGCGGGATCGCCCGCAGGCGGCCGAGCAGGTGGTCGAGCTTGCGGTCGCTCAAGAGCAACGGGTCGCCGCCCGAGAGCAGCACGTCGCGCACCTCCGGGTGCGACTCGATGTAACGCAGGCCCTGCTCGTATTCCGGGTGAAAATTGTAGTCCTGCGCGTTCGAGACCAGGCGACTGCGCGTGCAATAGCGGCAGTAGGCGGCGCAACGGTCGGTGACCAGGAAGAGCACGCGGTCCGGGTAACGGTGCACCAGCCCCGGCACCGGCGAGTGCTCGTCCTCGCCCAGCGAATCGAGCATCTCCTCGGCGTGCAGCTGCGACTCGCCGCTGCGGGGGATGACTTGCAGGCGGATCGGGCAGGCCGGATCGTCGCGATCGATCAGGTTGAAAAAGTAGGGCGTGATCGCCAGCGCCAACTTCTGGCTCGCGAAGAGCACGCCGGCCCGCTCGTCGGGCGTGAGCGTCATGTAGCGCTCGAGCTGCTCCAGCGAGGTGATGCGGTTCTTCAACTGCCAGGTCCAATCCCGCCAATCGCTCTCGGGCACGTGTTGCCAGAGCCCCTGGCCCTCAAACCAAACCGAACGGTCTTCGCGATAAGACATTTCGCCCAGAGGCTGCCTCGCGCATCCGCACTGTCAAACCGGGGCCCGCCTTTGGAGCCGCTGGCCGCGCGGCCCAGGAAATTCCCCGATGACCGCCTCCGGCCGGCTCCCCGGTCGCGGCAGGATTTGCCAAAGCGGGCGCGGAGCGTGTGAGGTAGGCCCCGCGTGTCCCTCACCCCCGCCGAAACCCTCCGCTACTCCCGCCAGCTCGGCCTCGCGGGCTTCGGCCCCGCCGCGCAGGAAAAACTCCGCGCCGCCGCCGTGCTCGTGGTCGGCGCCGGCGGCCTCGGCTGCCCCGCCCTGCTCTACCTCGCCGCGGCCGGCGTGGGCCGCCTCGTGGTGATCGACCCCGACACGGTCGACGTATCCAATCTGCAACGACAGGTGCTCTACACGAGCGCCGACGCCGGCCGCCCCAAGGCCCTCGCCGCCGCCGAGCGCCTCCGCGCGCTCAATCCCCACGTCTCCATCGAGCCCCACGTCGCCCGCCTCACCCGCGACAACGCCCTCTCGCTCATCCGCGGGGCCGACCTCGTGCTCGACGGCAGCGACAACTTCGCCACGCGCTACCTGGTCAACGACGCCTGCGCCCTCGCCGGCCGGCCCTTCGTCTACGGCGCGATCCAAGGCTTCGAGGGACAAGTCTCGGTCTTCAATCACGCCGGCGGCCCCGACTACCGCGACCTGTTTCCCGCTCCGCCGCCGCCCGGCGCCGCGCCCAACTGCGCCGAGGCCGGCGTGCTGGGCGTCTTGCCCGGTCTGGTCGGCACTCTCCAAGCCACCGAAGTCATCAAACTGCTGGCCGGCATCGGCGAGCCCCTGAGCGGCAAACTGCTGCTCCTCGACGCGCTCACCCACGCCACCCGCACCCTGCGCCTCACCCGCCTGCCCGGACGCCCGCCCATCACCGAGCTGCCGCCCGAGGGCTACGGCGAGACCTGCGCCGCGACCGGGCCCGGCGCGGCCGCGCCCGGCGAGCCCGCCGACGAGATCGGCCCCGAGGAGCTCCGCGCCGCCCTCGCCTCGCCCACACCCCCGCAGCTCCTCGATGTGCGCGAGGACCACGAGCGGGCGCTCGGCGCCATCCTGCCCTCGGCCCATCTGCCCCTCGCCCGCCTCGCCGACACCCGCCCCCCCGAGCTCGATCCCGCTCGCCCGCTCGTGATTTACTGCGCCGGAGGCCTGCGCAGCGCCCGCGCCCTGCCCCTCCTGCGCGAGAGGCACGGCTTCCGCGAGCTGCGCAGCCTGCGCGGCGGCTTCCGCGCCTGGAGGGCCTGAGCGCCGCCGCCACCGCGCCGCGGGCCGGCCTTCGCACGCGAAGGGCCTTGCGACGACGATCCGGCATTCGCACGCGGAGGCCGCCAGGGACGTGCGCCCCCCTCGGCCCTTCTGCCCCACCCGCCGTGCGCTTTCATCTGCATCCCCCGTGAAATCCGCACTTGCGGCCCCTCACGCGCGCGCCCCACGCTCTCTCCTTTAGTCGCAACGCGTCCGCCTCCGGCCGCACGCCTCATTCGTTCCAGTCCGTCCGTTCTCCCGTTCCTCCCTTACCGCGCAATGCATAGCTTCTCCGAGCAGTGTCTCGATATGGCCCGTTCGATGTTGGGCCACAATTTGGACGCCATCCAGCCCGATGGCTCCATCCTCCCCGCCCCCGGCGAGGAGCCCCGCCCCGACGAGCCCGGCCACGTCGCCTTCACCCTCGGCGAATACTACCGCGCCACCGGCGAGGCCACGCTCAAAGGCTACGACCTGATCGACCTCGCCGCTCGCTGCATCACCGCGCAGATGTTCACCGAGCCCCCACAGGAGAACGGCCTCGCCTACGCCGCCCTCGGCCTCCTCTGCTTCGGCCCCTCCAAGGAGCGCAACCCCGTCTGGGAACGCCTCGTCGACGAGACGCGCGAGCGCATCGACAAGGCCCTCCTCCAGCGCTCCGACTACGACAACCACTGGCAGTCCTTCAACATCGCCAAGGCCGTCGCCCGCTTCTCCCTCGGCCTCTCCAAGAAGGACGAGACCTCCAGCCTCATCGAGCGCATGGTCGAGCGCATC
>JAUVVA010000158.1 GCA_030604905.1 Verrucomicrobiota bacterium | reverse complement strand
GTTTTCGTTCACGAAGCCGAAGATCGTGCGCTGCGGGAAGATCGGCGCGGTGTCGATGCCGAGGACATTCAGCAGGTCGTCCTCCACGAGACCGAGCATCTGGTAGGGTTCGCAGATTTTCACCGGTCGCTCGGGCAGGCCGTAGTGGCGGCGGAGCGCTTCGACGACGGAGCAGTGGATGCCGGTGATAAAGGAGGCGCCAAAATCCACCGGCACGCGGTCGGGCTGACGATGCTCAATGGCCGCGCGGATGCGTTGCTTGGAGGTCATGGGCAGGCGGGGGTAAAGAAAGGAGCTGGATATTTGAATTAGGCCGGCTAATCCGGCGTCGTCCGGAGATTAGCAAATGGCGGCGCTGACGTCTTGTCGTGGGGCGGGAAAAAGTTTTCCTCGTTTGTCCGATGCTCGAGAACCTGAAGCTTGGTCCGAAATACGATGGCTTTCTGTTTCTGGCGGAGTCGGCGCGGAATCCGCCGGCGCTGAAGCCGCACACGCACGTCGAGCTCGAGCTCAACCTGGTGGTGAACGGGGCGATCACCTACGTGATGGGCGGGCGGCGTTTCACGTTTACCAAGCGGACCTTGTTGTGGCTCTACCCGTCCCAGGAGCACCAGTTGGTCGACCGCACGCCGGACGCGGCGAACTACGTGGCGGTGTTCAAACCGGCGATGATCAGGCGGGCGTGCCGTGGCGAACTTTACGCGGGCCTCAAACGCATCGCGCCGGAGGCGGGCGCGGAGGGCGAGGTGTTGCACACGGAGCTGCCGCCCGACGATTTCGATCTGTTGCGGCGCACGATGGACGCGATCGTGGAGGACGGGCTCGATCCGGACGTGCTCAACCGGGAGGCGGGCTTCGGCGTCGGGTCGGACTTTCGTTTCGAGCACAACGATCCCGACTGGCTCAACGCGGGGCTGCGTCACCTCCTGCTCCTGGCGTGGAGGCAACAGCGCGGGCGGGCGGGGAAGGCGCGGGCGGTGGCGCTGCATCCGGCGGTGCGGCGGGCGCTCGCGCTGCTCGGCGAGGCGGCGTGGAGCGGCGAGATGGGCGAGCTGGCGAAGCGTTGCGGGGTGAGCGAGGCCTACCTGAGCCGGGTCTTTGCGCGGCAGGTGGGCGTGCCGCTCACGCGCTACCGCAGCTCGGTGCGGCTGGCGGAGTTTTGGAAGCTGTATCGCGGGCCGGAGCGGCGCACGATCGCGGAGGCGGTGTATGCGGCGGGCTTCGGGAGCTACGCGCAGTTCTACAAGGTCTTCGTGCAGGCCTACGGGCGCGGGCCGCGGGAGCTGTTGCGGGAGCGAAACAGCTGAATCGGCGGGCGGCGGGGCTCGGTCTTCAGGCGCGGAGCGCGGCGACGACCTCGGCGTGGAGGGCGGGCGTGGCGGCGGCGATGGTGTGGTCGGCGGGGTAGGCGGGGCCGCCGCGCCAGTCGGAGATCGCGCCGCCGGCGCCGCGCACGATGGGCACGAGCGCGGCGATGTCCCAGGGGTTCATGATGGGGTCCAGGCAGATGTCGGCGTGGCCGGCGGCGAGCAGGAGGTAGCCGTAGCAATCGCCCCAGGTGCGCACGAGGCGGGCGCGCGCGAGCAGGCGGTCGCAGGCGGGGCCGTCCTGGTAGCGGGCGAGGTTGAGGTGGTCGCTGGTGAGGAGCGTCGCGTCCTCGACGCGGGCGGTGGCGCGGGCGCGCACGGGGCGGCCGTTGAGCGTCGTCTCGCGTCCGTCGCCGATCATGAGCTGGCCGAGGATCGGCTGGTGGATGCAGCCGAGCACGGGCTCGCCGCGGTGGAGCAGGGCGATGAGCGTGCCCCAGAGCGGGACGGCGGTGATGAAGCTTTTGGTGCCGTCGATCGGGTCGAGCACCCAGACCCACTCGGCGTCTTCGCGCTCGTTGCCAAACTCCTCCCCGATGATGCCGTGCGAGGGGAAACGCGCGGCGATGCGGCGGCGCAGCAGCTCCTCCGCCCCGCGATCGGCGGCGGTGACGGGCGAGGCGTCGCCCTTGGCCTCGACCGCGAGATCGGCGCGGCCGAAGTAGGGGCGGATAAAGTCCCCGCTCTCGGCGGCGAGTTCGGCGATGAAGGCGCGATAGGGGGCGAGGTCCATGGGCGGGCTTTGTGACAGCGTTGGCGGCGGAAGGATTGCCCACGAAAGACCCGAAAAGACACGAAAATCGAAACGAGAATGGTGGCTTGGGTTTTTGTGCTTTTTCGTGTGTTTCGTGGGCAGTTCCATGCCTTGGCCCGATCACCTTATCCACTTCGTCGACTTCGAGGGTTCCGTCGCGTCGGGGATTCTTGAATACGGCGTCGTTTCGCTGCGCGGCGGCGAGATCGTGGCGGCGCGGGGGCGGCTTTGCGCGGCCACGGGGCGGGTGCGGCCGGAGGACAGCGCGGTGCACGGGCTCGACGCGGCGGCGACGGCGGGCGCGGCGCCTTTCGCGGCCGATTTTGAGATCTTCGCGGGCTTGCGCGGGAGCGGTCCGCTCGCGGCGCATTTTGCCAACGCCGAAAACACGATGCTCAAGTCGGTCTGGCCCTACGCGCGGACGGCGCCTGATTTTTCGCGCGAGGAGCCGGGCGCCACCAGCGCGGAGTGGGGCCCGTGGATCGACACCGGGCGGCTCTACCCGCAGGCGCGCGGTGCCGGTGCGCCGGTGAAGCTGGCCGAGTTGATCGCCGGGGAGGGCTTGCAGGCACGGCTCGACGCGCTTGCGGCGGAGCTTTGTCCCGAGCGGCGGCGGCATTACCACGCGGCGCTCTACGACGCCCTGGCCGGGGCCCTGTTGCTCGCGCGGCTCGTCGAGACGCCCGGCTGGGCCGAGAAGTCCCTGCGCTGGTTGATCGAGCACAGCACGCTCGACGCGGAGCGGCGCGAGGGGCTACGGCAGGGAGAGCTGTTCTAGGCGCGGCAGGTCGAGCTCGGCGAGGGAGCCGACGCGCAGGGCGGCGTGAGGAAAGGCGTCGCCCGCCGTGGAGGGATTGGGCACCACGACCACGCGCAGGCCCGCGGCGGCCGCGGCCTCGTGGCCGGGCATGGAGTCCTCGAAGGCGACGGCCTCGGCCGGCTGGAGCCCGAGGCGGGAGAGCGCCTCGAGGTAGAGATCGGGCGCTGGTTTGCCGCGCGGCACGTCCTCGCGGCACACGACCGTGGCGAAGCGCGGCAGCAGGCCGCGGGCGGCGAGGTGGGCGTCGACGTGGCGGTGGGAGGAGTTGGAGGCGACGGCGAGGCGCAGGCCGGCGGCACGGGCGGCGTCGAGCAGCGCGACCGCCCCGGGAAGCACCGGGGCGAGGCGACAGCGCTCGCGGGTGAGGGTGAGAAAACGGGCGGCGAGCTTGGCGCGATCGTGCTCGGGCGGGTAGGCCGTCCAGAGGTCGGCGACGACGTCGACGTGGCCGACGACGGAGTGCAGCACGCGCGGGTCAGCGTGATGGCCGTCCTCGGCGTGGACCTGGCGCCAGGCCTCGAGCGTGGCGGTCTCGGTGTCCACCAAAAGGCCGTCAAAGTCGAAGATGAGTCCGCGCAGGGGCATGGGTGGCGCACGGTGAGGAGCCCGCGCGCGCGGGCAAGCGCCGGGGCGACAATTTAGCGAGGCGCGAGCGCGGGCTTGAGCGGCGGGTAAAAGTCGTATGCCCTTGATGATCATGCGTCACCCCCACCGCCTGGCCCGCTCCGGCCTGTTTCTCGTCGTCGCTCTCATGGGATTTTTTGGCTGCAAGCGGAGCGACACCGCCGCCGGGAGAGGATCGGCCGAGTCGGCCGCCCTCGTGCCGGCGGCCGAGCGCAGCGCGCACTTTGCGGCCGCGACGCGTCACCTGGAGCTGGGCGGCCTGCTCTACGGATACGTGGACATTGACGGCGATGTGGAGCGCTTCGCGGTGGCCTTGCGTCAGCTGGCTACGTCGGCGACGGAGCAGTCGCCGCTGGTGCAAGCGTTCGTGCCGGCGGATTTCGCGCCGTTTTTCGTGGATCTCGGCCTGACGGATGTGAAGGCGATCGGTTTCAGTTCGGTGGCGGCGGAGGGTGGCGGTTACCGGAATCGAGTCTTCCTGCACACGCCGCAGGGGCGGCGCGGTTTGCTCGCAGGCCTGGGTGGCGCGGAGGCGGACTTCGCGGTGGCGCAATTCGCGCCGGCCGACGCCGACTTGGTCTATGAGACGGAGCTCGACGCGCCTGCGGCCTACGCCGCGCTGCGGGCCTTGGTGGCGCGCGCGGCGGGCGAGCCGATGGCCAACCTGTTCGACATGCGTGCCGCGACGCCGGAGCGCGGCGCCCCCTTTAGCGTTCGTGACGTGCTCGAGGTCGCGCAGGGGCGCTTCTCGCTCGTGCTGCGGGTGGACGACACGCGCAAGACGACGATCAGCGAAGAACTCACGGTGCCGGGCCTCGACCTTGCGCTTCGGCTGGAGCGGGGAGGTGCGAAGCTCGCGCGCTATCTCGACGCTCGGCAGGAGTTGACCCGCGAGGAGCGGGCGCCCGGCGTGGTGGTGTATCGCGAGGAGAGCGGGCGGTCCCTGCCGCCCCTGGGCTGGACGCCGGAGCTGTTGATCGAGGGCGAGCGAGTGACGCTCGTGTCGCGGGCGGATTTTCTTGTTTCGGGCGGCGGGGCGAAGCTGGCCGACGACCAGGCGTTTCGCGCCGCGGTGGCCGGCGTCGGCGGAACCGGCAATGGCCTTACCTACATCGGTCCCCGCTTGGTCGCGAAAGTGCGCGAGGCGGTGGTGTTCAAGCCTTCGGATCCGAAGCAGCGGCAGGCGTTGGAGCAGGCGATGGGCTTCCTGCCGCCGGCGGGAGTCGCGCTGATTTCGGTGCGGAGAAATCTCCCCGACGGCGTGTTGTTCAGCTCGCACTGGTCCTCGTCGCTCAAGGGCGATCTCGTCTTCGCGAATCCGGGAACGATGGTTACGGGCGGCTTGTTGGCCGCGATGGCGGTCCCGGCTTTCCAGAAGGTGCGCACGACGTCGCAGGAAAAGACGGTGCTCAACAACCTCCGCCAGCTCTCGGCGGCGAGTGAGCAATACTTTCTCGAAACCGGCAAAACCGTCTGCACCTACCGGGATCTGGTTGGCCCGGACAAATACATCCGCGAGCTGCGGCCGGTGATGGGCGAGGATTACACGGGCATGGTGTTTCGCCAAGGCGAGCCGGTCAGGGTGCGCCTGCCCGACGGCCGGGTGATCGAGCACAGTTGGTGACGAAGCGCACCGCCCACGCGTCCCCGAGTCGCGCTGGCGAAAGCCGCGGTAGCGATCATCGTTCGTCCTCATCATGCCTCAATATCCCGCCGTCGTCGCTCTCCGCCCCTCGTCCGCCTCCGGCCTTCCTGCCGACGGCAAGCCCTCCACGCGAGACCGCGCGCAAATCGCCGACGAGTTCAAGTGGGACTTCGGCGCCATCTACGGCTCGTGGGAGGAGTGGGAGGCGGATCTGGCTCGGCTGGGCGGCAAGATGGACGCCTTCGCGGCTCTCAAGGGCACGCTGAAGGCCGGGCCGGAGGCGCTGCTGCGCGCCTACCGCGGCTTCGACGAGATCGGCATGCTCCAGTATCGGGTTTTTCGATACCCTCAGCTCCAGCGCGACACCGACACCCGCGACCGAGTGGTGGGCGCGCGTTTGCAGCGCGTGCAGGCGCTCTTCGCGCGCTTTGGCACGGCCACGGCGTGGTTCACCCCCGAACTGCTCGCGGTGGGCGGGGAGACCGTGCTCGGCTGGCTGGAGGCGGAGCCGGCGCTGGCGCCTTATCGTTTCCCCATCCTGGAAGCCTTTCGCCAGCAACGCCACGTGCTCGACGAGAAGGGCGAGCGCCTGCTCTCCTTCGCCTCGCGTTTCAACGAGACGCCGCGCTCCGTCTACACCGAGCTCAGCACGTCCGACATCCGGTTTCCGACGATCACGCTCAAGGACGGCTCCGACGTGAAGCTCAGCCCCGGCGCCTACCAGCACCTGCTCACCACCAACCGCGACCAGGCCGAGCGAGCCAAGGCCTTCGACGCCCACCTCGGCGCCTACGAGGCCAACAAGAACACCTACGCCGCGATCTACCGGGGCGTGCTCGAGCGCGGCTGGTTTCTCGCCCAAGCCCGCGACTACCCCACCACCCTGCACCGCGCGCTCGATGGCAACGCGATCCCGACCGAGGTCTACACCACGCTCGTCGACACCGTGCGGGCCGGCGCCGAGCCGCTGCGCCGCTACCTGCGGCTGCGCAAGCGCGTGCTCGGGCTGGAGCACTATCACCTCTACGACGGCCAGATCTCGCTTGTGGAGGACCAGTCCGTGTGGCCCTACCGCGAGGCCCGCGAGCTCGTGATCGAGTCGGTCGCGCCGCTCGGCGCCGATTACCAGGCGAAGATGCGCGAACTGCTCGAGGGCGGTCGCGTCGACGTCTATGAAAACGAGGGCAAGCGCTCCGGCGCCTACTCCGCCGGCGTGTATGGCGTGGGCCCCTACGTGCTGCTCAATCACAACGACACCCTCGACGCCCTCTTCACGCTCGCGCACGAGATGGGCCACGCGATGCACACCCGGCTCTCCGAGGAGACGCAGCCCTTCGCGACGGCGAGCTACACCATCTTCGTCGCCGAGGTCGCCTCCACCATCAACGAGCGCCTCATGCTCGAGCACCTGCTCGCGCGCACCGAGGATCCCGCGCGGCGTTTCCTGCTCCTCCAGCACGCGATCGACGCCATCACCGGCACCTTCTACTCGCAGGTGCTCTTCGCCGATTTCGAGCGCCGGGCGCACGAGCGCGCGGAGAAAGGCGAGCCCGTGACCGCCGACCTGCTCGGCGAGATCTACGGCGGGCTGCTGGCCGACTACTACGGCGACGCCGCGACCATCGACCCCAGGTATCGGCTCACCTGGACGCGCATCCCGCACTTCTACAACTCGCCGTATTACGTTTACCAATACGCCACTTGCTTCGCCTCGTCCGCGAAGCTGTTCGCCGACATGTTCGAGGGGCCGGAGGAGGGCCGGGCGGCCGCGGTGGGGCGTTACCTCGAGCTTCTGCGCAGCGGCGGCAACGACCACCCGATGGAGCAGCTGCGCCGGGCCGGCGTCGACCTCGCGCGGCGCGACACGATCGAGGCCGTGATCGCGCAGATGGACGCGCTCGTCGCCCGCTTGGAGGCGGAGGCCGCCCGCCTCGGGCGAGGGTAGACGCGCGGAGGGCGCGCGGAGGGCGCAGTTCAGGCCGCTTTCACCAGGCCGACCAAGCTGCGGAAAAACGGGTGCTCGGCGTCGTGGAGCAAGGCGTAGAGCACGGTCTCCACCGGCAGCACGTGCACGCCCGCGTGGCGGAGCGCGGCGAGGCAGGCCGCGTGATCATCGGGCCGGCGGGCGCCCACCGCGTCGGAGAGCACCGTCACCTGGAAGCCCTCGCTCAGCGCGCCGAGGGCGGTCTGGTAGATACAGATCGGCGTCTCGAGCCCGATCAGCAGGAGGTGTTCGATCCGTTGTTCGCGGAGCGCTTCGAGTAGCGCCGGGTCGGAGGCGGCCGAGAAGCTGCGTTTGGCGAAGACGGGCGCCGCCGGCGCGAGCTTGCGCAGGGCGGGCGCGGTGGGGCCGAGTTTTTCCGGGACCTGTTCGGTGAAGAAGACCGGGATGCCGAGGCCCCGGGCGGCCGAGAGGGCGAGCGTGGCGCGGGCGCGCAGGGCGCGGGCGCTCGCGGCGGGCAGCATGCCGAGCAGGCTGCTTTGGAGATCGACGGCGAGCAGGGCGGCGCCGGGCGCGGCGGATTCGGGCGCGGCGGAGGGCGCGGTGGCCGCGGCGGGGGGCGCGGGCGGGGTGGGGGAGGACGACGCGGAGGAGCGTTTGGCGCGAGGCATGGGGCAGGGGAAGGCGGCCGGGGCCACGAGCCAAGCCCCGAAGCAGGCGGCGGGCGCGTGCGGGGCCGGGTTGCCCGAAATCGCGCAAGTGGCGGAGAGGGAGGGATTCGAACCTCTGCCGCCTCGTGGAGCTAAGTCGCTAAATTACGCGGACTTAGTTGATGGTTAATGATTTAGAACAAGCATTAAGATGCAGGAAAGTGTGGGAATGT
>JAUVVA010000232.1 GCA_030604905.1 Verrucomicrobiota bacterium | reverse complement strand
GGATCGCGAGCAGATTTCGGTGCGGACCGAATGAAGGAATACTCGGAGAGTATTTCGAATGAGGGCCCCACCGAAAGGTGCCGCGAGATCACCTCGATGCGACCCGAACATCTGCATGATGTCGGCTCAATGCGGCATCACCGGCGGCAGGTGGTTCAGGTATTTGGTCATGCTCGAGAAGTTCTGCGCGGCGCCGATCCGCACCGAGCCGTTCGCCACCGCTTGGTTCGTGGCGTTGGGCGTGTAGTGATGCTCGGCGGCGTGGTCGTGCCCCACCGTCTCCACCGGCGTCGGGCCGAAGTAGCCTTGGGCGGGACCGGCGAGCGAGTTGCCGTTGATCGCCCCGGAGACATACTCGCCCCGACGCGCGTCATAGCGCTCGCTCCAGTTCAAGATGCCGCCCACCCGGATCAGGTAGAAATTGCCCGAAGGGGCCGGGCGGAAGAACGTGAACTCGGCCGCCGACCTGCCACTGAGAGACTGAGAAGCGGGAGCGTAGTCGAAACCGGTTCCGTCCAACCGACCCGTGAAACGGTCGACGTAACGCCCCGACTTCACCTCGGTGAACCGGTCGAGCCCGATCACGTCGTCGTAGATGTAGATGTCCTTGTATTCGGCCCCGAGAAAGACCGGGGACGGATCGTTCGCGCCGCGCTCGGCGAAGAAGTAGAGGCGGTTGTTGACGTGGGTCGTGAAATTGTCGCTCGGCCGGGTCGTCGTGTAGTGGACCTCGTGATCGAGATCAAAACTCACCGCGACGATCCGATAGCCGGCGGTGGAGGGGATCTTGCCCGCCGCGACCAGATCCTCGAGCAGCGTGGCGTTGGTGTAGCGGCTGCGCGCGAGCGTGTAGACGCCGGTCGCCGTGACCACGGGCGCACCGGCCACACGATTATCCACCGTCACTCGCTCCACGTGGTGGGCGCGGGTGGCATCAGTCCAACCGAAGGGATTGAGCACCGCGCTGACCATGGCGTCGGGGGTGTAGGTGCTGCTGTAGACGGTGTTGGCGGGGTAGTCCGCGCCACGGGCAAAATCCGTCTGGCGCCGCGCGTCAGTGATGACGTGCCCGCCGACCGTTTCGCTGAGCACCAAGTTGATGGTGACCGGGGCCACCGAGCCGGAGGCGTCGAGGATATCTTCGTGATCGGCCAAAAGCGCCGTGGAGGCGAACGCGAGCAAAGCGGGCAGAAGGAGCGGTCGTTTCATAGAATAGGGGGTGGAAGTGCCTGAGCATCATGGCCACGGCGGGGCGCGCCGGGCACCCGGGGAATGCCGGCTGGCGGCTCCGGACTCGCCCCAAGCCCCGCCTGCGGGAAACCCGGCGGATTCGCACGCGCCCCCGCCTCTCCCCCTCGCGCCGGTGCCTTCCCCGCCCGCCCCGCAGGCCTGGCTTCCCTTTCCCGAGTGAAGCCTGTCTGATCCCCCCCACGCGTCCGCCCACATGCCCGAGTCCTCTTCATCCGCCCTCCCGCCCGCGCCCGCCGTCGCGACGCGCCCGTCCCAGCCGGCACCGTTGACCCTCGGCTTCGACGCCGACGACACGCTCTGGCACAACGAGACCCTCTTCGCCTCCGCGCACCAGAAATTTCACGCCCTGCTCGCCTCGCACCACGACCCCGCCACGGTCGAGCGCGCGCTCTACGCCACCGAGCTGCGCAACCTCCCGCTCTACGGCTACGGCGCCAAGGGCTTCACCCTCTCCGCCATCGAGACCGCGATCGAGCTCACCGGCGGACGCGTATCCAGCTCGGAACTACACGCGCTGCTCGCCCTCGGCCGGGACATCCTCGCGCATCCGGTGGAGCTGCTCGAGGCCGTGCCCGACACCCTCGCCGCGCTCGGCGCCGCCGGCCACCGCATGCTGCTCATCACCAAGGGCGATCTGCGCCACCAGGAGCGCAAGATCGAGGCCTCCGGGCTGGCCCCGCATTTCCTCGCCGCCGAGGTCGTTTCGGAGAAGGACGAGGCCACCTACGCCCGCCTGCTCCGTCGCCACGGCGTCGCGCCGGAGCGCTTCCTCATGGTCGGCAACTCGCTGCGCTCCGACATCGCGCCGGTGCTCGCACTCGGCGGGCTCGCCGCGCACATCCCCTACCCGCTCACCTGGGAGCACGAAAAACTGGCCGAGCTGCCGTCGGCGCCGGGACGCTTTTTCACCCTCGGCTCCATCCGCGAGCTGCCCGCCCTGGTGGCGCGGCTGGCGGTCGCGGAGGGCGCGTGACGCCTCCGGCGCCGGCTCGGCCCGCCAGCGCTCAGGCCGGCATCATGCAGATGGGCGGCGGAGCAGCGAGGTGGGATCGCGAGCAGATTTCGGTGCGGACCGAATGAAGGACGGAGCGAAGCGGAGATGGCGTAGCCCGGAGCCGCAGGAGGAGGGTGAGCCCGCAGGGCGAACAATACTCGGAGAGTATTTCGAATGAGGGCCCCACCGAAAGGTGCCGCGAGATCACCTCGATGCGACCCGAACATCTGCATGATGTCGTATCGGTGTTCCGCTGATCCAAAACCCAAGGGTTTCGGGGAGGGGCGCAGGGGAGGGGCCGACAGGCCCCTCCCAGCCCGGAACTGAAGATCCACGGGTGGATAGCCGGAATGCTTACAGGGCTG
>JAUVVA010000006.1 GCA_030604905.1 Verrucomicrobiota bacterium | reverse complement strand
TGAACTTCCGCTACTCCGCGACCTACGGCTCCAACACGCCCGAGGCCTACGAGCGCCTCGTCCTCGACGCCATGATCGGCGACGGCACGCTCTTCATCCGCGGCGACGAGGCCGAGACCTCCTGGCAACTCTACACGCCCGTGCTCAAGGCCTGGGCCGCGGCCGGCCGCGAGGGCATGGACAACTACGTCGCCGGCGGCTGGGGCCCGGCCAACGCCGACGCCCTCCTCGCCATATACAACCACGCCTGGCGCCAACCCTGACTCGCGGCGCGCGACGCGCCGCGAATGACCAATGTCCAATGACCAATGCCCAATGTCCCGCCGCGCGGCCCTGGGTTTGGATCATTGGTCGTTGGTCATTCGGCCATTGGTCATTTGATTGAAAATCATGTCTTCCATCTTCGACGCTCTTCCCGGCCAGGAAACCCCGGTCGGCGCCATTTCCAAAAACCTCGCCCGCATGTGGGCGACGGACGAGCGCGCCGAGTCCAAGGCCGGCGAGGACGCCAAGGCCACCCAGGTCAACTTCGTCCTCCACCTCGGCCTGCACACGACGCCGCCCGACGCGCTCGCGCAGTTCCAGACCGCGGTGCGCTTCTCGCGCCGCTACCCCTGCCGCGTCGTCGTGCTCTGCCCGACCCGCGAGGAGAACGCGCAGGACGCCACCATCCGCGCCAAGATCTACGGCGAGTGCCACCCGGGCAAAACCCGCGGCGACCTCCGCTGCTGCGAGTTCGTCATTCTCCATTATCCCACGGCCGCGCGCGTCTTTCTCGAAAACCAGGTCTCCATCTGCCTCTCGACCGATCTGCCCGTCTACTACTGGGCGCATAACTTCGCCTCCTCGGCCAAGCTCGGCGCGTATCAATATCTCCTTACCAAGGCCAAGCGCGTGCTGATCGACCGCTCGCTCGTGCCGCCCGAGGACACGGGAGAGGTCGCCTGGCCCCGCCCCGAGGCGGTGCGCGATCTCGCCAACGCCCGCCTGCTGCCCGTCCGCCAGACCATCGGCCAGTTTTTGAGCGCGCACGCCCCGGCCGCGCTCGCCGACGGCGTGTCCGGAGTCGTGGTTCGCCACGGCTCGGCCCGTCGCGCCGAGGCGCGCGTGCTCGCCGCCTGGTCGCGCGAGCGTCTCGTCGGCTGCGGGGCGCCCGAGCAGCTCGCGACCAAGGTCGAGGCCGATCGCGCCGCCAGCCCCGATTCGGTGGAACTGCTTTTCACCTACGGCAACATCCAGAGCGTGCGCTTCCAGGGCGACTTTGCCAAGGGCTCCGCCCAGCTCTCCGCCCACATCCGCGGCTCCTCCACCGAGCTCGCCACCACCATCAGCCTGCTCAGCCCCGAGGCCGCCCTGGCCGAGGCGATGTTCTTCTAGCCCCTAGCTCCTAGCCCCTAGCCACTAGCTCCTAGCCACTAGCTCCTAGCTCCTAGTAACTAGCCACTAGCCACTAGCCCCCCCAGCTTCATGCGCGAAATCTCCTCCGACTTTGGCCGCGTCGTCGTCGGCACCCAATCCGAACTTTTTGGCGAGGCCCTCCGCCTCACCCTCGCCGCGCAGGCCGCCGCGCGGGCCGGCCGCTTCCTCTGGGCGCTCACCGGCGGCAGCACGCCCGCCGCCTTCTACAAGTGGTGCGTCGAGACGCGGGCCCTTCCGGCCGAGCTGGTCAACGGCACGCACTTCACCGTCAGCGACGAGCGCCACGTGCTGCTCTCCAGCCCCGACAGCAATTTTGGCAACGCCGAGCGCCAGCTCCTCGCGCCCCTCGGCGTGCCCACCGACCGCCGCCTGCCCTGGATGGTCGCCTGGCCCGTCGCCGAGGCCGCCGAGGCCTACCGCAAGACGATGCTCATCCTCGCCGGCCCCGGCCGTGCCTACGATCTCTGTTTCCTCGGGATGGGCGACGACTGCCACACCGCCTCGCTCTTTCCGCAGACCCCGCTGCTCAAGGACGACGGCGGCCTGCTCTTCGGCGGCCAGGAAGTGCCGGGCAAGGGCTGGCGCCTCACCATCACGCCCAGCGGCCTGCGCGCCTGCGGCACGATCCTCGTCATGGCGCTCGGCGCGGGCAAGGCCGATGCGCTCCACCGCGTGCACCGCGGCCCGCTCGATGTGGAGAACGTGCCCTCGCAGCTCCTCAAGACCTGCGCGAGCAACGTGGTCTGGCTCGTCGACGAGCCGGCGGCGGCGCGGCTTTGAACGCGGCCGCGGCCGCGGCGCGGTCTCGCGGGTCGGAGCGTCAATGTCCCGGCCCGCGTTCGCCTTGGGATCGCGTCACGCTCTGGGCTTCGGCTCGTCCGCGATGGCCGACCACGGGGTGGGTGTCCAGCCGAGGTCGCGCGTGATCGCGGAGATGTCGATGACGCACTCCAGTTTCTCGCCCGGGCGGCGCCTTGGCGCGTCCGCGAGGTAGGTGCTGGCGAGCGTCTCGGCATCGGGCCAGTCGGGCGGGAGCGGGCCGGTGGGAAAATAGGTTCGGCAGCCGGGCAGGGACTTCGCCTCCGCGCAGGCCTGGATGAGGCGCGCGGCGTCTTCGAGCCAGAGCCAGGAGAAGAGCTCGGAGATCGCGTAGGGGTGCTGCGGCGTGAACCACTTTCGCATCCGGCTCGGCTCTCGGGCGAGGAGAGGCAGGCGGAGGGAGACGCCCTCCATCGCGCCGCGGGACTGTTCCACGTAGTAGGCGAGCAGGTTTTCCCCGATGATCTTGCTCTGGCCGTAGGTGTTGCCGGCGCGCGCGCGGCTCTCGCCGTCGTAGGGCAGGGGCGCGAGGCGTCGCTCGTGGACGGCGGGGTATTCCTGGCGGGGATACACCGGTCCGTCGGACACGGCCTGCACGGAGGAGGAGAAAATCACGCGACGCACCCCGAGCTCGAGCGCGGCTTGGAACACGTTGACGTTCATCGCCACGTTTTCGCTCAGCACGGTCTGTGCGTCGCCCTTGCTGGCGTTGCTGTGGTTCGCGAGATGGACGAGCACATCCGCCCCGCGCAGGAAGGTGTAGGGCGTCTCGCGGCGGCGCAGGTCGGCCACGTGCCACTCCACCCCGGACGCGCGCGAAGGCGTGGTGTCGACGCTGACGACGCTGTGGCCGGCGGCGACGAGCGCGGGAACGGTGTGGGAACCGAGGAGGCCGGAGCCACCGGTGACGACGATGCGCATAAAAAGGAGGAAGCGGGAAGGGATGCGGGCTCCCGGCGTGGGACGCAAGCCGCGGGCTTGCGCTCCCGCGCGCTCGTCTGCCGTCGCGCTCGGCGGCGTGCTCCGCGCCGGGGTGCATTTCGCAATTTACGCGCGCCCTTTGCCCTCGGCCCTCCGGGGAGCCGGAGCTTTGCTCTCGGCATGGTTTTACCTCAAATCATTCAGGGCGGCATGGGCGTGGCGGTGTCGGGCTGGCGCCTGGCCCGCGCGGTCGCGGCGCGCGGGCAGCTCGGCGTCGTCTCCGGCACCTTGTTGCCGGTGGTGCTGGCGCGTCGCCTCCAGCTCGGCGACGCCGACGGCGAGTTGCGGCGCGCGGCCGCGGCCTTTCCGGACCAGACCCTGGTGAGCCGCGTGTGGGAGCGCTACTTCATCGCCGGCGGCAAGGCGGCCGACGCGCCGTTCGCGTCCGTGCCCATGCCCTCGGCCTCGCCCGCGCGGCTCTGGGTCGATCTCGCCGTGCTGGGCAACTTTTGCGAAGTCTGGCTCGCCAAGTCCGGCCATTCGGGGCCGGTGGGCATCAACCTGCTCGAAAAACTCCAGACCGGCACGCTCGCCTCGCTCTACGGCGCGATGCTGGCCGGGGTGGACGTGGTGCTGATGGGGGCGGGCATCCCGCGGGCGATCCCCGGGGTTTTGGACAAATTCGCCGCGGGCGGCGCGGCGGAGCTCGCGCTCGACACCAGCGGCGTGGCCGAGGGCGCCGCGGTGCGCATGCGCTTCGATCCGGCCGAGTGGCTGGCGGAGCCGCCGGCGACGCTGCGGCGGCCGGTTTTTCTCGCGATCGTGAGCTCGGCCGCGCTCGCCACCACGCTGGCGCGCAAGGCGAGCGGACGTGTCGACGGTTTCGTGATCGAGAGCCACGCGGCCGGAGGGCACAACGCGCCCCCGCGGGGCGGCGCCGTCGCCCCCGACGGCCAGCCCGTCTACGGCCCGCGCGACGAGCCGGAGCTGCAAAAGTTCGCCGCGCTCGGCCTGCCCTTTTGGCTCGGCGGCGAGCGCGCCTCGCCCGGGCGCCTCGCCGAGGCCCTGGCGCAGGGCGCGGCCGGGGTGCAGATCGGCAGCGCCTTCGCCTTTTGCGCGGAGTCGGGCCTCGCGCCCGAGATCAAGGCGCGGGCTTGCGCGCTCAGCCGCGCCGAGCGGGTGCGTGTGGTCACCGACGCGGCCGCCTCGCCGACCGGCTTCCCCTTCAAGGTCCTGGAACTGGAGGGCAGCCTCTCCGAGCCGGCCGTCTACGCCGGGCACGAGCGGGTCTGCGATCTCGGCTACCTGCGCGAGGCCTACGCGCGGGCGGACGGCGCGCTCGGCTACCGCTGCCCGGCGGAGCCGCTCGACGACTACGCCGCCAAGGGCGGGGAGGCGGCGCAGGCGGCCGGGCGCAAATGCCTGTGCAACGGGCTGCTCGCGGCCGTAGGGCTGGCGCAACTACGCCGCGGGTCCGCCGGGGCCGAGCCGCTCGCCGAGCCGCCCTTGGTGACGGCCGGCGCGGAGACCGCCTTCATCGCGCGATTCCTCGCGCCGGGGGCGTCCGGCTACAGCGCCGACGACGTGCTCGACCACGTGCTCGGGCGTCGGCGCGCGGAGCCGCTGACCGCGGCGGCCTGAGCGGTCTTCGCGCGTCGGCGAGAGGGGCCGGCGCCGCGGGCCGCGGCGGGACTGGGGCGGGCCTCCACCTCGGGCTCTGAAGGTCCCCGGGGGACTGCGCGGGGCGCCTCCCTCGCTACCGGGGCGAATCGCGGGGGTGTTACAAATGGCGGACGTGATTAAGCCCACCGCCAAATTCCTCGCCACCTCGCCCCAGGAAAGCTCAAGAAGCATCGACTTGCGCGGCGCGCGGCCGGCTCCGCGCGCGGCCGCCACGCGCTTTTTGCGGGGTGAGACGGCCGTGGTGTGGCTGGCGGTCCTGCTGGCGGGCGCGGCGCATTTCACGCTCATCTGGAACCACTTTTTCCGCGACGTTCCCTACCTCTTCGACGCCTCCTGGTATGGTGATCTCGTCTATCGCAGTTCCCCCGTGCTGGAGAACCCGCCCTCGGTCGTCTTCGCACTGATCGGCCCGATCTTCTACTCGACCCATTTCTCGCCGGGCCTCTGGTTGATGTCGCTGCCGAGCTGGCTGCTGCCGGTCTCGATGCCGGTGTGGCTCGCGGTGGTGGAGGCGGTGAAACACGCCGCGATCCCGCTCGTCGTCTGGCTGATCGTGCGGCGGCTGCGCGCCGGGGCGGCGCCCGAGCCGGAGGCCGGAGCGGCGGGGCTCAACGCCGGCGCCACCGCGCTCATCGTCCTGCTCGCCGCCTTCAACGGCGTGCTGCTCGCCTGCAACGTCTTTCCGCACTTCGAGACCTGGTTCGTGCCGCTCGCGCTCGGCTTCCTGCTCGCGCTCCACCGGGGCAAGCTCGTGCTCGCCGGCGCCTGCATGGCGGGCGCGGTCTCGATCCGCGAGGACATGGGCTTTCACCTCTGCGGGCTCCTGCTCGTCATGGCGGTGATCCGGGGCTGGCGGCCGTGGACGATCCCGGGCGAGCCGGAGATCCGCCGCTGGGTGGGCTTTGCCGCGGCGGGTTTCGCGGCGAGCGTGGCGGGGCTGCTCATCATGCGCCTCGGCTTCCCCGGCGACCGCGCCTTCGCCCGCGTGTATCTGGGCGAGCCCGCGCTCTCGCACGTCAACGCCACGATGCTGGCCGAGCGCCTGCGCCTCTACTGGGACGAGCGCGCCTACCTCTGGGCCCCGGCCTTGGTCTGCGGCCTTTGGGCGGCCTGGCGGCGCAGTTGGTGGCCGCTCATCGGCTACATCGCCTTCGTGCCGTGGGCGCTGCTGCACGTCCTCGCGGCCTCGGTCTACGCGGGCGCGCTGGCCTCGTATTATGGATTCCCCTACGCGCTGGCCCTGCTCTGGCCGCTGGCGGGGGCGCTTTTCTTCGCCCGCCGCGAGCGCGCCGGGCCGACGCTGGGCTGGGCGGCGGCGGTCATCCTGGTCTCGATCGCGGCCTTCCCGCGCGGCAACGACCTCGGCCGGGCCGCGGCGGCCATGCGTTCGCCGGAGCTCGGCACGCGCGCGCCGATCGAGGCGCTGGTGGCGCATCTGACCGATGCCTACGCGCAGGGCGCGGGCGTCTCGGTGTGCGACGCCGTGGCGGCGCAGGCGCCGCGCGCCTTCAGCAACCGCAACCTGTTTTTCCAGGACGAGCGCGAGGTCCAGATCGTGGCCTACTACAGCAACGGCCGCCAGGTGCGGGAGGCGATGGATGTCGGCGGCGACATGCCTTTCCGCCACCGGGTGGTGGGCACGCCGATCATCGTGGCCTCGGTGGTGCCGCTCGACTGGCCCTGGCTCGCCACCGAGACGTGGACGCAGGGGGAGAGCTCTCTATGAAAACTAGACTCGCGATCGTCACCCCGCTGGGCAACGAGGCCGACACCGTCACCGCGTTGATGCGGGAGGTGGCCGGGCGGATGGGCCCGGACGACCTCTGGTTTGGCGTGCTCGACAAGGTGTCGCGCGACAACACGCGCGGGCTGGTCGAGGCGCACTCGCGGCGCGACCCGCGTTTCCACGCCCTCTGGGCGCCGGAGAACCGCTGCGTGGTCGACGCCTACTTCGCCGGCTACCGGGCGGCGCTGGCGAGCGGGGCGAAGTGGATCCTGGAGATGGACGCAGGTTTCAGCCATCCGCCGGAGAAGATCCCGGAGTTCATCGCGGCGATGGAGGCCGGCTACGAGTTCGCGGGAGGCACGCGCTTCGCGCGCGGCGGCGGGCACGACAGCCCGCTCACGCGCCGCGTGCTCAGCTACGGCGGCACGGTGATGGCGCGGGTGTTTCTCGGCAGCCGCATGACCGACATGACCGGCGGCTACGAGTGCTTCGCGCGCAACGCGCTGGAGCACGTGGTGGAGCGCGGCGTGCGCAGTCGCGCGAACTTTTTCCAGACGGAGATCCGGCACATGATGCACGCCTTCCGGTGGATCGAGGTGCCCTTCGTCTACGTCAACGACCAGCCCAAGGTCGGCCGCAGCGCCGTGCGAGAGTCGCTGCGGATCATGTTCGAACTCGCCCGATCCCGATGAACACTCCCCAAGACCGCACCCTCTCCTCCGACGGCTCCGACACGATGATCGTCGTCACCTCGATCCAGCCGCCGACCGACTGCATGCGGCGTCTGGCCGAGGAGGCGCGTCGCCACGCCTTTTCCTGGGTGGTGGTGGGCGATCGCAAGGGCCCGGCCCACTTCGAGCTCGATCCCGCCGAGCTGGTGCCGATCTCCAACCAGCGCGAGCTGCCCTTCCGCCTCGCCGGTTCGCTGCCCGAGCGGCACTACGCGCGCAAAAACCTCGGCTACCTGCTCGCCATGGCGCGCGGCTGCACCCGCCTCTACGAGACGGACGACGACAACGCGCCCACCTCGCGCTGGGCCCCGCGCGACCGCGAGATCGAGGCGCGCCGCCTGCTGCCCCACGAGCCCTCGGCCTCCGGCTGGGCCAACGTGTATTCGCTCTACACCAAGCAGGCCATCTGGCCGCGCGGTCTGCCGCTCGACCACGTGCGCCAGCGTCTCACCGATCGCTTCGCGCTGGGCGAGGAGGCGGTCCGGGTGGAGGCCCCGATCCAGCAGGGCCTGGCGGACGGCTCGCCCGACGTGGACGCGATCTGGCGGCTCGTGCTCGACCACGATTTCACCTTTGAGGACCGGGCGAGCGTGATGTTGCCCGCGGGGGTGTGGTGTCCCTTCAACAGCCAGAACACCTGGTGGTGGAGCGATGTCTTCCCGCTGCTCTATCTGCCGAGCCATTGTTCCTTCCGCATGACCGACATCTGGCGAAGTTTTGTCGCGCAGCGTTGTCTCTGGGAGCTGGGCCACGAGCTGGAGTTTCACGCCGCCGACGTGCACCAGCTGCGCAATGAGCACAGTCTGATGCGCGACTTCGAGGACGAGTGCGTGGGCTATTTGCGCAACGACGAGATCCGGGTGCTGCTCGAGGGCCTGTCCCTGCGCGCGGGGCCGGGGGAGCTGATGAACAACGTGCACCGCTGCTGGGACGCGATGGCCGGCGCGGGGCTGGTGAAGCCCGAGGAGATGCCGCTGGTCGAGGCCTGGTTGGAGGATTGCCGCGAGTTTGCGCCCGTGCCGGCGGAGGCCCTGAGCCCGCGTTAGCCGGCCGACACGAAGTGGGGCGGACCGGCTCGGGTTAGGAGGCCGGGGCGGCCAGGGGCAGGCGCACCACGAAGGTGGCGCCGCCTCCGGGCGTGTCCTCGAGGCGCAGCTCGCCGCCATGCTGGGCCACGAGGCTGCTCGTGATCGAGAGGCCGAGGCCGAGGCCGAAGTTTTCGCGGCCGGTTTTGGTCGTGTAGTTGAGCTCGAAGATCTTCTCGCGCAGGGCGGGCGGCACGCCCGGGCCGCGGTCGATCACGGCGACCTCGGCCGCGCCGCCGTCGACGGGGCGCGCGACCACACGCAGGGGTTTGCCGGGACCGGCGGCCTCGAGCGCGTTGCGTATCAGGTTTGTCCATACCTGGCTGAGGTCGCCCGGGCGGGCCTTGACGCCGAGGCCGGACTGGAGGTCGACGCCGAGCTCGGTGCCCTCGAGGGCGGGGCCGAGGATGCGGAGCGTGCCCTCGATGTTTTCGCGCAGGTCGATGCGCTCGACGCTGGAGGAGGCGGGGCGGGCGTAGGTCTTGAGGCTGGCGACGAGGTGGCTGATCTGGGCGGTGGCGGCGCGCTGGGAGTGGAGGAGGTAGGCGAGCTCGAAGACCGCGAGGCGGGCGGCGGCGGGCGGCGGCGGCTGGGTGGCGCCGCGTGGCGGCAAGAGCGGAGCGGCGAGCGCCTCGGGCAGGGCGGCGAGGCGGCGCAGGAGGGCGCGGGGCAGGTCGGGGCGGGCGCTTTCGAGCCGTTCGAGGCGGACGCGCGCGGCCGGATCTCCCGCGGCGGGCGGGGCGGTTTCTCCGGCCGTCCAGTAGTCGCGCCAGCCCTCGGGCAGCACGTGGGCGCAGAGGCCGGCGAGGGTCTCGGCCACGTGGTCGCGCTGGCGGGCGAGGGCGGCGGCGGGGTTGTTGAGCTCGTGGGCGAGGCCGGCGACGAGCTGGCCGAGGACGGCCATCTTCTCGCGGTGCACGAGCTGGTTTCTCGTCTCGGTGAGCTCGGCGTTGGCGCGGGCGAGATTGAGCTGGAGCGTGACGGCCGAGCGGTAGCGGTCGGCCAGGTTGGCGGTGGTGAGGCGTTGGAGCAGGCCGTGCAGCTCGGGTTGCTCGGCGGGCAGGCGGGCGAGGGCCTCGGGCGCGAGGGCGAGGCAGCGCGTGGGGCGGAGGACTCTCGCGGTGGTGAAGGCGGGCTGGCCGGTGGCGACGGAGTTGACGCCGAGGATGTCGCCCGGGCCGTGGGTCGAGACGCGCAGCGGGGCTTCGCCGGCCGCGGCCTTGAAAAGCGCGACCTCGCCTTCGAGCAGGACGAAGAGGACCTCGTTGGCCTCGCCCTCGCGCAGGAGCGCCTCGCCGGTGGCGTGGGTGGTGACGAGGGCGCGCAGGGCGGGCGCGGCGTCGACCAGCACGCGCAGGCGCGAGACGAGTTCGCCGCCGCCGGGGGATGGCGGCTCGGGGGGCGGCTCGGGCGGGCGGCTCATTCGTCGCCGGGGTTGCGGCGGCCGAGGGCCTCGGTGAGGCGGGCGGTGTCGAGCAGCGCGAGGTAGGGCAGGGGGTCGAGCTGGCGTTCGAGGACGTAGCTCGTCAACTGCTCGCGCACGACGGCGCGGAGGGCCTCGGGCGTCCAGGGCTTGGCGATGTAGTGGTCGAGGCCGCCGAGGTTGAGGGCGCGGATGGTGTCCTCGTGGCCGGCCTGGGCGGTGAGGAGGACCTTGCGGGCGGGCTTGGTGGCGGCGTCGCGATTGAGGGCGATGAGGAAGTCGGTGCCGGTCTCGTCGGGCATGCGGTGGTCGCAGAGGACGAGGGCGAGCGCGCGGTGGCGGGCGGGGAGGCCGGCGACAAGCGCGCGGGCCTCGGCGGCGGAGTTGGCGGCTTCGACGCGAAAGCCGCTTTCGAAAGGGGCGAGGTCGCGGACCACGGCGTCGAGCACGCCGGGCTCATCGTCCACGCAGAGGATCACGAGTTCGGTTTTCATTGGGATAGGATCAGGGGCCAGAAGAAGAGCGCGGCGAGCAGGGTGATGAAGAAACCGGCGACGGCCATGACCACGCCGACGCGCGCCATCTGCGGGGTGGTGACCATGCCGGTGGCGATGGCGATGGCGTTGGGCGGGGTGGAGATGGGCAGCGACATGCCGAAGCTGGAGGCGAGGGCGACGCCGATGGCGATGAAGGCCACGGAGCCGGCGCCGCCGAGCACGCCCGAGGTCCCGAGGCTGATCGCGATGGGCACGAGCAGGGCGGTGGTGACGGTGTGGGAGAGGAAGTTGGCCAGCAGGATGCTGAGGATGGTGAAGCCGGAGAGGATGGCGACGGGGCCGAGCGAGCCCCAGTTGACGAGGTTGATCATCCAGTTGGCGAGGCCGGTGTCCTGGAGGGAATTGCCGAGCGAGATGCCGCCGCCGACCAGCCAGAGCACTTCCCAGGAGAGGTTGCGGATCTCTTTTTTGCCGATGACGCCGAGGGCGGGGAGGAGCGCGATGGGGATGAAGGCGGTGAGGGTGCTGGGCACGCCGTGGAGCGCCTCGGTGAGCCAGAGGACGACGGTGAGGCCGCCGACCGCGTAGAGGAGGAGGGCGGGGCGGCTGCGGTCGAAGCGCCCGGTGAGGTCGAGGGCGATCTCCTTCTCGCGGGCGGGGTAGAGCTTGAGCAGCAGCCACCAGGCGAGTGCGAGCGAGACGACGGTGAGGGGGACGGCGAGGGCCATCCAGGTGGAGAAGGGGATGAGGGTGCCCTGGCTGGCGAGGGCGCCGAGCGCGACGGCGTTGGGCGGGGTGCCGATGGGGGTGGCCATGCCGCCGAGGTTGGCCGCGGTGGGGATGGCGAGGGCGAGGGCGACGCGGAAGCGATCCTCCGGGGCGAGCACCGCGATGATCGGCGCGATGACGGTGATCATCATCGCGGTGGTGGCGGTGTTGCTCATGAAGGCCGAGAGCGTGGCGGTGGCGAGCATGAGCCCGAGCAGCACGTGCGAGGGCTTGCGACCGAAGGGGGCGAGCATCATCCGGGTGAGGCCCTTCTCGACGCCGTATTTGGAGGCGGCCTCGGCGAGCATGAATCCGCCGAGGAAGAGAATGAGGATCGGATGGGCGAGGGTGCCCATGAAACGGGAGGAGGCGACGGCCTCCTGCGCCGGGTAGGGAAAGGAGAAGGCGGCGACGAGCGGGGCGTCCTTGCTGAGGAAGAGCAGCTGCGCGCCGATGACGAGCAGCGAGGTGGCGTAGATCGGAATCGGCTCGAAGACCCAAAACAGGCCCGCGGCGAGGAAGAGCCCGAGCGTGAGGGCGCCCGCCGCGCTCAACCCCTCAAGCGGGAGGAACTGCGGGAGCAGAAAGAGGCCGAGACCGGCGAGTAGAACAACGGTGCGACGCATGGCGTTCATGAAGAAAAGGAGACGGGCGCGACGAGTGACGAGCGCGGAGTGCGCGCTCAGGCGGGCGCGGAGGCCTGGAGCCTCAGCGGGTATTCAGCACTCGGGGGCGACGGCCGCCTTCTTCGTGCATCGGCAGGCCGCTCCCGAGGGAGGGCAGGCCGAGGGCCAAAGGGACGAGCGCGTAGTGCGTGGAGTTCACGCCAAGAGTGTAGCGCATCGGGGGCATGCGGAACTGCGCGATGTTTGGCGTTTGCCGCGCATGCGTGGACGTCCGCGGGCGGACCGCGGGCGTTTGGGGCGGCCTGCGGCTGGCGCAACCTCGCGCAGCAATCGCGGGGCGCGGATCCAAAACCGCGTGGAAGCGCAGGGCCCCCGGGACGCACCCGGCGGGGCGTTTGTCCAAAGCCTCAGGCGTCGTGGTGCTCGCGCGGGAGCCGCCACGGTGCAGGAGGGCGTTTCGCTCGCGGACCGGCTCCGGCGTATTTTCGTCCGAAGATCGATCTCGCAGGAGCGGCAAAGAATCGCGCGGAGCCGTGGGCCGGATGGCGGCGCGATCAAACGAAGGCGCGCGCCGGAGTGGGCGCGCGGGGCCGGGGCTTTTTCCGCCCCGGGGCGGCTCGGGACGGCCCGAGCCGCGGGGAGCTTGTCGGACTAGGCCGGGACGGCGGCGCGGCGGAAGCGTTCGCGCAGGTCGGTGATCGGCTGATTGACCAAGTCCTTGGAGAGGGAGGAGCGGAGGCGGGAACGGACCGGCGGCGAGAGGCGGTCGAGGATGGCGTTGTGCGAGGTGGGGCCGGCGGCGAAGTCCCAGGAGGCCTCGGGGCGGAGGTTGAGGAAGCTTTCGATCTCGCGCGCGACGTCGCCCACGTTGCGGCGTTCGCTCTCGCGCTGGAGGGGCAGGCGCTCGTCGATCGACATGCCGCTGCGGGCGCCGGGCGCGCCGGCGGCGCGCATGTGGGGTTTGGAGTATTGGAAGCGGCCGGCCATGTCGGACTCGTTGTCGGTGTAGCTTTGGCGGCCCTCGGGAAAGTCGACCGCGAAGACTTCCTCGAGCGTCGGCGTGACTTGGCCGGTCTCGGTGCGTTCGGTGAAAATGCGGAGGTGGGCGTGATCGGCGAGGATGGTGTAGTGTGAATTCATGACAGGTGGGACGGAGAATCGGGCGGGGGAGGGCGTGCGACGCGTGGGCGGGCTGGGATCGCGAGGGCGAAGGGCGGCGGCGGGCGAGCGCGCGTGACGACGCACCCAAGCTACTCACGAGCGCGCTCCGCGTCTTTCCGCCCGGCGCCGCACGCGCAGGTGGGAGAAACGCCGTGAGGGGAATCGCCGGCCCGGGCCTTTTTCCGCTCGGAGGCGCGGGACGAGCGTTTTGCGGAGCGGCGCGTCGCGGTCGGGGCTTTTCTTCGAAGCGCACTCTAATTTCAACCAGCTCCTAAAGCGGGGGCGGGTCGGGCCGATGTCTTCCAGCGGTGTCCGCTCCTTTACCTTCGTCGACCGCCACGGCCGCCGCGTCGGCCTCGCCGCTCTCGCGGTTGCGCGGGCATGGACGGCTCGCGCTGGTGGCGAGCAAGACGACCAACGGCGTGGTCATCACCGATCCCGCGGGCTTGGTGATCTGGGTAAACGACGGCTTCACCCGGATATGCGGCTACACGCTCGCGGAGATGCTGGGGCGCTCCCCGGGCTCCGTGCTGCAAGGCCCGGGCACCGATCCGGAGACGGTGGCACGGCTGCGGGCGGCGCGTCTGCGCGGCGAGTCGGTCGAGGCGGAGATTCTCAACTACCACAAGGACGGAGCCCTTTACTGGATCCATGCGCGGATCGATCCGGTGCGCGACGAGGAGGGGCGGCTCGAGGGCTTCATCGGCATCCAGACGGATATCACGGATCGGCGACGGCAGGACGAGAAGTTGCGAGAGCACGAGCTGCGCTGGCGTTTCGCGCTGGAGGGCTCCGGCGACGGCATCTGGGATTGGGATACGGAGAGCGACCGGGTGTTTTTCTCGGAGCGATGGAAGGCGATGCTGGGCTACGCGGCGGAGGAGATCACCGACCAGCTCGCGGAATGGTCCGGACGGGTCCATCCGGAGGATTTGCCGGACATGCAGCGGGATCTGCGGCGGCATCTCTCCGGGGAGACGCCGATCTATCAAAACCGGCATCGCGTGCGTGCCCGGGACGGAACCTGGCGTTGGATGCTCGATCGCGGGAAGGTCGTCGCGCGGGCGCCGGACGGGCGGCCGTTGCGGGTGATCGGCACGCGCAGCGACGTGACCCTGCAGATGGAGGCCGAGCTGGCCTTGCAGGCGTCGAAGCGCGAGCTCGAGGAGACCAACCTGCGCCTGAGCGAGGCGATCCAGCGGGCCAACGCGCTCGCCGCGGAGGCGACCGCCGCGAGTTACGCGAAGAGCAGTTTCCTCGCGAACATGAGCCACGAGATCCGCACGCCGATCAACGGCGTGCTGGGCATGGTGGGGCTCCTGCTCGACACGATCCTGACGCCCGAGCAGCGAGGCTTCGCCGAGACCGCGCGTCTGAGCGGCGAGAACCTGCTCCATCTGGTCAGCGATGTGCTCGATTTCTCGAAGATCGAGGCGGGCAAGATGGAGTTGGAGGACATCTACTTCGACCTTGGGGAGGTGGTGGAGGAGACGGTCGAGTTGCTGGCCCTGCGCGCGCATGAGAGGGGCTTGGAAATCGCCGCGGTGCTGGCGCCGGGCACGCCGCGGCGAGTGCGGGGCGATCCGGGGCGCTTGCGGCAGATTCTCGTCAATCTGGTGGGCAACGCGGTGAAGTTCACGCGGCGCGGCGACGTGGTGTTGCGCGTGTGGCGGGAGGCGGAGGCGGGGCGGGCGCCGTGTTTCGTCTTCGCCGTCGCCGACACCGGGGAGGGGATCGCGCCGGAGCGGGCGAAGTTGTTGTTTCAGCCCTTCACCCAGGCGGATTCGTCGACGACGCGCCGACATGGTGGCACGGGGCTGGGTCTGGCGATCTCGCGACAACTGGCGCGTCTGATGGGGGGCGACATCCAGCTGCGCAGCCGGGAGGGGGTGGGCAGCACCTTCACGCTGAGCGTGCCCTTGGGGGAGAGGAGGGACGATCCGCCGGCAGTGCAGCCACCTTGGCGCGGACGGGGTATCTGGTTGGTGGAGCCGCACCGTGCGACGGCGGATCACACGGCGGGTTTGCTTGAGGAGGGCGGGGCCCGGTGCGTGCTGTTTGCCTCCGTGGCGGCCGCGATCGACGGCTTGGGCGCCACGGACGTGCCGCCGGATGCGATTCTGCTTTCGCAACGGGCCCCCGGGGCGGCGGAGCTGGCCCAGGCGGCGTCGGGGCGGGCGCGGCCGCTGCCGATCTTGTTTCTCGTGGGGCTGGCGGGGCGCTCCGCGCTGCCGGGCGCCGCGGCCGTGCTTTCCAAGCCGGTGCGCCGGGCCGCCCTGAACCAGGCTCTGGACAGGGTGTTGGCGGCGCCGTGTGCGCAGCCCGCGCCGGTGGTGACGCCGGTGGCGGCGCGCGTCTCGGCCCGCATCCTGCTCGCCGAGGACAACTCGATCAACCAGCGGGTCGCCTTGGCGATGCTCGCTCGCCTGGGGCATCGGGCGGACGTGGTCGCGAATGGGCGCGAGGTTTTGGTCGCGCTCGCCCGCGCCCCCTACGACTTGGTGCTCATGGACTGCCAGATGCCGGAGATGGACGGCTACGAGGCGGCGCGCGCGATCCGGTCGGCGGGCCCGGAGCTTTTCAACCCGGCCGTTCCCATCGTGGCGTTGACCGCGAACGCGTTGATCGGAGACCGCGAGCGCTGCTTGGCCGCGGGAATGAACGACTACCTGACCAAGCCGATCGTGGCCAGGGAACTCGCGGAATGTCTCGCGCGTCAGCTGGCGAGCACCTCCGCCTCGGCCGTTCCCGCCGTCAACTGGCCGGAGCTGGTCGCGAGATTGGAGGGCGACGCCACGCATGCGGCGGAGCTGCTGGCCCAGTTTGCTCGCGAGGCGTCCGGTCTGCTGGAGCGGGCCCGAGGGGCGTGGGCCGCGGGGGACCTCTTGGCGCTGCGGCGCGCGCTCGCCGGGCTGGGGACCGGGGCTTCGCACTTTTGCTCGGAGGGACTGCGGGCCGCGGTGGCGGACGCCGAGGCGGCGCTCGCGCATGGGGTGGATGCGGAGGCGGCGCTCAGGGGGGTGGCCGCGCAGGTGGCTTGTTTGCTCGCGTATCGTCACGCGGGGTTTGTCGAGACGTCGGTCGACCCCACGGCGCGGAGGGCCCCGGGCGCGGCCGGCGGGCGGGGGCGAGGCGAGGGCCCGGTCGTCGGCGCTGCGCGGACGGAGAGACCGTAAGCCATTCCGAGCGGGCGAGAGCGGGCGGGGGCGGCGGCTGAGGTCTTTACCCGGGGGTAGTAAACTCCATTGGCGCGGGCGGCGCTTTTGACCAAGCCTCGGGGTTTCTTCTCCGATGCCCCACTTTCTCCGCGCTTTGGCCAGCGTATCGACGCGTCCGACCACGGTCCAATTCGATCCCGCATGGGCACGTTTCCTCGACTCGGTGCCGGCGCTTTTCTGGGTGGCGGACCTGCAGGGGCGCGTCCTGTTTGTGAACCAAGCCTGGCGGGAGGCGACGGGCTTCGACCTGGGCACGCTGCCGTCGCGTCTCGATGAACTGGTGCACCCGGAGGATCGCATCCGTTTCGATCGCTCCGGCATCACGCCGGCGGGCGGGGTGACCTCTTTCGAGTTTCGTCTGCGACGCACCAACGGGGAGTTCCGCTGGGTCCTGGAGCGCATCCAGCCGTGGATCGACGGATCGGGCGCGCAGGTGGGCTACATCGGCAGCGCGATCGATGTGCACGAGCAAAAGCGGCATGAGCAGCGGCTCTCGGCGATCGCGCTGCGCCAGACTTCGTTGGCGTGTTTCGGCCGGTTTATCTTGGAGAACAGCGACTGCGAGGTGGTGACCGAGGAGGCGCTGAGGCTTTTTTGCGATCACCTGCATCTGTCCGCGGCGATGTTGTTGCGTCCGGCGGAGGCGCCGGAGACCGGGGGCTCGACCGGGCCGCTGGAAATCGTGCGGGTGCGCGGGCTGGACGAGGATCCGCCGATCTTGTCGGCGAATCCCGCGCCTTCCTCGGCCCTGCGTTATCCGGAAGATGCGACGCGGGATTTTCCCTTGGACGTGGCATGGATGGAGCGCGGCGGCTGGCGTCACGCGCTGGTGGTGCCGGTCGACCCGGCGGATGCGACGCGGGGCTGCTTCGTCGGTCTCTCGCGCGAAGCGGTGGAGGGATCCAGTGCGCTGCACTATGCGCGCGATCTGGCCGCGTTTTTCGCGGTGGGGGAGGCGCGGGAAAAAGCGGAGCGGCATCTCCGCCAGGGCAGCATGCGCGCGCTTCAGCTGCAGAAGATCGAGTCGGTCGGTCTGCTCGCGGGCGGGGTGGCGCACGACTTCAACAACCTGCTCACGGCCATCCGCTGCTTCGCGGAGATCTTGCGCGAGGACTTGGCGGGCGAGGAGCAACGCGGACGCGTGGACGACATCCTGCATGCGGCGAGCCGGGCGGCTCATCTGGTGCGTCAGCTCCTTTCGTTCAGTCGACATGAGGTGTCGCAGCCCGAGGCGGTGGATCTGCGGGCCCTCGTCGACAACCTGCGCGGTTTCATCCGTTCGCTGGTGAGCGAGCATGTGCGGATCGACTTTGTCCTCGAGGGAGAGCCCGCCTGGTGCCGGGCCGATCCGAAACAGATCGAGCAGGTGTTGTTCAACCTCTGCCTGAACGCGCGCGACGTGATGACCTTCGAAGGCGTGCTGACGGTGGGCGTGGGGCCGGGGCCGCTGGGGGCGGACGGGGAGCGGCGGGTGCGACTCTCGGTGCGCGACACGGGGCCGGGCATGCCGCCGGAGGTGCAGGCCAAGCTTTTCCAACCCTTCTTCACGACCAAGGCGCGCGGGCGGGGCACCGGCTTGGGGCTCGCCGCCTCCCGGGCGATCGCGCGCGAGTCGGGCGGAGAGCTCTCCTTCGAAACGGAGCTCGGCCGCGGCACGGTGTTTCATCTCGATTTGCCGGAGATCTCGAGTCCGCTGGAAGCGGAGCCCGTGTTTGAGGAGAGCGCGCCGGTGAAGCACGCTCCCCGCCGCATCCTGCTCGTCGAGGACGATGATCTGGTGCGCGCCGTCACCTTGTTGCTCGCCGAGTCGATGGGGCACCGGGTGACGGCCTTTGGCGACAGCCGCGAAGCGCTCGCTTGGGCGGAGAAAGGCGGTCTGGCCGAGGTGGACGCTTTGATGACGGACATCGTGATGCCGGGCATGAGCGGTCACACGCTTGCATTGAAACTGCGCGATCTGCGCCCGGAGTTGCCGGTGCTCTACATGTCGGGCTATGTGGACGATGAGGCGACACGCGCCGCGATCGGCCAGCCGGGGATGCATTTCCTGGCTAAGCCCTTTTCCAATCATGACCTCACGGCGCGGCTCGAGGCGGTGTTCGCGCAGGCACCGACGCCCTCGGCGGCGACGGCGGGCTGAGCCGCGACGACCCGAGACGGCGGGACGGCGGTTTAAGCCAAGCGAGGGGCGAGGCCCGACCCGATTCGGGTGAAACGGGCGGGGACGGCTAAAGTTTTCGCGAAGCGAGTCGTTGCGGGCGGGATGGCCGATCACGGCCCCGCCCCATGCGCCTCCTTATAGCCGAAGATTGCAGCATCTCCCGGGAGATCGTTCGTCGCATCCTGCGCGATCAGGATCACCACCTCACCTTTGTCGCGGACGGGGGCGAGGCCTGGGAGACCCTGCGCCGGGCGCCGGGCGATTTTGACGCCGTGATGCTCGACCTGGTGATGCCGCGCCTGGGCGGCTTTGAGGTGCTGGCGCGCATGCGGTCCGCGGAGGAACTGCGGAGCAAGCCGGTGGTCCTCTGCACCGCCTTGGGCGACCGTTTGAGCGTGGCGCATGCGGCTCGCCTCGCGGTGGAGCACTATATCGTGAAGCCTTACGCGCGCGCGCTGCTCCTCGCGAAGCTTGAGCTCGTGGCGGAGGCGCTGGAGGGCGCCGATTCCGGACGGAGCCAGTGTCGCATCTGCGCCAGCCTGGGCATCGACGCGGAGACCTATCGCGAACTGGCGGATCGTCTTGCGGAGGATCTGCGGGTTTGGGCCGAGCAAGCGCAGCAAGTCGCCTGCGACGCGGCGCTGCATGCGTTGCTGCTTCGGACGGATGCGCTGCGCGGAGCGGCGCTGGCGCTGGGCGCGATGGAGCTTTCGCGAGAGCTTGATCGCGCGTCGCGTCGGCTCGAGGAGATGCACCATGAGCGGGAGCTGCTCCCCTGCGAATTGCTTGCGAGCGAGCTCGGGGGCGCGGTGCATCCGGTGATGGAGGCGCTCGCTCGCTGGGCCCGCTCGGGGCGGAGCGGCCCGGTGGCAAAAGGGCCGACAGGGCGGGGCTGGGCCCCGGGCCTCGGTGGAAAGCCCTCGGCCTAGGCTCCGGCCCCGGGGTGTGCCCGGGGCAAAATGGCCCTTGACCGGCGGCGGCGGGGGTTTTGTCCTCTCCGGTTCTCACTTTCTCCGCCACCACCCAAGCCCATGCGCGACGACTATCTCAAGGAAGCCAAGACGATCATCAACGACCCGAACGTGCTTATCAACGTCGTGTCGCGCCGCGTGAAGCAACTCAAGCGCGGCAGCCGCCCGCTGGTGGAGTCGCTCGAGAAGCTCTCCCCCGAGGACGTGGCCCTGCGTGAGATCATCGAGGGCAAGATCACCTTCGAGCTCGCCGGCAAGTAATCGGTCGGCGGCCCGCGCCACCCGCGCCCGCCGTCACTCCCGCTCCGCCGAGCCGTCACCTCTTGCGGGTGGCGGCTTTTGTTTTCCCCTTTCTCCCAACCCTCTCCCACCATGTGCGCCGCCAAAGCCAACAAGAAGGACGGCAAGCGCTACACCGAGATCCGCAACAGCAAGGCGCTGCGCGACTACGCCATCGAGGACCGCTTCGAGGCCGGCATCAAGCTGCAGGGCACCGAGGTGAAGGCGATCCGCGCCGGGCGCGCCCAGATCAACGACGCCTTTGGTCGCTTCGACAAGGGCGAGCTCTGGCTGATGAACGCGCACATCGACGAATACGCGTTTGGCAGCTTCAACAACCACGACACGCGTCGCACCCGGAAGCTGCTCCTGCACAAGCACGAGGTGCGCAAGATCGCCCAGGCGATGCAGGTGGGCGGCTACGCGCTCGTGCCGCTGCGCCTGTATTTCAAGGAGGCCTTGGTGAAGATCGAGATCGGCCTGGGCGTGGGCAAGCAGCTCCACGACAAGCGGCACGACTTGAAGAAGCGCGTCGTGACGATGGAGATGAAGCAGGCCTTGAAACAGGCCAACCAGCGGCGCTGAACTGGGTGCCTTTTCCGCCCGCGCGTCCCTTTCCCTTCTTCTCCTCTCGATGAGCCGCAGTCCGACTCCCGCCGTCCAGCAGCAACAGATCACCGTCCGCGTGCCGGGCAGCACGAGCAATTGCGGCGCGGGCTTCGACTCCCTGGGGCTCGCGCTCTCCATCTACAACCGGGTGACGCTCAAAAAGCTCTCCGCCTCGCCCGGCGGGGGCAACGCCTGGCTGGCCCGCCCCGAGCGCGAGAGCGACGCGCGGGCGAAGGAGATGGTGGTCTCCGCGGCCAAGGCCTTCGGCAAGCTGGCCCGCGCGGGCGGCTACGCGTTTTCGTATCGGATCGAGGGCGAGGTGCCGCCGGCGCGCGGGCTCGGCTCCTCGGTGACGGTCATCGGCGGCGTGCTCGCCGGGCTCAACGCCCTCGCGGGCGGCCCGCTCACCCGCGAGCAATTGGTGGCCATCGCCACCCACCTCGAAGGGCACCCGGACAACGCCGCGGCAGGCCTGCTCGGCGGCTTCTGCGTGGCGCGTTGCGAGCCCAAAAAGAACGACTACCTCGGCACCATCCGGGTTTGCCTGCCCGCCACGCTGCGCTTCGTGGTGGCCTCGCCTTCGGTGGAGCTCCTCACCAAGGAATCGCGCGGCGTGCTGCCGGCGACGCTGCCCTACTTCGACGCGGTCAAGAGCATCAACAGCGCGTCTTATCTGGTGGCGGCCTTCGCCACCGGCGACTACGCGCGGCTGCGCGACGCGGTCTCGGACTTCATGCACGAACCTTATCGCCTGCCGAAGATCACCGGCGGCCGGGAGGCGATCTCGGCCGGCGTGGCCGCCGGCGCCTACACCGGCTGGCTGAGCGGCAGCGGCTCGAGCGTGCTCTGCGTGAGCGAGGCGGCCGCGGCGGAGCGGGTGGGCGCCGCCATGCGCGACGCCTTCGCCGCCGTCGGAGTGCCCTGCGAGGTCCGCAATCTGGCCGCGGACAACGTGGGCTACGTGGTCGAAGGGTGACGCGCGCTGCGCGCGCGAATGACCAATGACCAATGACCAATGACCAATGACTAATGACCAAGGTTCAATGAAGAGTCGGCGGCTTCGCGTTCGGTCCATTGGTCATTGGACATGTCAGACCAGCAACCTGCGGTTGCTAGAGGGCATTGGTCATTTGGCGGCGCCTCAACGGGCCTGATCCTGGTGGGACTTTCGCGCCGCCATGCTGCACGTGGTGCTTTTTCAGCCGCAGATCCCGCAAAACACGGGGAACATCGGGCGCATGTGCGCGATCACGCGCTCGCGGCTGCACCTCATCCATCCGCTCGGCTACAAGATCACCGACGCGGCGCTCCGGCGGGCGGGCATGGACTACTGGTTCTCGCTCGACGTGCACCAGCACGCCGACTGGCAGGCCGTCAAGGCGAGCGAGCTCGCGCCGTATCGGATGAGGCTGTTCGAGACCTGCCCCACGCGCACGATCTGGGACGCGCGCTTCGAGGACGGCGACGGGCTGGTCTTTGGCAACGAGGGGCAGGGCTCGCCGGCCTGGCTGTATCAGGAATTTGGTGACGAGCGGAGCCTCACGATCCCGCAGGCCAACACGGCTCTGCGCTCGCTCAACCTCAGCACGGCCGCCGGCGTGGCCTGTTACGAGGCGCTCCGTCAGATCGGCATGCCGGCCTAGGGGCGGGGGCGCCGCGCCCCGGCGCGGCGCGGGGTGGGCCGGCCGGGGACGTGGCTTTTTTTGGCCGCATCTCAGGCCTTGACCATGAGAGCGCAGCCCGCACGGTAGCCCGTCCATTCACTGCCCGATGGTGTAATGGCAGCACAGATGACTTTGACTCATCTAGTCATGGTTCGAATCCATGTCGGGCAGCCATGGGAGGGAGCGAGTTGCGCAAGCGCGGTTCGCCCTTTTCGACTCTTGGGCCCCCGGGTCGCGCAAGAAGCTCAATAGCGCGGCGGCCGGGCGATTTGGTCGAAGTCGGCGGCGAGTTGGCGGAGCGCCTCGCGCATCTCGACCCCTTGCATCGCCTGACCGTGACCGCTGATGACGAGTTCGGGCTCGAGCGCGGAGAGTTTGCGCACCGATTCGCGGGCCTGATCCCAGTCGGGAGTGTAGTAGCGGGGCGGGCCGTGCATCTCGGGTTTTTGCGTGAGGACGGCGTAGGCGGATTCCTGTCGAGTGGTGATGAAGGCATCGCCCGCGATCAGCGTGTGATCGGCCTCGCGCCAGAGGGACACGTGGCCCGGGGTGTGTCCGGGCGTGTGGATGACGCGCCAGCCGGGCATGAAGGGCACCTCGCTGTGCTCGGAGAGGAGCGCGAGCCAGCGGGAGACGTTGACCGGGCGGCGGGGGAAGAGCGCGGCGGCGCGGGTCATGAGGCCGCCGCCCACGTCGGTGCGCGGCGGCGGGTAGGCGCGGGAGCCGTTGAGGTAAGGGTGTTCGAGGCGGTGGGCGTAGATCGGGGTCTGCCACTCGTTGGCGAGCTCGGCGAGCGCGCCCACGTGGTCGAAGTGTCCATGGGTGAGGACTATCGCGGCGGGCGGGGTGTCTGGGCCGAAGCGTTCCGAGGCGGCTTGGAAAATGGCCTCGGCGGATCCGGGCAGCCCGGCGTCGATCAGGACCCAGCCCGGCTCGCCGGCGAGGCCGTGGAAGATGACGTTGACGAGCAGGTTCTTTTTGTAGGCGAGGTCCGGGGCGATTTCGACGCTGCGGTCGAGATCGGCGATGTCGGGTGCGATGGCGGTGGTTTGAAGCGGGATTTGTTCGGCCATGGCCTAAAGACTGGAGGCCGGCTGGCGGCGTTCCGGCGGGTTTTTCGGGAGCGCGCGTGGGCGCTTTCCCCGGGAGCGGGTCGGGAGAAGCGCGCCGCCATTCCCGTGGGGGCGGAGATCCCTCTCTCCGCCGAGGCGGGGCGGAGGCCGCGGGTCCTTCCGGATCCGGGTGGAATTTACGGCCTCGGGCGGCGCTACTGCAGGAGGCTGTTGATCGTCTCCATGTAGCGCAGGGCAAAACCGATCACGATGTAGCCGACCATCAGGATCACGCCGGCGAAGAGCAGGCCCGGGTAGAGCGCGGTGGCGGCGGCGAGGCGGCCCTTGGCCCGCTCCTGGTGGTCGGCGGCGAGCGCGAGCAGGGCCTGTTCGAGGCTGCCGGTGGTCTCGCCTGTCTGATAGCGGTGAACAAATTCGACGGGGAAGGCGCCGGTGGCGGCGAGCAGGGGGCCGGGCGATTGGCGCAGGTCGACCGAGTCGCGCACCCGGCGGGCGGCGCGGCGCAGGCGTGGCGAGCGGGAACTCGCGCCCGCCTGGCTCCAGGCCTCGCCGATGGGCGCGCCGGCCTCGAGCAGGGTGCCGAGCGTGAACGCGAAGTCGGACAGGGCGCGTTGACGGCGGTAGCCGCCGATGGCCGGGAGCAGGTCGAGGAGGGCGTTGACGATCGGGTTGCCGCGGCGGAGCAGGAACCAGCCGAGCAGCGCGATTCCGTAAACGGGGAGGAGAATAGTGGCGAGGCCGCTCAGGTAGGTCGGCACGCCGCCGACCAAGCCCCGCTCAAAATCGATCATGCGCACGAAGGGCAGCACGAGGGCGCCGAGGTGAAAAATGAAGAGCGGGTAGGCCGAGGCGCCGATCACGCGGCGTCGGGTGGCGGCGAGTTCAGCGTGGTGATCGGCGAGGTGGACGAGGACCAGCGGCAGGCGGCCGGCGGCGGCCGCGGCGGTGATGAGCGGGCGGTCGGCCTCGGGGAGCCAAGGGCCGGCCTGGGCGACGAGGCGGGTGACGGATTGGCCGGCCTCGGCGTGGTCGGCGAGCAGCCGGCAATCGGCGGCCGGGGCGGGGGAGGGGGCGCGGAGGGCTTGGGCGAGGGTGAGGCCGGCGGCGAGCTGTTGAGCCAGTTGCCGATAAAACACCGAAAGCCGGGCGTGGGAGAGGGGCACGCAGGCAGGAAGCCTGCTCGGAGCGCCTTTGGCGAGCGAGGAGGCGAGGGTGGGGGCGGCGGAGTGGGCGAAGGAGCGGGAGTTGCCCCGCCCACTTTCTCTTCACCCTCAAAACAGCATGCCCGCGATGCAGGCGGTGAGGCCGCAGGCGAGGTTGCCGCCGATGAGGGCGCGCCAGCCGAGGCGGGCGAGTTCGCCGCGACGCTCCGGGGCCATGGCTCCGAGCCCGCCCACCTGGATGCCGATCGAGACGATGTTCGAGAATCCGCAGAGCGCGTAGGTGAGGATGATGCGCGAGCGGTCGTCGACCAGCACGCCCTCGGCCTGGAGCTGCGACATGCTGAAGTAGGCGATGAACTCGTTGAGCACGACCTTCTCGCCGAGCAGGCGGCCCGCGATGAGCAGGTTGTCCGAATCCACCCCGAGCAGCCACGCGAAGGGCGCGCCGACCATGCCGAAGAGGAACTGGAGGTTGAAAGCGGTGAAGCGCCCGCCCGTGAGCTCGGTGACCAGCGTGTTGAGCCCGAACCACTCGCCGGGGCCGCCGCCGAGGATCGCGTTAAACATGGCCACGAGAGCGGTGAAAGTGATCAACATCGCGCCGACGTTGACGGCGAGCTTGAGGCCGTCGCTCGTGCCGAGACAGACGGCGTCGATCAGGTTGGAGCCCGGCTTCTCGGCGTGGAGCACGAGGCTCTCGTCGACCGGCTCGGTCTGGGGGAGGAGCATCTTGGCGATGAGCAGCGCGGCGGGGGCGGAGAGCACGGAGGCGGTGAGCAGGAGGGTGGCCCAGCGCACCTGCTCGGCGGGGTCTTGGCCGCCGAGGAGCGTGATGTAGATCGCCATCACACCGCCGGCGATCGTCGACATGCCGCCGACCATCACGGCGAGCAGCTCGGAGCGCGTCATCTTGGCGAGGAAGGGGCGGATGAGCAGCGGCGCCTCGGTCTGGCCGACGAAGACGTTGCCGGAGGCGTTGAGTGTCTCGGGCCCGGAGAGGCGGAGGGTTTTTGACATCACCCAGGCGAAGCCCTGCACCACGAGTTGCAGCAGGCCGAGGCGGTAGAGCAGGGAGGTGAGCGCGGCGAAAAAGATGATCGTGGGCAGGATGCTGATCGCGAAGATCGGCGCGTGCGTGGTGAAGGTGCGCCCGTCCTGCGCGGCGACCACCATGCCCTGGCCGCCGTAGGGCACGCCGAAGATCCAGCCAAAGACCAGCGCGCTGCCCTCGTTGGTGAAGCTGAGCAGCTTGACGAAGAGCGTGCCGATGAAATCGAAGCCCGCCTTGATGAAGGGCACCTTCAGGATAAGCAAGGCGAGGACCAGTTGCAGGCCGAGGCCCGCCCCGACCACTCGCCAGGGCACCGCGCGGCGGTTGGTGCTGAGCAGCCAGGCGATGCCGATGATCGCGGCCATGCCGAGCAGGCCGCGGAGAAGGTGGGCGAATTCCATGGATTAGACGGGGGTAATAAACACCAAGGCTGGCGCGGGAGCTTGTCGCAGGCCGCGTGCCGGGCGAGGTTTTACCCCGCCCTTTTTACTCGTAGACCCGCCCTCCCTTCTTCCGCCATGACCCTCACGGAACGCCTCATCAAGCACTTCGGTTGCACTCCCGCTCTCGGCGACGCGGCTTTCGTCGCGAAAAACGCCACCGTGCACGGCGACGTGCTCCTCGGGCGCGATGCCAGCGTCTTCTACGGCGCGGTGCTGCGCGGCGACATCAACATCATCCGCATCGGCGCCGGATCCAACATCCAGGACAACGCCATCGTGCACCTCTCCGACGACTATGGCACCGTGGTGGGCGATTTTGTGACGGTGGGCCACGCCGCCACCCTGCACGGCTGCACCGTCGAGGACGGCTGCCTGATCGGCATGGGCGCGATCATTCTCGATGGCGCGCGCATCGGCGCGGGCAGCATCGTGGGGGCGGGCTCGCTCGTGACGATGGGCTTCGAGTGCCCGCCCAATTCCATGGTGATGGGCCGGCCGGCGAAGGTGACGCGTCCCCTGCGTCCGGAGGAGATCGGCGCGGGCCGTCGCCTGGCCGAGAAATACATCGAGGTGGCGCGCACCCACGCCGCCAGGCAGGCCGGGGAGTAGGCCGGGGAGCAGCTCGCGGGCAGGCTTCGCGTCTCGTCGAGGCCCCGCGGTCAACGCGTCGCGCGGGACCCCGGACGCTGCACCCGGGGCGGGTGCGATCCCCGGACCTCGAGCAGCCGAACCCACGGGAGGGACGCCCGTGTCGCCTCGATCTCGGCGGAGGGCTTTGAGCGGGGCCCGCCGGGAGCGCCTCATCCGTGGCGGCCCGCGCCGCTCGTTTGCCTGTCGCAAAGGCTTGCGTGCGGGGCGCGGAGGTGAAGACGTTCCGCTTCTTATGCCGCCAGCGCCCAAGCTTATCGTCTTTGACTGCGACAGCACGCTCTCCGCGATCGAGGGCATCGACGAACTCGGCCGCGCCGGCGGTCCCGAGATCTTCGCCATGGTCGAGCGCATGACCAACGACGCGATGGACGGCAAAATCTCCGTCGAGTCGGTCTTCGGCAAGCGCCTCGAAATCATCCGCCCGAGCGCCGAAATGGTTGCCTCGGTGGGGCGCCAATATGTGGCGACAGTGGAGCCCACCGCGGTCGAGACCCTGGCTCGCCTGCGTGCCGCGGGGTGGACGCCGCTGATCCTGAGTGGCGGCTTTCGCAACGCCATCCGGCCGCTGGCGGATTTTCTCGGCATCGAGCGAGTCGAGGCCGTCGATCTTTATTTCGACGAGGCGGGCAACTACCGCGGCTACGACCGCGACTACCCGACCACGCGCTCCGGCGGCAAGCCGGAGCTCATCCGCGCGCTCAAGCGCGAGCTCGCCCCGGAGCGGATCGTGATGGTTGGGGACGGCGTGAGCGACCTTGAGACCAAGACCGAGGTCGACCTCTTCATCGGCTTTGGTCGCTACGCCGCGCGGGAAAAGGTGAGGGCGGGGGCAACTCATTTCGTGCTATCCCTGGACCAAATCCCGCCGCTGCTCGCGTGAGCGGGCTGGAAAAAATGCCCGCGCTTTCCGACCGGGCGGCTTTGACAAGGCCTTTTCCAGACCTTCGCTCGCGACTTTCGCTCGTCCTTTTCCATCAACCTCTTCCCCTCCAGCAATCCTAGCGCCCACATGGAACTTCTCCTCGCCCTGCTTCTGCTTGCGCCCTTCGCCCTCGCGCCCTTCTTGCCGGCGCTCGGCGCGCGCCTCGGGCAAAAAACGGGCTGGGTGGCGCTTCTCGCCCCCGTCACCAGCTTCTTCGCCGCCTTCCAGCTTTGGCGCATGCCGGCCTCCGAACGCGCCGCCGGCTGGCAGATCGACTGGGCACCGCAACTGGGCGCGAACCTGAGCTTTTTGCCCGACGGCCTCGGCCTGCTCTACGCGATGATCGTGAGCGGCGTCGGCATCCTGGTGGTGCTTTACGCGGCCTTCTACCTCGACGACCACTACCGCGACCACGGCAAGTTCTACTGTTACCTGCTGCTCTTCATGGGCGCGATGTTCGGCACCGTGCTTTCGAGCAACCTGATGGTGCTCTTCGTGGCCTGGGAGATGACCGGCCTCACCTCCTTCCTGCTGATCGGCTTTCTCCACGAGAAAAAGGAGTCCCAGCGCGGGGCCCGCATGGCCTTGCTCACGACCGGCATCACCGGCCTCGCGCTCCTGGTCGGCGTGGTGCTGCTGCGCGTCGTCTACGGCACCTACGAGCTGACCGAGATCCTCGCGGCCGGCGGCCCGCCGCCCGGCACCGAGGGCCTGCTCACCGCGGCCTTCTTTTTCTGCTTCATCGGCATCGCCGGCAAATCCGCGCAGTTCCCCTTCCACTACTGGTTGCCCAACGCCATGGCCGCGCCCACGCCGGTCTCGGCCTACCTGCACTCCGCGACGATGGTGAAGCTCGGCGTCTTTCTCGCCGCGCGCCTCCTGCCGGTGTTTCACGGCCTGGAAAGCTGGACGCCCGTGCTCACCGGCGTGGGCTTTGGCACCTTCCTGCTCGGGGCCGTCTTCGCGCTGCTCTCGCAGGACCTGAAGGGGGTGCTGGCCAACACCACCGTGGCGCAGCTCGGACTCCTGATCGGCTTTTACGGCCTGCACGCCCGCGGCGCCTCGCTCGCCTGGGACTCGCTGCACATCCTCAATCACGTTTTCTACAAGGCCTGCCTCTTCATGGTCGTCGGCATTATCGACCACTGCACCGGCACGCGCGATCTGCGCCAGCTCGGCGGCCTCGCCAAGCTCATGCCGATGACGGCCGTCGCCACCGTGATCGGCCTCGCCGCCTTTGCCGGCCTGCCGCCCACGACCGGCTTTTTGAGCAAGGAGATGCTGCTCGCGCGCCTGCTGGAGTTTTGGCGCGAGGGCGGGGGATTCTGGGCCGTCTGGGCCCTGGGCTGCATCCTGCTCGGCTCGGCGCTCAACGTGACGGTGGCGCTCGGCATCTGGCGTCGCGCCTTCAAGGGCGCGCCCAGCGAGCAGGTGAAGGCGCACTACCACGCCCCGTCTTTCGGCCTGCAATTGCCGCCGCTCCTGCTCGCGCTCTGTGCGCTGCTCGGCGGCGTGCTCGCGCAGGGCTTTGGCGTCTTCGCCTCCACCTTCTCGGTGGTGGGCGTGCACGCCGAAGATCCGGGCGGCCTCTACCTCTGGCACGGCGTCACGCCCGAGCTGTTGCTCAGCGGCGGCGTGGTGGCGATCGGCCTCGCGCTCTACTTCTTCGTCGGCGACCGCCGCTGGGGCTCGGTCTCGATCCCGGCGCCGCTGCGCTTTGACAACGCCTTCGATCCGGTGGCCGACGGGGTGCCGACCTTTGGCAAGAAGCTCAACAAGTGCCTCGGTTTTGAAAAGCCCTACGCCTACGTGTTCATCGCCGGCGTGGCCGCGGTGGTGCTCTTTGTCGGCGCGCTCGCGCCGCACTTCGGGCGCGTGGCGGAGCTGGCGCGCGATTGGTCGCCCTTCCCGGCCACGAGCGAGGGCTGGTGGCGCTGGGCGATGGTGGCCATCACCGGCGCGGCCGCCCTGGCCGCCGCGGCTTGGAAACAGCCCATCCGCCAGGTCTGCGCTCTCTGCGTGATGGGTCTGGGCGTCACCGGCTTTTTCGTGCTCTACAGCGCGCCGGACCTCGCCCTCACCCAGATCCTCGTCGAGACGGCCACGCTGCTCCTCATCCTGCTCGTCACCCTGCGGCTAAAGCGCAACGATGCCGACCGGCAGGCCCTGCCGCCGCACGCGCCCGGCGCGCGGCCCTTCCGCATCCTGCTCTCCGCCGGTTTCGGTCTGATACTTGGCGCCGGCGCGCTGATCTTCCAGGCGCCTTCCGACGCGGAGCGCGCGGGCGAGTTTTACGTCGAGCAGACGGTGCCGCTCGCCAAGGGCTCCAATGCGGTGAACACCGTGCTGGTCGACTTCCGCGGCTTCGACACGCTGATGGAGATCGCGGTGCTCGTCATCGCCGCGCTCGGCTGCCTCGGCCTGCTCTACCGCGCGCATGGCGGCCAGGTCGGCGGGGCGGCGGCGCAGCGCGTGCCGCGACCGGATTTTCACCCCGTGCCGCGCGATTTGATCCTGCGCTACGTGGCAATCGCGGGCTTCATCCCGCTGAATCTTTTCGCCGCCTTCCTGTTCCTGCGCGGACACCAGGCGCCGGGCGGCGGCTTCATCGCGGGCCTCGTCACCGCGCTCTCCTTCCTCATCCTCGTCTTCGTGCTCGGGGTGGGCGGGGTGCGCCGCCTGCTGCGCTTCAATCCGCTCTCGGTCGCCTCCTTTGGCGTCGTGCTCGCCATCCTGGTGGCGCTGGGGCCGATCCTGCTCGGCAAACCGGTCTTCCACCACTTCCACGGCTACGTGCTCGGCTTCTACATCGGCACGCCCTTCTGGTTCGATGTCGGCGTATTCCTGGCCGTCGTCGGCGTGGTTCTCAAACTGATGCTTCCCCTGATGAAATCCGTCCACGGACTGCCGGCCTTTGTGTTGGAGGAGGCGGGGCGCTTCGCCGAGCGCGATAGCGAACCGATCGATCTCGCGCCGCCGGCCAGCTCGCCCGCCGCGAAGGAGGACGCCCGATGAACAACCAGCTCGACGTCGCCGTCCTCGTGGCACTCCTCGCCGGCAGCGGTTTTTACCTCTGCACCTCGCGCCGCCTCCTGCGCGTCCTCTTCGGCGTGGTGCTGCTCTCCAACGCCGCCAACCTGGTGTTGCTCTCCTCCTCGGGCGATCCGAGCGGACGCGCCGCGCCCGTGATCATCGGCGAGCCCGGGCCGCTCGGCCGCGCCGACCCGCTGCCGCAGGCGCTCATCCTCACCGCCATCGTGATCGGCTTCGCGGTCATCGCCTACTTCGCCGTGCTCATCTACCGCATCTACGCCGACCGTCGAAACGCCACCGTTCCCACGCTCTTCGAGGCCGACCCGCACCCCGACTCGCCCGCCGCGCGCGATCTCGCGCTCGACGCCGAGCAGCTGCGCCTCGAGCAGGAGGCGGCGGCCCGCGAGGCCGCGCGCCGCGCCGCCGAGGAGGCCCACGGGCACCACGGCCACGGCGCGCACGGACATGACGACCATGGTCACGGTCACGGCCACGACCACGGCCACGGTGGCCAGGGCGGAAAGGGGGGCCACGCATGAGCGCCAATCTCCTCGCCTTCCCAGTCCTCGCGCCGCTGCTCGCCGGCCTCCTCTGCCTGCTCCTGCCGCGTCCCTCGCAGACTCGCCGCGTGCTCGTGGCCGCGCTGCTCGCCGGCCTGCTCTGGCTCGGCGTGCACCTCGTGCAGCTCGCGCTCGCCGAGGGCACCCTCGTCCTGCGCCTCGGCGGCTGGGCCGTGCCCTACGGCATCGTGCTGGTGGGCGACACGCTCGCCGCGATTCTCGTGACGCTCTCGGCCTTCAGCGCGCTCGCCTGCGTGCTCTACGGCTACGCCGAGCAGACGCGCGACGCGGAGCACCCGCTGCGCCTGCCGCTCATGCTCTTCCTGCTCTCGGGCGTGAACCTCTCCTTCCTCACCGGCGACTTGTTCAATCTCTTCGTCGCCTTCGAGGTCATGCTGCTCGCCTCCTACTCGCTGCTCACGCTCGAGGCGCGGGCGGAGAACTCGCGTCAGGCCTGGCCCTACCTCATCCTCAACCTGGTGGGCAGCGCGCTCTTCATCGCGCTCTGCGGCTTCGTCTACAGCCTCTTCGGCACGATGAACTTCGCCGAGATCAGCGTGCGCGCCGACGCGCTTGAGGGCGATTTCCGCCTCACGCTGCTCGGGGCGATGTTCCTGCTCGTCTTTGGCGCCAAGGCCGGCCTCTTCCCGCTCTACTACTGGCTGCCCAAGGCCTATCCGATGCTGCCGGCGGCGGTGGCGGCTTTCTTCGGCGGCATGTTGACCAAGGTCGGCGTGTATGTGCTGCTGCGCGTCTTCGGCAGCGTGCTCCCGCACAACCTCGACGGCCTGCACCTGCTCATCGCCTGGGTGGGCGCGGCCACGATGTTCATCGGCGTGCTCGGGGCGGTGAGCCGCTACCGCGTGAGCGAGATCCTTACCTACCACATCGCGAGCCAGATCGGCTACATGGGCCTCGCGCTGGGCATGTTCACCGCGGCCTCCTTCGCGGCCACGATCCTCTTCCTCGCGCACAACATCCTCGTGAAGTCGGCGCTCTTCCTCGTGGGCGGCGTCATCATCCGGGCCTGCGGCAGCGACGAGCTCGTGCGCACCGGCGGCCTCTGGCGCGCGGCGCCCTGGCTCGGCGTGGCCTTCTTCATCCTCGCCGCCTCGCTCGCGGGCATGCCCCCGATGAGCGGCTTCTGGGGCAAGCTCTACATCGTGCAAGCCGGCTTCGAGTCGCAGCGCTGGGTGCTGGGCTCCATGGCGGCCTTCGCCGGCATCCTCACGTTGATGAGCATGCTCAAGATCCTGCTCGCCTGCTTCTGGAAAGACGCCCCGGCCGGTCCGCCCCGCCTGGACTACGGCACGCGCGGCATGACCTTCATCTGCCTCGGCGCCGCCGTCTTCTCGCTCGGCGTCGGCATCGCCGCCGGTCCCGCCACCCGCCTGGCCAAGCACGCCGCCGACGAGGTCATGGACCGCGCCGGCTACGCCGCCAGCGTCTTTGGCGCCAACGAAACCCTCCATCCCGACAAGACCCCATGAGCGCCTCCGCCCCCGTCACCGTGCCCGAATCGGTCGTGGCCGCGCTCCGCGCCGGCCGCCAGACCCCGCGTCGCGCCCTGCCGCTCCGGCTGCTCCACGTGCCGATGTTTCTCCTGCGTTTTGTGCGCGAGCTCGTGCTCGCCAACATCACGATGGCGAAGATCGTGCTCCTGCAGAAGCGCGAGGACCTGAAGCCCGACTTCGTGGTCTACGACACCGCCGGCCTCACGCCCTTCGAGGTCGTGGTGCTCACCCACTGCATCACGCTCACGCCCGGCACGACCAGCGTGGAGCTCAACGACGAGGCCACGCAGGTCGTGATCCACGCGCTCGACGCGCGCGACGCCTCCGGCGTGTGCCTCGGCATCAAGAACAACCTCGAAGCCCCGCTGCTGGGCTGGACCCGCTGATCTCCCATGGAAGCCCTTCTGCACAACGTGCTCTATCCCCTCGGCTGGCTGGTCGCGCTGCTGCTCGCCGGCGCCGGCCTCTGGCGCATCACCACCGGTCCGACCACGCTCGACCGCATGGTCGGGCTCGACGCCGCGGTCGTCTCCATCGTGACGGCCGTGGCGATGTTTTCGCTCCAGGTGGCGGCCTTCGGGTTCCTGGAGATGATCATCATCGTGACGGCGCTCGGTTTCTTCACCACGGTCGCCTTCTACTACTACCTGGCGCAGCCCAAGGGCAGCGCGGGCGAGGATTTTAACGTCGAGCGGGAGGGCCGCGAATGAGCCTCGTCTGCCAAATCGCCGGCGCGCTCTCGCTCCTGGGCGGCCTCTTTTTCCTGCTCGTGGCGGCGGTCGGCATCTGCCGCCTGCCGGACGTGTATTGCCGCGCCCATGCGCTGGGCAAGGCCCTCACGCTCGGCGTCATCTTGATGCTGGTCTCGCTCGGCTTCCTGATCGACGGGATCGAGTGGTGGAAGGTCGTCCTCGCGATCTGCTTTCAGCTCGTGACGATCCCGGTGGCCAGCCACCTGCTCTGTTTGATCGGCTTTCGCCGCAAGGTGGCGCGTTGGTCGGCGCAGGGCTGGGCGCGGGAGTAGGGCCCGGTTTCCTCGCCGGCCGCGCCGCTGCGGCGCGGCCCGTGCGAGAGGAGGGCGCCGGCCGGTGCCACGGATCCGCCGTGTCGGCTACGTGGCGGCGGGTGATGGCGGCTACGCCGAGGCGGCGGGGCGGCGGGCGGCGAGGGCGGCGTGGCCCCGACGCAGCGCCTCGGCGATGACGGGGATGCGCATGGGCTTGCTGGTGTAGTCGTCCATGCCGGCGGCGAGGCAGTTCTCGCGGTCGCCTTCGAGGGCGTTGGCGGTCATGGCGATGATCCAAGGGCGGGTGGCGTCGGGGTGTTCCCCGCGCAGGCGACGGGCGCATTCGAGGCCGTCCATCACGGGCATCTGGACGTCGAGCAGGAGCACGTCGAAGGGCTCGCGGGCCACGGCCTCCAGCGCCTCGGCGCCGTTTCCGGCGAAGGCGGGCTCGTAGCCGAGTTTCTGCAGGAGCAGCCTGGCGACGCGCTGGTTCACGGGGTTGTCCTCGACGAGGAGGATGCGGAGCGGGAAGCGCGCGGCGTGGGTAAGGTCGAGCGCGGGGTTGTCGGGGCGCGACGGGTGGGGGCCGGGCGGGTTGCTGGACGCATCCGAGGCGGGGTGGAGGGGGAGCTCGACGTGGAAGGTGGAGCCGTGGCCGGGGCTGGAGTCGACGCGCACGCCGCCGCCGAGGAGGGTGACGAGGCGGTGGGCGATGGCGAGGCCGAGGCCGGTGCCGCCGTAGCGGCGGGTGATGGAGGCGTCGATCTGGCTGAAGGCCTGGAAGAGCCGGTGCTGGCGTTCGGCGGGGATGCCGATGCCGGTGTCGCTGACGCTGAGCAGGAGGCGTTCCGGCTGTTCGGGGGCGGCGGGGGGCAGGCGTGCGGCGCGGACGGTGACCTCGCCGCGTTCGGTGAATTTGAAGGCGTTGGAGATGAGGTTGACGAGCACCTGGCGGAGGCGGAAGGCGTCGCCGATGACGAGGGGAGGGAGCTCGTCGGAGACGTCGAGGGAGAGGCGGATGGGGCGTTCGAGGCCGGGGGGCACGGCGATCTCGATGGCCTCGTCGAGGCAGCGGCGCAGATCGAAGGGGCCGAGGTCGAGCTCGATGTGGCCGTGCTCGATTTTGGAGAAGTCGAGAATCTCGTTGATGATGGAGAGCAGGGCGTCGCCGCTGGTGCGGATGGTGTCGGTGAATTCGCGCTGGGTGGGGTCGAGCGGGGTGGATTGGAGGAGCTCGGCCATGCCGAGCACGGCATTGAGCGGGGTGCGGATCTCGTGGCTCATGTTGGCCAGGAATTCCGATTTGGCTCGGGAGGCGGACTGGGCGGCGCGGAGGGCGTGTTCGAGCTCGGCTTTGGCCTGGGCGAGCTCGGCGGTGCGGGCGGCGACGCGGGCCTCCAGCTCGGCGAGGAGGGCGCGGTGCTGGGCGGCGATGCTCCACTTGCGGCAGAGGGAGCGGGCGAGTTGCTGCACCTCGACCGGGTCGAAGGGTTTTTTGAGGATGAGGAGACCGTCGCTCTCGGGGAAGCGGCGGGCGATGTCGCCGAGGGAGTAGTCGGAGTAGGCGGTGCAGAGGACGATCTGGATGTCGGGGTCGGCCTCGCGGAGGCGGCAGGCGGTCTCGACGCCGTCGATGCCGGGGGGCATGCGCACGTCGACAAAGGCGACGGCGAAGGGGCGGCCGGCGGCGCGGGCGGCGGCGGCGACGGAGATCGCGCGTTCGCCTTGAAGGACGCATTCGAGGTCGAAGGCGAGGGGGGCCTCGGCGGGGGCGCCGAGGGCGGGGGAAAAGGCTTCGAAGCCGGCGAGGGCGGGGCGCGCGATCGTGACCGGGTTGAGGATCTTCCGGTAGTCCTCGTGGATCGACGGGAGGTCGTCGGCGACGAGGATGCGGCGATGGTCAGGCTTCATGGGCGACGCCGGGCGGCTGGCGAGGGAGCTCCAGGGTGAAGGTGGCGCCCCGGCCGACGCCGTCGCTGTGGACGCGGAGGGAGCCGCCGAGGAGGCGGGCGGTGTTGGCGGCGTTGTGGAGGCCGAAACCATGGCCGGCGGATTTGGTGGTGAAGCCGTAGCGGAAGATGGATACGAGCTGATCGGGCGCGATGCCCACGCCGTTGTCCGAGACGGAGACGGGGAGGTGGGAGGCGGTGGCGGGGCCGATGTGGATGCGGACGAGGGGATCGGCGGGAGAGGCGGTGGCGACGGCGGCACGGGCGTTGGCGAGGAGGTTGATCAGGATCTGGGCGACTGCGCCGCGGTCGGCAAACACGTGGAAGGGCGGGGCGCCCTCGGTGCTCTGGAGCACCCGGACCGCGGGGGCATGGCTCTCGGTTTTGTCGATAAGGAGGGATTCCCGCACGACTTCCACAAGGTCGAATTGCTCGCTGCGGCGGGGGGCCTTGGCGAGGGTCTGCTGGCGGGCGACGATCTCCTTGAGGTGGCCGACGCCGATGCGGAGGGAGGCGAGCTCGTCTTCGGCCAGGGTGAGGTGCTCGGAGGCGTGGCCGGCGCAGGCCGCGGCATAGTCGCGCAGCGCGGGGCCCTCGGCATGGGCCTCGAGGACGGCGCGGGCCTTGGGCGGGGGGGAGCGGAAGAGCTCCTGAAGGGCGGCCAGGCCGGAGCGGGCGTGGGAGCGCAGGTGGTCGGCGAGGAGCTCGGCCGAGACGTTGATGCTGTTGAGGGCGTTGCCGATGTTGTGGAGCACGCCGGCGGCGACCTCGGCCATGCCGGCCTCGCGGGAGAGGCGGAGCATCTCGCGGGTGTTTTCGCGCAAGGTTTCCTGGGCGGCCTTGCGCTCGCGGACTTCCTGGTCGAGGGCGACGAGCTGGCGGGCGAGGGCCTCGTCGCGCCGGCCGACCTCGAGGAGCATGGTGTTGAAGGCTTCCGCGAGCGCGGAGACCTCGGCGGGGCCGCGGGTCTGGGCGCGCAGGGAGTAGTCGCGGCGGCTGGTGACCTCCTGGGCGGTGCGGGCGAGGCTGACGATGGGCGCGGCGACGGCGCGCTGGAAGCGCGCGGCCAGGATGAGCACGACGAGAAGGGTGAGGAGGAAGGCGCCGCCGTAGACGCCGGCCCAGGTGAGGGCGGTGCGGCGCAGCTCGGCGCGGTTGTCGGCGACGACGAGGAGGCGGCCGTAGGTCTCGCCCTGGTTGCCGACGTCGACGAGGACGGCGGAATCGGGGTCGAGAGGGTGGGGCGAGCCGATGGGGCGCCCGTGGGAGACGAAGGTCTCGCCCTGGAGATCGTAGAGGACGGCGGAGACGATCAGGGGATCGTGGCGAAGTGTGCCGAGGATCTCGCTGGCGGCGGCCAGGTCGCGAAAAGCGAGGGCGGCGGACGCGTTGCCGGCGATGATGCGGGCGGTGGACTGGAGCGAGGCGGAGAGGCGGGTGCGGGCCTGGCCGAGGTGGTGCAGGAAGAGGATCGCGCCGACGAGGAAGAAGACGAAGCCGCTGACAAGGACGGCGAAGACGAGCACGTGGCGGCGAAGCGTGAGGGGGCGCGTGCTCATGGCGCGGGGGGCTCTTCCCGGTAGATGCTCGCGAGGGCGAGCAGGCGGGAGCTGATCACGAGGCCGGCGGCGCGGGCCGCCTCGGGGGCGATGGCGAAGCGGAGGGCGGACTCCTCGCGGAAGAGCTGGATCATGCCGCCGAGCGGAAGAAAGCCCGGGCTGTCGGATACGGTGAGCACGGGTCGCCGGGCGAGGAGGGGGAGGGCCTCGCGCGGGCCGAAGGCTTCGAGCGAGTGCGGCGCGCCGGTGTCGAAGAAGGCGAGGTGCAGCGTCTCCAGGTCGCGGGCGGAGCGGATGCGGACGACACGCAGCCGGTGGCCGCGCACGAGCTGGCGGTCGGCGAGCCGGAACAACTCGTCCTCGAGCGCGCGGTTGCCGGAGATCCCGACCACGTAGGGGCTGTCGCGGGAGGGAGGCGTGGGCCAGTCGGTGAAGCGGATGAAGTTGATGAGGAAGGCGGCTTTGACGGCGTCGGGCGCAAAGGCGGGCGCCGGCGCGGGCGGGAGCGCGGAGGGCGGCTGTCCGGGCGAGGCCTCGGCCGGGCGCGCGGCGGCGAGGAGGAGCGCCGCGGCGAGCGACACACCTAGGCTGCGGCTGTGGCTGGAGAGGCGACCGCGCATCAGAAGTCCAGGGTGGCGCGGAAGACGGCGCTGCGGGGCGGGGCTTGGATCTGGCCGAAATTCTTGGGGTCGGACCAGCTTTCGTTGGCGAGGTTGTAAACGGTGAGGCCGAAGTCCCAGCCGTGCCAGACGCGGCTGGCGCGCAGGGTGAGGTTGGCGGTGACGTAGTCGTCGACGGTTTGGCCGAAGGAATCGCGGCGTTCGCCGACGTAGTGCGTCTCGAGGGAGCCGCGCAGCCAGCGGGGGCCGAGGGGGGCGGAGGCGGCGAATTTGAGGAGGTGGCGGGGCGCGTCGGTCACGCTGCCGCCGGTGATGTCGTCGTGGGTGCGTTGCAGGGTGCCGTAGGCGCGGAGTTGCAGGCCGGAGGGGAAGTGCGCGGTGCCGCCCAGGTCCACGCCGCGGGTGATGATGCGCTGGGAGTTGGCGTAGATCTCGGCGTCGGGGATGCCGGGAACGGGGATGGTGGAGATCAGGTCGTTGGAGCGGATGTGGTAGGCGTGGGCTTCGAGGCGCCAGATGGCGTTCAGCCGATGCTCGGCGATGAGCTCCCAGGTGCGGTTGGTCTCGGGCCCGAGGTCGGGATTGGGGAGAAAGTTCGCTTCGGCCGCGTTGCGTTCCTCGACGTTGGGGACGCGGAAGGATTCGCCGTAAAGGAGCTTGAAGGTGGTGGCCTCGGAGAGGTCCCAGATGAGGCCCACGCGGGGCGTGAAGCGCTCCTGGCCGAAGTCGTAGTGATCGTAGCGACCGCCGAGGGAGAGGCGGAGCGGGTCGGCGAGTTCCCAGTCGAACTGGGCGAAGGGGCTGTAGTAGCGGGAGGATTCGCGCACGCGGACGGGTTCTTCGCCGGTGCTGAGGTTGCGGCGTCCGAGGTCCTGGCGGAAATTGTCCTGAAACTCGAAGCCGGCGAGCAGGGTGTGCTTGTCGGAGAAGGTCTGGCGCCAGCGAATCTCGAAGTTGAGCGAGAGGCTGTCGGCATAGGGGGACTGTTGCTCGAAATCGGTGAACTGGGGGCTGAAGAGGCCTTCGTAGTGGTAGTAGTCGAGGGCCAGCTTGGCGGTGAGCTGGGAGTCGGGCGTCGGCTCGCCGGTGGCGCGGAGGAGCGCGTAGGCCCGTTCGTCGATGCCGAAGGCGGGGGTGTCGACGTTGGTGAAATAGACGGGGGGCAACACGTCCTTGCGCCGGCGGCCGTAGGCGGCCTCGGCCTCGAGGCCGCGCCAGGCGACGTGGCCGAAGGCGTTGGCGACCGAGAGGTCGTCCCGGTCGCGGGCCTCGGCGGCGACGAAGCTCGGGTGGGAGTCGCGCCAGGTCCGGGGCAGGTCGAAACGACGCTCGCCCTCGGAGGTCCAGCCGGTGGCGGAGAGGGTGTATTCGACGCCTCCGGCGCTGCGGTCGCCGAAGGAGACGCGGCTTTTGATCGAGGGCTCGGTGCCGACGGCGAGGGAGGCCTGGCCGCCGGCGAGGTCGCGGCCGCGCTTGGGGATGACGTTGACGGCCCCGTAGAAGGCGTTGCTGCCGTAGATGGAGGAGCCGGGGCCGCGGATGATCTCGATGCGCTCGACCATGTCGAGGTCGAGGAGGAACTCGGTGCCGACGGCGCCCTGCTGGTAGATGGGGTCGTTGATCCGGTGGCCGTTCACCAGGATGAGCGTGCGGGCGTTGTAGTCGTAGGGGCGGGTGAAGCCCCGGTTGCCGACGTATTCGTAGAAGCGGTCGTGGCGGATGTGAAAGCCGGGCGCGGCGCGGAGGGCGTCGGCGAGGGTGCGCCAGCCGTAGTTGCGGATATCGGCGGCGGTGAAGACGGTGACGCCGGCCGGCGCGCGGCGAATGGCCTGCTCATATTTCGAGACGCCCGAGACCGACTCGACGGGCAGGGCCATGAGTTGCTCAAGGGGCAGCTCGGCCAGGTCGGCGGCGGTGGCGCCCCGGGGCGGGGGAGCCGCGCAAAGGAAGGGGACGCCGAAGGTTGCGAGGCAGGCGACGCGAAGGGAGCACACGCGGGCGGAACGGGCGAACATGGTGGCTATGGGGTGACGCGGAGGACGAGGATGCGGGAGCTTTGCGGGAGCGCCGACCGGTGCCAACCCGGAACCCGTAGGAAGAAACCCCGGAAATAAACGCTCGCCTTTTTGCTTTCGGGCGGGCCCGGCTTCGCGTGCGATGGGGTCTTCCCCCGCGATCACATGTTTGGACTTTTCGCCTCGCAGCACACCAAGACCCGCCGCCTCGCCACGCACTGGCTCGAGCTCGCCGACAAGGTCTATCATTATCGTCGGGACGTGATGGGGGAGGCGGGCCGCGCCGAGCTGGCCGAGGCGGTCGCCCCGGTGCGGCAGGCGCTGCGGGACAAGGCCGACACCGCCAAGCTCAAGCTGCTGATCGAGGAGCTGGAGCGGGTGCTGCGGCGGCACGGGGGCTCCCACTACCCGAAGTCCGGGCTGGTGGAGAACGTCGAGTTCTTCCTCATGGCGGCGATCGTGATCCTGGGGCTGCGCGCCTACTACGTGCAGCCGTTCAAGATCCCCACCAACTCGATGTGGCCCTCCTACCACGGCATGACCGGGGAGGTGTTCATGAGCCCGGCGGACGAGCCTTCGGCGCCGGCGCGCGCGGCCCGGCTGCTCGCCTTCGGGGCGACGCAGCGGCGTATCGACGCGCCGGATACGGGCGAGGTGCTGCTGCCGGTCGTCGTCGGCCGGGGCTCGGTGGCCTTCGCGGAGGTGCCGGGGCGCTCCTGGGGCGTGTTTCCCGCGCGTCTCCGGGAGTATCGGTTCTTCGTCGGGCAGGGCGCGGCCACGGTGCGCGTGCCGCTGGATTTCGACATGGACTGGGTCTTGCGCGACGCCTTCTTCCCCGGCGACAGCCGCTCGCTGGCCGACATCGTCGGCGCCGAGCAGGCGGCCGGTCGTCTGATGGAGGCCACCTTGAACACGCCGCTCGGGCCGCAACGCGTCTACTTCCTGCGCACCGGCCGGACCGTCCGCCGGGGAGAGCGGCTTCTGTCCTTCGACATTCTAACGGGGGACCAGCTCTTCGTCGACCGCGTGAGCTATCACTTCGTCCGGCCCAAGGTCGGCGACGGGTTCGTCTTTCGCACGGGCAACATCCCGGATCTCGCGCGGACTGGCGGCGACCAATACTACATCAAGCGACTGGTCGGCGTGCCCGGCGACGAGCTGCGCATCGAGCGGCCGGTGCTGTTTCGAAACGGCGCCCCGATCACCGGTGCAAACGCCTTTGATCGCAACGCCCGCGAGGCGGACGGTTTCGTGGGCTTCCGGCCGGAGGGCCTTTTCCGTGACGGCGCGACCGTGAGGGTGGGGCCCGGGCAATACATGGCGCTCGGCGACAACTCCGCCAACAGTCTCGACGGTCGCTACTGGGGCACGGTGCCGGCCAAGGACGTGGTGGGGCGGCCCTTGTTCATCTATTACCCGTTCACAAAGCGCTGGGGGCCGGCGCCCTGAGCCCCCGGGCCGCGCTTGGTCCCAAGGGCCGGGTTCACGCGAATCGGATCGGCCCGCGTCCACCTACCGAGACGGCCGAGGTCCCAGCCGGAGCGGGAGGCCGATCCAAAAACCCGTTTGCCAGCGCCGGAGCGGAGACGAATGTTCTCCGCTCCTTTTCTTTTCCCATGAGCTCCGCCGCCTCCGCCTCCGCTTCCGTTCTGCCCGTGCCGCCCGAGTCGCTCCCCGACCAGGCCGGGCGCTTCGGTGCCTTCGGCGGCTGCTACGTGCCGGAGACGCTGATGACGGCGCTCAAGGAGATCGGCGAGGTTTACGAGACCGCGCGCCATGATCCCGCCTACCTGGACGAGCTCGCCCGCCACCTGAAGGAGTTCGCCGGCCGCCCCACCGAGCTCTATTTCGCCGAGCGCCTCACGCGGCACTGCGGCGGCGCGAAGAGCTAGTTCAAGCGCGAGGACCTGCTCCACTCCGGCGCGCACAAGATCAACAACGCCATCGGCCAGGTGCTCCTGGCGAAGCGCATGGGCAAGCCGCGCATCATCGCCGAGACCGGGGCCGGCCAGCACGGCGTGGCCACGGCCGCGGTCTGCGCGAAGTTCGGGCTCCAGTGCCGGGTCTACATGGGCGCGGTCGACATGGAGCGGCAGGCGCTGAACGTCTTCCGCATGCGCCTGATGGGCGCCGAGGTCGTGGGGGTGGAGGCCGGCCAAAAGACCCTCAAGGACGCGGTCAACGAGGCCATGCGCGACTGGGTCACCAACGTGCGCAACACCCACTACATCCTCGGCTCGGCGCTCGGCGCGCACCCGTATCCGATGATGGTGCGAGACTTTCACCGCGTGATCGGCCGCGAGGCCCGCGCGCAGCTCCTCGAGCGCGAGGGCCGCCTGCCCGACGAGGTCATCGCCTGCGTCGGCGGCGGGTCCAACGCGATGGGTGTGTTTTTCGATTTCCTGAAGGACGAGCAGGTGCGCCTCGTCGGCGTCGAGGCCGGCGGCCTCGGCATCAAGCGCGGCGAGCACGCGGCGCGTTTTGAGGGCGGCAAACTCGGCGTGCTTCAAGGCTGCAAGACCTACATCCTGCAAAACGACGACGGCCAGATCGAGCTCACCCACTCGGTGTCGGCCGGCCTCGACTACGCCGCGATCGGGCCCGAGCACGCCTTCTACCGCGACACCGGCCGCATCCGCTACGCCTACGCCTGCGACGACGAGGTCATGGAGACCTTCCAGCTCTGCTCCCGCCTTGAGGGCATCATCCCGGCCTTGGAGAGCACGCACGCGCTCGTTGAGGGCGTGAAGCGCGCCAAGCAGATGCGCCCCGACGAGCTCCTGCTCATCAACCTGAGCGGACGCGGCGACAAGGACGTGAACCAGGTCGCGAAGCTGCTCGGCGTGACCCTGCGCTGAGCCGGCCGGGCCGGGCCCCTCGCGGGGCGCGCTCCTCCCTTCGGGCGAGCCGTGACCGCCCGGATCGAGCTTTCGCGTTGCCTGCGCCTGCCCGGGCGCGAGCGTCTTGCGGCTACACGCCATGGATTTCCCCCTCGACCGCAGCCCGCGCCCCGAAGACAGCCCCGTCCCGCCGATCGACTTTCGCGCCGAGCTCAACGACGAGCAGTTCAACGCCGTCACGGCCGAGCCCGGCCCGCTGCTCGTGCTCGCCGGCGCCGGCTCGGGCAAGACCCGCACGCTCACCTACCGCGTAGCCTACCTGCTCTCCATGGGCGTGCGCCCCGGCGAGATCCTGCTGCTCACCTTCACCAACAAGGCCGCCAAGGAGATGCTCGCCCGCGTCGACCAGCTCACCGGCGTGGAGCCGCGCCGCTTCTGGGGCGGCACCTTCCACTCCATCGGCGCGCGCATCCTCCGCATCCACGGTGACGCCATCGGCCTCCAGAAAAACTTCACCATCCTCGACGCCGACGAGTCCGAGACGCTCCTCAAGCAGGCCGTCGAGGCGCAGGACAAACTCTTCTTCAAGGACAAGACCCACCCCAAGCCCGGCCCGCTGCACAGCGTGATCTCGCTCGCGCGCAACACGCGGCTCGACCTCAAGGAGACCGTCTCGCGCCACTTCCCCCAATACACCGACCTCGCGCACCGTTTCCCCGCCTTCGCCGCCGCCTACGCCGCCGCGAAGAAGGAACAAAACGTCCTCGACTACGACGACCTGCTCGAGCTCTGGCTCGAGCTGCTGATCAAGTGCCCCGACCTGGCGGAGTATTTCGCCAACCGCTTCCGCCACGTGCTGGTCGACGAGTATCAGGATACCAATACGCTCCAGTCCGAGATCGTGGACCGCATGGGCTCGCACCACCGCATCATGGCGGTGGGCGACGACGCGCAGTGCATCTACTCCTGGCGCGGCGCGAACTTCGAAAACATCATGACCTTCCCCGACCGCCACGAGGGGACGGCCATCCACCGCATCGAGACCAACTACCGCTCCACCCCGCAGATCCTCGCCCTCGCCAACGGCGTGCTCGAGGCCCAGCCCGTGGGACGCCACTTCGACAAGAAACTCGTCGCCGCGCGCGGCAACTCGCAGAAGCCCTGCGTCGTCCAGGCGATGGACGACCGCGAGCAGGCCGAGTTCGTGGTCAAGCGCGTGCGCTACCTGATCGAGGACGAGGGCGTGTCGCCGGCGGAGATCGCGGTGCTCTACCGCTCGCACTTTGTCGCGCTCGAGACGCAGCTCGCCCTCTCCCGCGCCGGCATTCCCTACACCATCACCAGCGGCGTGAAGTTCTTCGAGCGCCAGCACGTGAAGGACCTGATCGCGCTCATCCAGTTCGTCTACAATCCCACCAACACCCTCGCCTGGGCGCGCGTCGCCTGCCTGCTGCCAAAGGTCGGCGAGAAAGGCGCGCAGAAGATCCACTCCGCCGCGCTCGATCACGCGAAGTTTCTCCAGCAGGATTTCGTCGACGCGCTGGCGAGCGACGACGTGAAGGCTAAGGTGCCGCCCGCCGCGAAGGACGACTGGGCGCACTTCTGCGCCTCCCTGCGCGAGGTGGCCCACGCCATGCGCGACCAGCGCCCGGCGCGGGTCATCGAGCTCGCGATCGAAGGCTGGTATGGCGACTACCTGAAGGGCGCCTTCGCCGACTACACCGACCGCTACGAGGAGTTGAAGGCACTGACCGGTTTCGCCGCGCGCTTCGACGACATGCAGGATCTGCTCGCGCAGATCGTGCTGCTCAACGGCGAGACGAGCGACAAGTCGGTCGCGCCCGACCAGGAGGCGATCAAGCTCACCACCGTGCACCAGTCCAAGGGCCTGGAATACGACGCGGTCTTCGTCATCGGCCTCGCCGACGGCATGTTCCCCGGCCGCCGCGCCATCGAGGACGGCGACGTGGAGGAGGAGCGGCGGCTGTTCTATGTGGCGGTGACGCGCGCCAAGAACGAGCTCTACCTCTGCTACCCGAAGATCGCCTCCCGCGCCGGCCCCGGCGGCATGATGCTCGTCCCCAGCCGCTTCCTGACCGAGCTCTCGCCAAACCTCTATGAGCCGCTGCGCATCAAACGGCAGTTTGGCTGGTAGAGGCGCGGCCGGCCCGCGGCATCGGCGTCGCCCTCAAAAAGAAGGGCGCGCAAGGGTTGGTGGAGCGCAGCAGCGGCGGCGCCCCCGTCGCCGATTGTGGGCTCAGTTCGGGCCGGGCTTGGAGGAATCCGCGGGCTGCGCGGCGGGCTTGGCCGCGACCTTCGTCTCGGTCGCGTTCTTCTGGGCCTCTTCCTCCTCCTCCTTGGTGGCCTTTTTGAATTCGCTCACCGATTTGCCCAAGCCCTTGGCGAGCTCGGGGAGTTTCTTCGCGCCGAAGAGGAGAATCAGCACGGCAAGGATGATGAGCAGCTCGGGTCCACCGAGGCCGAAGACGCTAAGAAACGGGGCGAAAAACGCGGTCATGATGAGCACACGGTGTTTTCTCGGGGGCGGAGAGTAAAGGGGGAACCGCGGCGGAGCCGCGGAATGACCAATGACCAATGACCAATGACCAACGGCCAATGACCGGGAGTCACGGGTAGAGTCCGCGGGCCATCTTGGCGTCGGCGACGCGTTGGATGCCAAGGGTCTGCGCGGCGAGGCGGCGGGTGAACTTGTAGCGGGAGCGTTGCCGCTCCACGGCCTCGCGGGCCCGCTCGAGCTGGAGGAAGAGCTTTTCCAGCACCTCGTCGCGGGTCCAGTAGTAGTTCTCCAGGTTTTGGATCCACTCGAAGTAGGAGACGATGACGCCGCCCGCGTTGCAGAGCACGTCGGGGATGATCTCCAGATCCGGTCGGTTCTCCTCCAGCCAGCGGTCGGCGGCGAAGGTGGTGGGGCCGTTGGCGGCCTCGGCGAGCAGGCGGCAGCGCAGGCGCGGGGCGATCTCCGGCGTGATCACGCGCTCCAGCGCGGCCGGGATGAGCACGGTGCACTCGAGGGTGAGCAATTGCTCGTTGCTGAGGGCGTCGCCGCCGTCGAAGGCGCGCAGATCGCGGGTGGTGGCCACGCAGGCGAGCGCCTTTTCCACGTCGATGCCGCGGGCGTTGAAGTAGCCTCCGGTATGGTCGGAGATGGCGACGATCTTCGCGCCGCGGCGGGCGAGGGCGCGGGCGGCCTCGCCGCCGACATTGCCAAAGCCCTGGATGGCGACGGTGGCCTCGGAGGGGGGCACGCCGAGGTCCTCGAGGTAGCGGGAAACCAAATACGCCACGCCCGCGCCGGTGGCCTCGCGGCGCCCCTGGGAGCCGCCGAGCGCGAGCGGTTTTCCGGTGACGGCCGCGGGTTCGAGACGGCCGCGATGGTTGGACCAGGTGTCGACCATCCAGCCCATCATGCGTTCGTTGGTGCCGACGTCGGGCGCGGGCACGTCGACGTGCGGTCCGACAAAGGGCACGAGTTCCTGCATGTAGCGCCGAGCGAGGCGTTCGAGCTCGCGCTCCGAGAGGCGCGAGGGGTCGACGATCACGCCGCCCTTGGCGCCGCCGTAGGGCAGGCCCACGAGCGCGGTTTTCCAGCTCATCCACATGGCGAGCGCGGCGACCTCCCCCAGGCTGACCTCGGGGTGGAAGCGCACGCCGCCCTTGGCGGGGCCGTTGGAGAGGTTGTGTTGCACCCGGTAGCCCTCGAAGACCTGGACGGTGCCGTCGTCGCGCTGGATGGGCAGGGAGAGCACGACGGCGCGGCGCGGGTGTTTGGTGCGGTCGCGGATCGTCTCGGGCAGGTTGATGGCGTCGGCGGCGCGGTCGAACTGCTTGCAGGCCATCAAATACACATCCGAGCTGTAGATTGGGGAACTGGGAAGTTTGGACATGGCGCGCGGGTTGGGTGGCTTTGGCGGTCACCCTAGCCAGCTTTTCCAAAAGCGCAGTTCCGAAGGCGCCGGACCGGGGAGATTCCTACGAAAGATGGCGGCGCCGGGGCGCCTCAGATCCCGCGGCCGGGGTCGGTGAGGGTGGGGGCGGCGTCCTCGGTGACGACGTCGCGCTCGGTGAACTTGCCCTCTTTGGGGAAGAGACGGATGTGACGGAAGACCACCGAAGCCTCCTCGCCGGCGCGCAGGCCGAGCTCGGCGAGGCGGGCGCGGGAGATCTCGGCGTCGATGGTCTCGTGGTTGTCGGTGCGCACGAGGGCGACGCGGCCGTAGTTGCCGGCGGAGAAGACGTGCTCGACGCGCACGCGGATGCCGTGCTCGCCCTTGTAGTCGCGCTGGATGTCGACGTCGTGCGGACGCACGTAGAGCACGTCGCCGCCGGCGCCGGGCAGCGGGTGGCCGAGCGCGGCGAAGCGGTTCACGTTGCCGAGAAACTCGATCACGAAGGGCGAGGCGGGCTGGTCGTAGACCTGCTGGGGCGTGCCGAGCTGCTCGATCTTGGCGTTGTTCATGACGACGACCTCATCGGCGAGCTCGAGGGCCTCCTCCTGGTCGTGGGTGACGAAGATGGTGGTGACGCCGATCTCGCGCTGGAAGTGGCGCAGCCAGCGGCGGAGCTCCTTGCGCACGCGGGCGTCGAGCGCGCCGAAGGGCTCGTCGAGGAGGAGCACTTTCGGGTCGACGGCGAGGGCGCGGGCGAGGGCGACGCGCTGGCGCTGGCCGCCTGAGAGCTGCGCGGGGTAGCGGCCGCCGAGCTCCTCGAGCTGGATGAGCTTGAGCAGCTCCTTAACGCGGGCGTCGATTTTCTCCTTCGCGGGGCGCTCCTTGCGCGGGCGCACGGTGAGGCCGAAGGCGATGTTTTCCGCGACGGTCATGTGGCGGAAGAGCGCGTAGTGCTGGAAGACGAAGCCGACGCCGCGCTTGCCGGCGGGGGTGTCGGTGACGTCCTGCCCGTGGAAGTCGATGCGGCCGCTGCCGGAGTCGGCGAACTCGAGGCCCGCGATGATGCGCAGCAGGGTGGTCTTGCCCGAGCCGGAGGGGCCGAGGAGGGCGACCAGCTTGCCGGTGGGCACTTCGAGGGAGACGTCGGCGAGGGCGGTGTAGGCGCCGAAGGTCTTGGTGATGTTGCGGGCGACGATGCTCATTTTTGGAAAGTCGAAGGTCGAATAGTCGAAGGTCGAAGGTCGTCAGCGGGCCGCGTGGACGCGGCCATCGGTGAGCGAGAGGGCGCGGTGGAGGCGCGCGGTGGTGACGTGGGACATGGGACTTTTGACGTTGGACGGTTGGACGGTTTCAGGCGTGGCGGCGGGAGTGGGCCCACTCGATGACGGACTTGAGGACGAGGGTGACGAGGGCGAGGAGGGCGAGGAGGGAGGCGACGGCGAAGGCGGCGACGAAGAGATACTCGTTGTAGAGAATCTCGATGTGCAGGGGCATGGTGGTCGTCTCGCCCCGGATCTTGCCGGACACCACGGCGACGGCGCCAAACTCGCCCATCGCGCGGGCGTTGCAGAGGATGACGCCGTAGAAGAGGCCCCACTTCACGTTGGGCAGGGTGACGCGGCGGAAGGTCTGCCAGCCGGAGGCGCCGAGGGTGACGGCGGCGTATTCCTCGTCGTTGCCCTGCGCCTGCATGAGCGGGATGAGCTCGCGGGCCACGAAGGGGAAGGTGACGAAGATCGTGGCGAGCACGATGCCGGTGGTGTGGAAGATGATCTTCGGCTCCTCGAACCAGTAGGCCAGCGGGTCGAGCCAGCCAAAGGCGGGCATGGCGGCGAGCCAGCCGAAGAGGACGGCGAAGGGCTTGAGGAGAAACTGCTGCGTCTCGGGGGGAATCCAGCCGTGCGCGCTGAAGATGAGCACGTAGACGAGGCCGGCGATGACGGGCGAGACGGCGAAGGGCAGGTCGATGAAGGTGGTGAGCAGGGCCTTGCCCTTGAACTCGTATTTGGCGATGGCCCAGGCGGCGGCGACGCCGAAGAGCAGGTTGAGCGGGACGACCGAGGCGGCGACGATGAGGGTGAGGCGGATGGACGCGGCGGTGTCGGGATCTTTGAAGGCCTCGAAGTAGGCTTCGACGCCGCGGCGGAAGGCCTCGGCGAAGACCGCGGCGAGGGGCAGCACCAGGAAAAAGACGAGGAAGGCCGAGGCGACGGCGAGCAGGCTCCACTTGAGCAGAGGCGAGTCGGCGTTGGCGCGGGGCGCGGACGAGCGGCGCTCGAGGCGTGAGACGATGGCGGCCATGTTCTGGAGAGGGTCGAAAGAGGGAAGGTCTTAAGGTCGAAGGTCGTCAGCGGGCCGCGCGGGCGCGGCCTTGGGCGGGAGAGGGGGCGCGGCAAAGCCGGGAGTTGGAGGCATCGGACTTGCGACCTTTGACCTGTGACGGTTTGCGCATCGGCTCAGGTCGCCTGGTGGCGGCGGGTCCAGCGCTGGAGGAGATTGATGACGAGGAGCAGGACGAAGGAGGCCACGAGCATGACGGTGGCGATGGCGGTGGCGCCGGCGTAGTCGAAGGCCTCGAGCCGGGCGACGATCAGCACGGGGGAGATCTCCGAGCGGAAGGGCATGTTGCCCGCGATGAAGACGACCGAGCCGAACTCACCGACGGCGCGGGCGAAGGCCAGGGCGAAACCGGTGAGGAGCGCGGGCAGGACGGTCGGAAACACCACGCGACGCAGCGTCTGCAGGCGGGTGGCGCCCAGCGTGGCCGAGGCCTCCTCCAGCTCCGGCTCGAGCTCCTCGAGCACGGGCTGCACGGTGCGGACGACGAAGGGCAGGCCGATGAAGGTGAGGGCGATGAAGATGCCCGGGAGGTCGAAGGCGAGGCGGTTGCCGAGGAAGGCTTGCCAGGGGATGGCGGGGACGAGGCGCTCCAGGGAGGCGATGAAGTCTGCGTAGAGGGGCTGGGCCCATTTGCCCACCCAGCCGTTGGGCGCGTAGATGGCGGCGAGGGCGATGCCGGCCACGGCGGTGGGCAGGGCGAAGGGGAGGTCGACGAGCGCGTCGACGATGCGTTTGCCGGGGAACTGGTAGCGGACGAGGACCCAGGCGACGATCAAGCCGAAGACGGCGTTGACGAGCGCGGCGGCGAAGGAGGCGCCGAAGCTGACCTTGTAGGAGTGGACCACCTGCGGGTCGAAGGCGGAGCGGGTGAACTGCTCCCAGCTCATGCCGGCGGTCTTGATGAAGAGACCCGCGAGCGGGATGAGCACGATGATCCCCAGGTAGAACAGCGTGTAGCCGAGCGTGAGGCCGAAGCCGGGGATGACGGAGCGGGAGGAGCGGGACATGCGAGCGGGGAGCGGCGGACGGAGGCGGAGAGCGGCGACCTCAGAGGTCTTGGCCGTAGGCGAGGAAGACGCGGTATTCGTCGAGGATGGTGTCGAGGGCGGTGACGGCGGCCTCGATCTGGAGTTCGAGCGGGGAGAGGGCGGGGGTTTCGAAAATGAGGTCGAAGGGGCGCGGGCGCTGGCCGGGCGGGGCGGAGAGAACGCCCTCGAAGCAGGCCTCGATCTTGCCGTCGCGCGCGGCGAAGCCGTCGATCACGGCGCGGTGGTCGCGGGGGATGAGGTAGCTGGCGGAGCGGAGAGCGGGCTCGAGCAGGGACTCGGTGAGCACGTGGCCGCGGGTGTAGCCGTAGATGCCGTCGCAGGTGTCGTCGGCGTGGAGGGTGATGAGTCCGTCGAATCGGGTGCGGGTGAGCTCGCGCTCGGTGGCGGCGACCTCGGGCTCGGCCGAGCCGCGCCAGAACTGGCGGTTGAGGTCGAGGCCGGAGCCGTTGGCGCGGGTGCCGCGCAGGTAGCCGACGGGATTGAGGAGCGGGTAGACGGCGAGTTCGTAGCCGGTGGCGCGGGCGGGCTCGGCGGCGAGGCGCTCAAGAAAGGCGATGGGCGCGAGCACGCTCGCGGGCTCGTCGCCGTGCAGGCCGCCGAAGATCGCGAGGCGGATGGGATCGTGCGCGGCGGGCGGGCCGGAGAAGAGGATGCGCGGGAGCGCGTAGCGGGCGCCTTCGTGGGCGAAGGGCCCGATCATCGAGACATGAAAGGCCGTGTCCGCCTGGCCGAGGGTGGCGAGGGGCTCGAGGAGCGCGCGGAGATCGCGCGTGGTCGCGGAGGCGGAGGTGACGGTCATGGCGGGAGGGGAGAGTTTGGCGGGGCTCGGGAGTGGCACGGGCGTCTCGCCCGTGGGTTTGGCGGATCGGAGGGCGAGGAGGCGGGACGCCTCCTCGCGGAATCGATCCCATGGGCGGGACGCCCATGCCACTTTAGCGGCGGGGGCGGTAGATCTGGTCGAAGATGCCGCCGTCGCCGAAGTGCTCGGGCTGGGCCTTGGCCCAGCCGCCGAAGACCTCGTCGATGGTGACGAGTTTCACCTCGGGGAACTGGGAGGCGTATTTGGCCCGGGCGGCCTCGCTCGCGGCGGGGCGGTAGAAGTGTTTGCCGATGATGTCCTGGCCGACCTCGCTGTAGAGGAATTTCAAATACGCCTCGGCCACGGCGCGGGTGCCGCGACGGTCGACGTTGCGATCGACCACGGTGACGGGCGGCTCGGCGAGGATGCTGATCGAGGGGACGACGATCTCGAAGCCCTCGTTGGGGAACTCGCGCAGGGCGAGGAAGGCCTCGTTTTCCCAGGCTAGGAACACGTCGCCGATGCCGCGCTGGGCGAAGGTGGTGGTGGCGCCGCGGGCGGCGGGATCGAGCACGGGCACGTTGCGGTAGACGGCGCCGACGAAGGCGCGGGCGGCCTCGTGGTCGCCGTTGTTGGCCTTCAGGCCGTAGGCGTAGGCGGCGAGGTAGTTCCAGCGCGCGCCGCCGGAGGTCTTGGGATTGGGGGTGATGACGGCCACGCCGGGCTTCACGAGGTCGTCCCAGTCCTTGATGCCCTTGGGGTTCCCCTTGCGGACGAGGAAGACGATGGTGGACGTGTAGGGCGCGGAGTTGTGCGGGAGGCGCGACTGCCAGTCGGCGGGGATGAGGTTGGCGCGCGAGTGGAGCACATCGATGTCGAAGGCGAGGGCCAGGGTGGCGACGTCGGCCTGGAGGCCGTCGATGATGGCTCGGGCCTGGGAGCCGGAGCCACCGTGGGACTGGCGGATGCGAACTTCCTGGCCGGTCTGCTGGCGCCAGTGCTCGGCAAAGGCGCGGTTGAAGTCGGTGTAGAGCTCGCGGGTGGGATCGTAGGAGACGTTGAGGAGCTCGACCGGGCGCGGGGCGCGCTGGGCCTGGGCGAGGGGAGCGAGGGAGAGGGCCGCGAGGAGGGCGGCGAGGAGAAAATGGGTTTTCATGACGATGCGTTTGGTAAGGCTGGGGCGGATACGCGTCAGACCTTGAGCTGCACGCGGGCGAAGACGGCGTCCTCGCCGGAATGGTCGCCGGCGTGGAGGGGGAGCCTCTCGTCGCCGCAGGCGACGGCGAGGTCCCGCTTGCCGAGGACGAAACCAGGCCGGCGGCGGTCCTCGGCGGTGGTGTTGTGGTCGAGCAGGCGGATCTGCTCGCGCAGGGCGGCGATCTCGTCAGCGGAGGCGCCGGAGGCGGCTTGCTGGGCTCGCGCGGTGAAGGGCGCGAGGGCGATGGTGGTGGGCCCGGCCAGCGTGGCCGCGCGGATGACATTCTGGTTCCTCATGGGAGACGGTCGGGTGGTCTGCTTGCATGGGAACTTCCCGTGGTCGGGTCAGTCGGGCTGCGTGTAGTGTTTCTGTCGATACGTCCTCCGCGGGTGGCGGTGGGGTCGCCCTGGGGGCGGAATGACCAATGACGAATGCCCAATGACCAATGAGCGGCCGGTGGTAACGTCGTTGGAAAGGGGGGGGAGGGTCAGGCGCTGTCGGGCAGGCGGGTCTTTTCGGTGCGCTCGATCAGGGTGACCTTGCCGTCGTGGACGACGATCTGGACGACGCCGAAGCGGAGGCTCTCGACCTTGCTGCGCACGAGGGCGAGCCAGTCGGGGAGGGCGGGGGAGGCGGGGGCCGAGGCGGGAGAGTGGGAGGTGGCGCTCATGGTGGGCGAGGCGCATAGGCGTTCAGATGGTGTAGTCCGGGAGCAGTTCGGAGAGCAGGCCCTCGACCGGCGCGAGGCGGCGGGCGGAGGCGCGAGTGGAGACGCGGCGCGGGCGCGGAATGGTTGTGGCGAAGGCGGGGGTGCCGCGCTTGGCGCCACGGGGGGCGGCGAAGGGAAGGGGGAGGCCGTCGCGGCGCAGTTTGCGGAGCGTGACCTCGACGACGTCGGCGATGGAGTAGCGGTCGAGAATGCCGGCGATGGCGTTGCGCACGTCGAGCATGAGCATGCGCAGGCCGCAGTGCTCCTCGTCGGGGCAGCTGCACTTTTCGTAGGCGGTGTGGCTCACGCAGCCGATGGGGGCTAGCGGGCCGTCGATGAAGCGGATGATGGCGCCGATGGTGATCTCGGCGGCGGGGCGGGCGAGGCGGTAGCCGCCGAATTTGCCACGCTGGGCAATGACGAGACCGGCCCCTTTGAGCTCCTGCATGATCTGTTCGAGGAACTTGGGGGGGATGACCTCCTTGTCCGCCAGCTCGGTGACCTGCACGAGCTCGCGACCCACCTCGGCGGCGATGCCGAGGTCGATCAGGGCGCGGAGCGCGTATTCACCTTTCTTGGAGAGCTTCATCGGGTGGATTTAAACCAGACAAAAAGAGTCGGGATTGAGCGCGCAAGCTGAAAGTTAACCAAAATGGTAGGGATTTGGCCCAGCGTTGGTCCCGTAGCCGTGCTTGAGCCGTGGCCGGTAGTCGTTACCGATTGGGTTTATGCCCTCTTTCCTTCGTCTGCCCTTCGTTTTCCTGTCCTTGTTGCTGGCGGTGTCCGGGCTTCCGGCGCAGCCCGCGCTGCCGCCGGCGGTCGAGCTGGCCCATCTGCGCGAAGATGTGCGCTTGCTGACGCAACGACTCGGGGAGCTTTCGCTCCGGGTGGAGCAACTGGAAAAGACCAACGCCGAGCTGGCGCGCAGCGCCGCGGGGGCGCAGCAGAACTTCGCCACCCTCACGCAGTTGAACACCGCGATCGCCGACCTGACGCGGGACATCCGCACCGCGCAGACGCAGACGCGCAACGACGTGCTCGCGGTGGTCGCCACGCAGATGGAAAACCTGGCCCGGCAGACCAACGCCGCCCTCGATGGCATGGCGGCTCGTCAGCGGCCCCCGGCGGCTCCGGCGGCGGCTCCGGCGGCGCCGACTTTCTCCGACAATTTCCCCCGCGAAGGCGTCTCCTACACCGTGCAGCGCGGCGACACCCTCTCCAGCATCGCCCAGCGACACGGGGCCCGGGTGCAGGACATCATCAATGCGAATCGCATCACGGATCCCACGCGGGTGCAGGTGGGGCAGGTGCTTTTTATTCCGGTGGCGCCCCGCTGAGCATAAACACGCTCGCCCGCGGAGGCCCGCCGCCTTTTTCTGCGAGGCTTTCTCGTTGTTTGTGGGCAACTCCTTCCCGTTCTAAATGGCCAATTCCAAATCTCGCCTCGGTCGCGGTCTCGGCGGCCTGATCGCCGCCGCCGCTCCCAAGCCCGCCGCCCCGGCTCCCGCGCCGGCTCCGTCCACCGCTCCCGCTCCCGAAGCCGCTCCGTCCGCCGCGCCCGCCGCCGCGCCCGCCGCCCCGATGTCGGGTGGCTTTATCGAGGTCGCGGTGGTCTCGGTGGTGCCCAGCCCCTACCAAGCTCGCAAGGAGATCGCGCCGGAACATCTGCAGGAACTGGCCGAGAGCATCCGCGCGGAGGGTCTGCTCCAGCCGATCGTGGTGCGCAAACAGGCCGACGGGAAATACCAGCTGATCGCGGGCGAGCGGCGCTGGCGGGCCTTTCAGTTGCTCAAGATCAAGACGATCCCGGCGCGGCTCGTCTCCGCGGGCGACGCCTCCTCGGCGACGCTCGGCCTGATCGAAAATCTTCAGCGCGAGGGCCTGAACCCCCTCGAAGAGGCCTACGGCTACGCGAGCCTGATTCGCGACTTCGACCTCACGCAGGAGCAGGCCGCCGAGCGGGTGGGCAAGCCGCGCGCCAGCGTCGCCAACACCCTCCGTCTGCTTTCGCTCGACGGCGAACTCCAGGGCTACGTCGCCAAGGGCCTGCTCTCGGTCGGCCACGCCAAGGTGCTGCTCGGGGTCGAGGACGCCGCGCAGCGCGCCCTGCTCGCGCGCCGCGTGATCGAGGACGGCCTGAGCGTGCGCGCCACCGAGGCGCTGGTGCAGACGAAGAAGCTCTCCGCCGCCGTCGGCGGTCCGACCGCGGTCGAGCCCGCCAAGGGCGGCGCGAAAAAAATCGCCCCGGCCGACGCCGCGGCCATCGCCAGCATCGAGAAGCGGCTCACCTCGCATCTGGGCGCGCGCGTGGCGGTGAAACACGCCGGCAAAAAGGGCCAGATCGTGATCCCCTACGCCGGCAACGACGACCTCCAGCGCATCCTGGAAAAACTCGGCGTCGAGTTGTGAAAGGTTGCGCAAAAGCGGCCTCGGCCTCGTCGGGGCGCGCTTGATCCAATCTCTTCCCTTGTCCCTCTCCACCACCTCCCTTTGTCCGAATCAAGGTCAACGCCCCGAATAGCCTGACGCCGGCCGCCACCCCGCCGACCGCGTCCCCACCGCATTGCGCACCTCTCCCACCGACCACGCGGCCCGCGTCCTCAACCAAGCCGGCGACGTCCTCTATGACGCCGTCGATTACCTGCGTCTCGATCCCATCCCGCCGGTTCTTCGGGAGCTTCGCACCTACAGTTTTGCGAAGTTGAGGGCCGACGCCACGGCGGCCGCGATGGTGGCCATCGTCACGATCCCGCAGGCGATCGGTTTTGCGCTCGTCGTGGGTCTGCCCGCGGCGGCGGTGGTGGCCACGGCGATCGTGGGCGCCTTTTTCTGCGCGCTCTTCAGCGGCTCGCGTCACCTGGTTTTCGGACCGACGAACACCATCTCGATCATCCTGGCCGGCGCGCTTATCACGGTGCGCGACGTGCCGCTGACGGCGCTGGAGAAGGTGCTGGTGATCGGGTTTCTGATCGGCGTCTTTCAGCTCTCGGCGGGCTTTTTCAAGCTCGGCACGCTCACCCAGTTCATCTCGCGCACCGTGATCGTGGCCTATGCCTGCGCGGTGGCGGTGCTGATCGGCGTCGGGCAGGTGGGCAACCTGCTCGGCATCGGCGCGGCGGACAGCGTGTCGCTGCCGGCCACCTTGATGCACCTCGCGACGAGCGTGGGGGCTTTCGAGCTCAATCCCATGACGGCGGGCGTGGGCATCGCCAGCCTGCTCGCGATGCTGCTGATCCGTCGCCTGCGGCCGAACTGGCCCGAGGGCCTGATCGTGATCGCCTTTTCGGTGCTGCTCTCGCTCGGCTACGGGCTGGCGCAGTTTGGCGTGGTGCTGGTGCGCGACGGCGGGGCGATCTCGGGCTCGATGCCGCTCTTCGTCGGCTTCCCGAGCAACGCCGAGGGCATCGCGCTTATCCCGGCGCTGACCAGCGTGGCGCTCGCCGCGGCCATCCTCGGCATGCTGGAGGCCATCTCCATCACGAAGAGCCTCGCCGCCCGCTCCGGCCAGCGCGTCAACCCGAACCAGGAACTCATCGCGATGGGCGCGGGCAACCTCGCCGCGACGGCCTTTGGCGCCATGCCCGGCTCGTCCTCCTTCGTGCGCAGCGCGGTCTGCCAGCAGAGCGGCGGCGCCACCCAGCTCGCCAGCATCTTCGCCAGCCTGCTCGTGCTCGGCGTGCTCGCCGTGACCTCGGGCTTCATCAACTACATCCCGATCGCCACGCTGGCGGCCTACCTGATCCTGATCTCGATCCGCCTGATCAACATGGCGCAGGTGCGGATCGTCACCCGCGCCACGCGTTCCGACGCCATCGTCTTCTGGCTCACGCTCTTCTCGGCCCTGTTTCTCCAGCTCGACACCGCGGTCTACGTCGGCATCGGCGCCTCGCTCGTGCTTTTCCTCAAAAAAGCCAGCGCGCCCTCGCTGGTCGAATACGGCTTCAACGACCAGGGTCAGCTCGCCCAGCTCGACGAGCCCAAGGACCGCATCTACGCCGCGAACTCGATCGTGCACGTCGAGGGCGAGCTGATTTTCGGCGCGGCCGACCTGTTTCAGGACCAGGTGCGCTACCTCGCGGAGGACGGTGGCATCCGGGTGGTGATCCTTCGCATGAAAAACGCCCGCCACCTCGACGCGACCTCGGTGATGTCGCTGCTCCAGTTGCACGAGGCCCTGCGCAAGAAGAAGCGTCACCTGCTGGTGAGCGGCATCAACCCCGACGTGGAGCGCGTGCTGCGGCGGAGCGGCGCGTGGACCGTGATCGGCGCGGAAAACATCTTCCCGGCCGAGGCGAACCTGACGATGAGCACCAAGCGCGCCTTGCAGCGGGCCAAAAAGCTGCTCGCGGCCGACGGCGCCGCGGGCAAGGCCGACGTGCGCATCTTCTACGACCGGCAGCGCGCGGAGAACCAGGCCAGCGCGAGCGGCGGCCCGGCGCAGCGGCCGGAGATCGATTACGAGATCTAGTGTCCTGTCACCGAAGTGACTTGAGTAAATGCGGTCAGAGAATGGCCGCAAAAAGGCGCAAGAGGCGCAAAAAAAGCAGAGTTGCCGGAGCTTTGGATCGATTTTGCGACTTCTGCGCCTCTTTGCGGCCAATTGATTCTCAAAGAGACTTCGGCGACAGGACACCAGGAGCTGTCCGGAGCAAGGCGCGGCGCCCGGGGTCCTTGCCAAGCCGGGGCCGCCTTGCCTTCATGCGGTGCGGACAGCCGCACGACCTCCTCCCTTGCCCGCCCAAAAGCCCAGCTCTCTCGCGCGCATGCTCGAGCGTTTGCACACGCTCGACCGCGCCACGCTCACCGCGCTCGCCCAGCGCCTCGGGCGCGAACGCGGGCTCTTCGAGCGCGTGTTCAACGTCCTGCAGGAGGGCCTGCTCGTGGTCGATGCCGAGGGGGCGATCGCCTACGCCAACTCCGCCGCGCAGCGCTTGCTCGGCTTCAAGTCCGGCGACGTCGGCGGGACCACGCTGTGGCGCCTCGCCCCGGGGCTGCGCCCGCTGCTCGGCCCGGCCTTAGACGCCGCGACCAGCCTCACCCGCGAGGTGGAGCTGAGCTACCCGGAGCCGCGGGCCGTGCGGCTCTACCTGGTGCCGTTTTCCGCCGGGCTCGGCGCGGAGGCCGAGTGGGCGGGCGCGACCGAGGCGCGGCGTTTCGCCGTCGTGCTCACCGACATCACCCGCGACAAGCTCGACGCCGACCAGCGGATCGAGAGCGAGCGCGTGGCCTCCATCGTCCTTCTCGCGGCCGGGGTGGCGCACGAGTTGGGCAATCCCCTCAACTCGCTGACCATCCACCTCCAGGTCGTGGAGCGAAAGCTGCGCAAGCTGCGCGGCGTGGACGCGAAGGACGCGCAGGCGCTCGGCGATTCCCTGCGCATCTGCCAGGAGGAGGTGGCGCGGCTCGACGGCATCATCGCCAATTTTCTCCAAGCCATCCGTCCGCGCCCGCTCGACCTCGCCGACACGCGTCTGGCCGAGGTGCTGGCGGAGGTGCTGGCTTTTCAGGAACGCGAACTCGCCGACCGCGGGGTCAGGGTCGAGGTGGAGAGCCCGGGGGGCCTCCCGGTCGTGCTCGCGGACAAGGACCAGGTGAAGCAGGTGTTTTTCAACCTCATCAAAAACGCCGCCGAGGCCATGCCTCCGGGAGGGCGCCTCCGCATCGAGGCGAGCGCGGACGAGGAGCACGTCGCGCTCGCCTTCGCCGACAACGGTGGCGGCATCAAGCCCGAGGACCTCGCGCGCCTTTTCGAGCCCTACCACACCACCAAGCCGGGCGGAAACGGCCTCGGGATGATGGTGGTGCAGCGCATCATGCGCGCGCACGGCGGCCAGATCGCGGTGGAGAGCGAGCCCGGCCGGGGCACGACGGTGACCCTGCAATTTCCGCTCAAGCAGCGCCGCGTGAAACTCCTCGCCGGCGGTTGAGCTTCGGGGCCGCCGGGAGCGGCGGGCGCGGGGAGTTTTCGGGTGGCGTTTTCGGGAGGCCGCGCCTTGCGTCGGCCTCGCATGTCGCAAGCGCCTTCGCCCGTCGATCTCATCGCCAATGCCGCCGCGCAGTTCGGCGGTCGCCCCTCCTGGGACGACTACTTCATGGCCACGGCGGTCCTGCTCTCGACGCGCAGCCCCTGCGAGCGGTTGAACGTCGGCTGCGTGATCGTGAGCGCCGGCACCCGGAAAAACCGGATCGTCGCCGCCGGTTACAACGGCTTCCTGCCCGGCACCCCGCACACCTCGCGGGTGCGCGACGGGCACGAGCAGGCCACGGTGCACGCGGAGCAAAACGCCATCGCCGACGCCGCGCGCCGGGGCAGCTCGGTCGAGGGCTGCGTCGCCTACGTCACCCATTTCCCCTGCATCAACTGCGCCAAGATCCTCGCCGCCTCCGGCATCGCCGAGGTGCGTTACCGGCAGGACTATAAGAACGATCCCCTGGTCGCGCCCCTGCTGGCCGACGCCGGGGTGCGGATCCTGCAACTGTAGTTGCAGCTCGGGCGCGATTCCGCATGCTTCGCCCCCATGCGTTCGCACCCCCCGAGTGACGACGAGTCGCTGGCCGGCTCTCTCCTGCTGGCGCACCCCGTCCTGCGCGACTCCACGTTTCGCCGCACCGCGATCCTGATGTCGGCGCACGACGAGCAGGGCGCGATGGGCGTGGTGTTGAATCGTCCGATGAACAAGCGCCTCGGCGAGCTGGGCGGCGACTTCGCGCTCGGCCCGCTCTCCGACGTGCCGGTTTTTGACGGCGGCCCGGTCGAGAAGCGCCAGCTGATCCTCTGCGCCTGGCGGCCGCAGCCCGACTCCGAGGATGGCGAGGCCATCCAGTTGCTCTTCGGCATCGATCCGCAGCGCGCGGCGGAGCTGGCGGGCGAGGAGGGCGTGCAGTTGCGCGCCTTCCTGGGCTACGCCGGCTGGAGCGGCGGGCAACTCGAGGGCGAGCTGGAGCGCGACACCTGGGTGGTGGCCGATCTGGAGCCCCAGCTCATCCGGCACCGGCCCGACGAGACGCTCTGGCGCCGGGCGCTCAGCGAGCTCGATCCGCAATGGCGCCTCTTGGCGGGCGAGCCGGATCACCCGGAGCGGAACTGATCCCGCGCCGCGCGCGGTGTTACGCTACCAGTCGCGGCGCGGTTTTCCCCCGAAGGAGCCCCGGGCAAGGTCGGCCCATGATTCAAACCCAGACCACCGTGCTCTCCGCCCCTCGTGTTATCCGTGTCGCTCCCGGGGCGGGGGCGCTGCAAGCCGCGCTCGACGCGGCGGAGCCCGGCGACCGGGTGGTGCTCACCCCGGGCGTCTACCGGGATGCGGTGGTCATGCGCCGCTCCGGCAGCGCCGGGGCCCCGATCACGATCGAGGCCGAGACCAAGGGCACGGCGGTCATCACCGGCGCCGACGTGGTCACCGGTTGGACCGAGACCGTGCCCGGCGGCGGCGAGTGGAGCGTGGCCTGTGATCTCTCGCACTTTCCCGACGGCGCCCGCTACGGTTTGCTCGCCGGTCGTTGCGAGCAGGTCTTCGTCGACGGCCAGCCCCTCCGCCAGGTGCTGCACCGCGACCAGCTCAAGGGGGGCTGCTTCTGCTACGACGCCGAGGAGAAGACGCTCTACATCCGGCCGCAGCCCTTCACGGGCGAGCTGCGCGGCGGCAAGCAGGCGATCGACGCCGGCGCCATCACCGGCGGCGGCATCAAGGCGGTGGACCGCGATTCGCCGGAGAATTGCTGGCAGTTTCTCATCCGCCCCTTTGATCCCGCGGCCCACAACATCGAGGTGACGCGCCGCGCGCGCATCTTCTCCACCGCCGGCGACCACGACAAGGCCGGCAGCGTGAGCCACATCACGGTGCGCGGTCTCGTCTTCCGCGGCTCGGGCGATCTGCCGCAGCAGGCCATGGTGCGCCTCGGCGGCAACCACCTCGTCGTCGAGGACTGCCTTTTCGAGTTTGGCGCGGCCCGCGGCTTCGACGCCCGTGCCAACCACGCCGTCTATCGCCGCTGCATCACCCGACTCAACGGCCAGATGGGCTTCTCCGGCTACGGCCACGACGTGCTGATGGAGGACTGCCAGTTCCTCTTCAACAACACCAAGCACTCCAGCTTCGTGTGCTTCGAGCAGGGCGGCTCCAAGATCGTGCGCGCCGCGCGCTGGACGATGCGCGGCTGCCGCGTGATCGGCAACGACGGCCCCGGCATCTGGTTCGACATCGACAACAGCGACGTCGTGATCGAGCGCTGCTGGTGCGAGGGCAACAGCGGCCCCGGCATCATGTATGAGATCTCCAGCGACGCCGTGATCCGCAACAATGTGTGCTGGAAAAACGGATACGCCTACCGCAAGGACCATCGTTTCGACTCCATCCTCAACTCGGTCGGCCACGCCGAGCCGGTCTACGGCCAGGGCATCCTCGTGCAGATGTCGAAAAACGTGCGCGTGCACAACAACACCTGCGTCGGCAACCGTCGCTGCGGCATCGAGCTGCGCCACCACGCCTATCAGCAGGCGGGCAATCCCGGCCACTCGAAGGACACCTACCGGCTGCGCGACAACGAGGTGTTCAACAACCTCCTCGCCGACAACTCCTGGGACAACCTCATGATCACGCCCACGCCGCTCAACCCGGCCAAGGCGGGCGAGGTGCTGGAGAACAAGAGCGACCACAACCTCTTCCACAGCACCGAGGCGCTGCTCCAGCACGAGGGCGACCTCACGGCCTACTGCCGCTGGGGCAAGACGCAGCGCGCCGGCTCGCAATCCCTCGAGGAGTGGCGCGCCGCCGAGCATCGCGACCTGCACTCGATCCAGTGGGATCCGCTCTTCCTCGGCGCCGCGAGCGGGGACTTCCGCCTCGAGGCCGGCTCCGCCGCGGCGGGCCGCGGCCGCCCGGTCGAGGGCCTGCGCGAAGACTTCGCCGGACGGCCCCGCCCGCTCAACGGAGCGCCGGCCATCGGCGCCTTCGAGCCGGTGGACACGCGTGAGTTGATGGCCTGAGCCCGTCGCCCGACGCGCTCCTCCTCCGTCTCTCGTGTGAAACCTGCGGGCTCGCCCGCAAGGTTACAATAACCTCCGCGCCCGCTTCCGGGCCGGGGCGCCTTCGTCTTGGTCTGGAGAAATGAGCACGACCCCTCGAACGCCGGCCGAAATCCCGGGCCTCACGGCCTTCTGGCCGCTGGCCGAGCCGGCGGGGCGTGAGCGTCGCGCGCTCGGGGGCGGTTTTGAGTTGAGCGAGGCGGCCGGGCCCATGGAGACGGAAGAGGGCGGCGTCTTCGGTCCGCGCGTCCTGCGGGTGCGGCACGGGCAATGGTTGGAGGCTCCGCGCGCCGCGCTGGGGGCCTTGGACATCCACGGACCGGACGTCGAGATGACCCTCGCCGCCTGGTTTCGCCGCGATCATCCGGAGCATTGGCAGGCGATCGCCGGGGTCTGGGACGAATCGCGCGACAAGCGGCAATACTGCCTCTTCGCCCATGCCCGGCTGCGCACGCTCGATCATTCGCTGGAACGAGTGCCCTCGGTGGACCGCCTGCACGCGCATGTCTCGGATCAAGGCGGCCCCACGCCCGGCAAGGCCTTTTGCTACACCTACGCGACGGGAGCCACGCCGGCGCCGGTCGGGACCTGGTGTCAGGTGGCGCTGGTGTATCGCGCGGGGCGGGTGGAGCTGTGGCGCGACGGACGGCTCGACCACGAGCCCGGCTCGAACCCCTTTCCCGCGCCGGGCGGGCTATTCGATGGCGGCACGGACGGCGCGGTTTTCGCCATCGGCGCCAATTCGGTGCGTGGGGCGATGGGCAACTTCTTTGGCGGCCTGATCGCCGGGGTGGCGGTCTGGCGGCGGGCCCTGCGCGCGGATGAACTCGCGGAGCTCGCCGCACCGCTGGCCCGCCTGCGCGAATTGCATCCGGAGCCGGCGCCGTCGACCCTGCTCGGGTCGGCCTTCGTCGGCTGAGTTTTTAGCCGGAAACGCCGGTTTCGGCGAACCGCGCGGCTTGCGCCGTGTCCGAGCGATACCCCCGGGCGCGGCCCCATGCTTGATTTAGGGAAAATGCCGCCTCGTCATTACGCTACCCACGCCCAAACCTGCGCTTAGCCTACCGCGCCCGCCATGCTGCTCACTGCCGACGAACTCGCCTCTTTCACCGACGCCACCTGCGCTCAGCCCCATTCCCTCCTGGGCATGCACAAAGTGAAAGGCGGCATCCTCGTCCGCGCGTTTTTGCGGGACGCGCTGACTTGCGATGTGGTCGAGCTCGGCGCCGGATCCGCCAAGAAAGGGGACGGCGCGCCCAAGGAAAAACTCCACCCGATGGAGCGCGTGGCGCCGGAGGGTCTCTTCGAGGTCGTGATCCCGCGGCGCAAGAACCACTTCGCCTACCAGCTCCGCGTCACCCGCGGGAATGGCGAGCTGCGCCAGTTCCACGATCCCTATCGCTTCCTCCCGACGCTCGGCGACCAGGCCCTCTACCGCTTCAACGAGGGCAACGAGCACCGCGCCTACGAGAAACTCGGCGCCCACGTGCGCGTGATCGACGGCGTGGCCGGCGTGGCCTTCGCCGTCTGGGCCCCGAGCGCCGCGCGCGTCTCGGTTGTGGGCAACTTCAACCACTGGGACGGCCGCTACTTCCCCATGCGCCCGCTCGGCGCCTCGGGCGTCTGGGAGTTGTTCATCCCCGGCCTCGCCGAGGGCGAGCTCTACAAGTTCGAGATCCGCTCCCAGCGCGGCGACATCCTCATCAAGACC